>DAORJJ010000016.1:0-29425 GCA_035439005.1 Polyangiaceae bacterium | reverse complement strand
GGCCTCGCCAAACCCCGCCGCGTCCGCCGTCACCCCCGTCGCGTCCACTGTCCCCGCCACCGCGACGACCGCCGCGGAGGTCGCGCCGCGCGCGAGCGCGCCTCCCTCGGCGAGCGCACCGCCACCGCCGCACGCGCCAGAGCCGCACGTGTCGGCGCAGAAGCCGAGCAAGCCTGTCGCGCCGGCCTCGTCGGCCAGGCCGGCGCCGCCGAAGCCGTCGGGCGCGCCGGCTCCCCCGCCTCGGCTCTAGTGCCTCAGCGCCGCAGCGCGGCTAGGCGCAGAGCACCATCGCGGCGAAGACCCCGACCAGGTACACGAGCGACACGCCGAAGAGGCTCCGCGCCCACTTGCGATCGGCGCCCGGGCGCGCGAGGCCGAGCACGCCGACGCCGAAGAAGAGCGCGCCGAGCAGCGAGGCCGTGACGAGGTACACGGGACCGCCCACGAGGCCGAGGGGGACGACCAGCAGCGACGAGGCCACGACCGGCACGAGCCAGCGCGCGATCGCGTGCTTCACGGCGTCGTCGCCGGTGACGTTCGGCATGACCACGAGCCCCGCGCGCGCGTATTCGCCCTTGCGGAAGAGGGCAATCGCCAACGAGTGCGGCACCTGCCAGGTGAACATGAAGGCGAAGAGCACGAAGCCGGCCGGATCGATGCGGCCGGTGACGGCCGTCCACCCGAGGAGGGGCGGGATGGCGCCGGGGATCGCGCCCACGAGGAGCGCGTGGTGCGAGCGCTGCTTGAGCGGCGTGTACGCGAGCACGTAGCTCAGGTTCGCGAGGACGGCCAGGAGCGCCGTGAGCGCGTTCACGCCGATGGCGAGCAGGGGCACCGAGAGCGAGGACGCCACGACCCCAAACCAGAGCGCGGCCCGCGGCGCCATACGCCCGGTGGGGAGCGGGCGGTTCTTGGTGCGCTCCATCTTCCGGTCGAAATCGCGCTCGATGTACATGTTGAGCGCGTTGGCGCCGGCCACGATGAGGGCCGTGCCGAGGAGGGTGCACAAGACGACGGGCCACGTCAGCGCGCTCGCCCCGGCGGCGGTGAGCGAGGCGCGGTGCGCGAGCCACAGGCCGCCTGCCGTGGTGATGACGACCATCGTGGTGATCCGCGGCTTCGCGAGGGCCACGTAGTCGGCCAGAGGTGCCGTCGCGACCACGCGACGAGGCTCGCTTTTTTCGGATTCGAGCGCGGGTTCGACGGGTGCGGGCATGGCGGGGGGCGCGCGGCGCGTGGCGGGGTGCCGGCGGAGCGGAGTTAGGGGGGCGTATAGGTAGCGTGGTCCCGAACGTCAAGGAAAACGGGGACGCGAAGGCGTGCGCCGCGCGACGGCTGTCCGTTTTGCGCCAGGCGGGGCGGGAGCGGGTAACCTGGGGGCCCGCGGGCTCACGGCGAGCCCCGGGAGGGAGCACACCCACCCCATGGCGACCGACATCCTGGCAGCCCTCGAGGCCCCCCTCGACAACGAGGAGGCGCTGCTCGACCACATGCTGCTCGCGCTCACCCGCGGCGAGCTGCCCCCCGGCTCGTGGGAGGCCCTCACGGCGGCCGCGCTGCGCGACGATCGCGTGTCGGAGCTCGCCTTCGCGTTCGAGCTCGTGATGCAGGGCAAGCGCCTGAAGAGCGTCTCCAGCCAGACGGGCGCGGAGTTCTTGGTGCACGCGTCCGCTTTTTTCCTCGAGGCGCTCGGCGACGACTTCGGCGCCATCAGCTACCTCGAGCGCGCCATCGCCCTCTCGCCCGGCTACCCGCCCGCCTTCCAGGCGCTCGACCGCGCGCTGACCCAGGCGGGCGAGCACAAGAAGCTGGCGGATCTCTGCTTCTCCACGGTCACGCACCGCCACGACGTCGGCGAGAAGATCGCGCTGCTCCGGCGCGCGGCCGCGCTCTACGAGCCGCTCAGCGCCCAGGATGACCGCGGGGTCGACGTGCTCCAGATGCTCCTCAAGCTCGTCCCCGACGACGTCGACGCGCGGATCGCGCTCGAGGGGCGGTACATCAAGCAGAACCGGCACCGCGACGTCGCCAAGCTGCTGGAGGGCGCGCTCACGACGACGCCCGAGCCGACCGAGGAGGAGGCCTCCACGATCCGGCAGCGTCTCATCGACCTCTACTCGAACCAGCTCCAGGAGCCGGAGCGCGCGCTCCCGCACGCCGAGCTCGTGCTCGCGGCCGACCCGTTCCACGAGGAGGCCCGCCGCGTCGCGGAGCGCCTCCTGGTCAACAAGGCCAACGCGGGGCGGGCGGCCGCGGCGCTCTCTCGCGCGGCGTTCGCGACGGGCGACGTGGTCGAGATGGAGCGCTTCCTCGTCATCGAGCTCGAGCACACGCGGGGCGCGAAGCGCTTCGGGGTGCTGAAGCGCCTCGGCACGCTCCGCCAAGACGCCCTCCAGCAGAGCGCCGCGGCGTTCGAGGCGTTCGACGCGGCGCTCGCCATCGACCCCACGGACGACGATCTCCGCGCCCGGTACGTCGAGCTCGCCGTCGGGCTCGGCACCGCCCTCGACGCCGCTCGCAGCCTCACGCGCGTGGCGACGGCGGCGAAGGAGCTCGCCGTGCGCTCCCGCATCGCGGCGGAGGCCGGGGTGCTCCTCCGCGTCGGCGGCGATCTGCGCCGCGCGCGCGCCACCTTCGTGAGCATCTTGAGCATGCCCGAGGCGGATCCGACCGCGATCGTGCGCGCCGCCCACGAGCTCGTGGACGTCTACACCACCGAGGGCGATACGCGCGCGCTGACCGACGTGCTCGACAAGGTCGGAGAGCTGGAGCCCGATCCCGAGCTGCGGCGGTCGGCGAACGAGCAGCTCGCCGAGCTCGCGGCGTCGAGGGGCGACGACGCGCGCGCGATCGTCGCGTACACGCGCCTCACCGAGGGCCCGAGCCGCGCCCACGCGCTCGCCCAGCTCGAGGTGCTCCACGAGCGCTGCCAAAACGTCGCCGAGCTGGCGCAGGTGCTGCTCGAACGCGAGAAGGAGACCAGCTCGCGCGCCGAGGCCCGACAGCTCGCCTTCCGCGCCGCCGAAATCCTGACGCAGCAAGGCGGCGACGTGGCGAAGGCGGCCGCCGCGTGGCGAGGCATCGCCGAGCGCTACGGCGCGACACGAAACGTGCATCTTGCATGGATTCCGCTGCTCGAGGCCCAGCGCGACTGGGCGTCGCTCGCGGAGGTGCTGGCGGCCGACGCGGACATCGCGCCGGAGGCAGAGCGCGCCGCGATCCTGGCGCGGCTCGGCCACGTGCACCTCACGCGCCTCGCCGACGAGGTCGAGGCCTTCGAGATCTTCTCGCGCGTGCTCGAGTTCGACCCGCAGGAGCCCACGACCCGCGGCACCCTCGAGAAGCTCCTCTCGAACAAGCCGCTCCGCGCGCGCGCCGCGGAGGTGCTCGAGCCCGTGTACCGCGCCGAGCGCAACACGGCCGGCCTCCTGCGGGTGCTCGAGGTGCGCGTCGAGGAGGCCGACGGCCTGCCCGCGCGCCTCGCCGCGCTCCTCGAGGCCTCGCGCGTCGCCGAGGAGACCGTGCCGGAGCGCGCCGTCGAGCTGGCGGCGCTCGGTCTCCGCGACGCCGCGCACGGCAAGGACCAGGTGCTGCCCTGGCTCGAGCGCGCCGAGCGCCTCTCGCTGGGGCTCGACGCGAAGCGGCGGTCAGCGCTGTTCTCGGCGGCCCTCGGCGAGCTCGAGGTCGACTCGCCCGGGCTCTTGGCGCTCGCGCGCCGCGCGGGCGACGCGCTCTCGCTCGCGGGCGACGTGGCGAGCGCGCTCGGCGTGTACCGGCGCGCGCTCGCGTTCGATCCGTCGTCCGAGGACCTCATGTCGCGCGTCGACGAGCTGCTGAAGGAGCAAGGGAACGCAGAGGAGCGCGTCGCCCTCTACCGCTCGGCCCTCGAGCAGGATCCCGAGCGCGAGCGGCGACGCCAGCTCCTCCACGGCATCGGCTCGATCGAGCGCTACGAGCTCTTGAACCCGCAGGCGGCGATCGAGGCCTACCAGCGCGCCCTGGCCGACGACCAGCACGATCGAGAGGCGTTCGCCGCGCTCGCGGCCCTGTTCGCCGAGACCGAGCGATACGCGGAGCTGTGCGACGTGCTCGAGCGGAGCCTCGAGACCGTCTCGCAGGAGGAGTCGCGCAGGCTGCGTGCACAGCTCGCCGACGTCGCCGCCGCGCACGGCCAGCCCGACCGCGCGCGGCACCACCTCGCCGTGCTGCTCGCCGACGCGGCCCTCGCGGGGGTCGAGCTCACCGTCGTCGAGCGCGTGGCCACGACGCTGAAGGACGCCGATCTCGCGGAGGCGGTCCTCGAGCGCCGCCTGCGAGAGACCCCGGACGTGCGCGAGCACGTGGACCTGCTCGAGCGCCTCGGCACCCTCGCCCTCGAGGGCAAGGACGACCCCGACCGCGCGAAGGAGCGCTTCCGGGCCGCCGCCGACCTCGCCCTCGCGCTCGGAGAGCAAGACGTGGGCGCGCGCCTCTACGAGACGCTCCTCCGCGTCGCGCCGTTCGACGTGGGCGCGGCGACCGAGCTCGTGAGCCTGGCGGAGGAGCGGGGCGCCTTCGACAGGCTGCCGGCCCTGCTCGACATCCTCCTCGCGTCGGAGGACGAGCCGCGCGCGCGGGTCGCCTTGATGCTGAAGAAGATCAAGGTGTTGTCGCAGTCTCTCGGCGACGACCGGGGCGCCCTCGCGACCGCCGCGGCCGCCTTCGACGTGGCGCCGGAGGACCGGGCGGTCCTCACGATGTTCGGCGACCTGGCCGCGCGCACCGGCGACACCGACCTCTTCTGCGAGGCGCTCGACGCCAAGCTCACGGCGAACGCCGACGGGCGGGACAAGGCGCTGCACGCCGACCTCGTGCTCGCGAAGGCGCGGTTGCTCGGCCGCGATCCGGACCGCTACGAGGAGGCCGCGCTCGCGTACCGCAGCGTCCTCCGCGGGAACGTGCTCGACCACGCGCGCACCACCAGCGCGCTCACCGAGCTCGAGGAGCTCGCCCTCTCGGACTCGGCGCCGCTCACGCTCGCCGACGGGTCGACCGACGGCGGCAACTCGCGGCACAACGACCTGCGCTGGGTGTGGAACTTCCGCGTCGAGCGCGCCGACGACTCGGAGCGGGCGACGCTGCTCTCGCGGTGGGCCGAGGCCGAGGAGCGCGTGCTGGGTGACGCAGAGCGCGCGCTCTTGCTCTACCGGAGGGTGGTCGAGCTCGACCCCGAGCAGACCGACGCGCTCGACGGCGTGGCGCGCCTCTCGCTCGCCGCGGGCGACGTCGAGGGCACCGTCGCGGCGCTCCTGGCGCGCCGCGACCGGTCGAACGGCGAGGCGCGGAACCTGCTCGACCTCGACATCGCCGAGATCTTGGTGTCGCGCACGACCCGGCTCTCCGAGGCCCTCGCCAGCGTGGCCGCGGTGCTCGAGTCGACCCCGCACGATCCGCGCGCGCTCGCCCTCGGCTCGCGGCTCCTGCGCGCGCCGGCCGTGCGCACGCGCGCGGTCGAGACCTTCGATCGGGCGCTCGAGCTCGCCGACGACCTCGACGCGAAGGTGGCCATCCTGAGCGACCTCATCGCGAGCGCCGAGGAGGCGGGCGAGACCCCCGACGCGCTCTTCCGCTGGTACGAGGAGGTGGTCGACCTCCAGACCAGCCGCGGCCACAGGTCCGAGGCGCTCGAGGCGGTGCTGCACGCCGCCGCCCGGGTGCCCACGAGCGCGGCGCTGTGGGACCGCGCCGAGTCGCTCTGCCGCGATCTCGAGACGCCGTCGCCGGTCGCCGAGCTCTACGAGACCGCGCTCGACGGGTCGCTCTCCCGCGAGGACGCCGTGGAGCTGGGCAAGCGGGCGGTCTCGTTCTTCGAGGAGTGGTTCGACGACTCGAACCGAAGCGCGCGGGTCCTCGAGCGCATCCTGGAGACCGACCCGAACGAGCCGTGGGCCTTCGATCGCCTGAAGCTCCTGTTCGACGCCGAGGAGCGGTGGACGGATCTGTTCGGGCTCTTCGACCGCGCGATCGTGGCGGCGCCCCCCGACACGAGGGTCGAGCTGCTCGAGGAGGCCGCGCAGGTCGCCAAGGACTTCGCGAGCGATCCCGTCAAGGCCATTGACTACCTGGAGCAGCTGCGCGGGCTCACGCCGAGCGTCGCCCGGGTCGACGCCGCGCTCGAGCGCCTCTACGAGCGCACAGGGCGCTTCCGCGAGCTCATCGCCCTGTACACGAGCCAGATCCCGAACCTCCCGGAGCGCGAGGGGCAGGACGTGCGCGCGCGCATCGCCCAGATCTGGGTGGACGAGCTGAAGGACGTCGCGGCCGCGCTCGCGATCGTCGAGGACCTCGTCGCGCGGGAGCCAGAGCTCGGGCCGCGGAAGGACGTCGAGGCGATCCTCGAGCGCATCCTCGCGTCCACCAGCGCCGGCGCAGACGCGGGCCGCGACGACACCAAGTCGACGCGCCCGTCCGGCAAGCGCGCGCAGGCGCGCCAGCGCGCCGCCGCGATCTTGAAGGAGCGCTACGCCGCCACGCAGCAAGAGGGCGACCTCGTGCGGATCCTCGAGGTCGAGCTCGAGGCCGTGAAGGGCGCGAAGGAGCGCGCGCGTCGTCACGAGCAGATCGCCGTGCTGCACGAGACGCTGGGCGATCCGCGCGACGCGCTCGACCACGTGGTGCAGCTCGTGCTGCTCGAGCCCACCGTGAAGGGCCACCGCGATCACCTCGAGCAGCTCGCGAGCCGCGTGAACGACTTCCCGCGGCTCGTGGAGGTGCTCGTAGAGGTCGCCGAGCGCTGCGACGACGAGGCGCTCCGCGTCGAGCTCACCCTGCACGCGGGGCTCGTCGTGACCGAGCGGCTGCAGGACCCCGACCAGGCGATCGAGCTCTTCACCCGGGTGCTCGCGAGCCCGCAGGCCTCCGACGAAGTGCAGCTCGCCGCGTGCCGCGCCGCCGAGCCCCTGCTCGCCGCGGCGCACCGCACCCTCGAGCACCTCGACGTGCTCGAGCGGCAGGCCGCCCTCGAGCCCGAGCCCGAGGTCCGCTACGCGGTGTTCGCGAAGGCCGCGCGGCTCGCGACCGACGCGCAAGAGCTCGAGCGCGCGACGTGGGCGTGGGAGGCGTGCCTCGAGCTCGCGCCGAGCGACGCGGCGGCGCTGGACGGCCTCGTCGCCCTCTTCGACCGCACCGGGCAGAGCAAAGAGCTCGCGGCCGTGCTCGGCCTTCGCTGCCGCCTGCCCACGCGGTCCACCGCCGCGCGGCGCGCCGACTACGTGCGCATCGCGAACCTCCTCGGCGAGACCCTCGGCGAGGTCGAGGAGGCCATCCGCGCGTGGGACGCCGAGGAGCAAGAGTTCGGCGAGTCGGACGAGAACATCCGCGCGCGGCTCTCCCTCTACCGCGCGTCGCGCCAATGGGAGAAGCTCGCCGCGCTCCTCGAGCGCGCGGCGCACCGCCCAGCCGCCCCCGAGGTGCAGGCGTCGTTCCTCTGCGAGCTCGGCGACGTGGCGCGCGAGTACCTGGAGACGGGCCCCACCGCCATCGCCAGCTACGAGTCCGCCCTCCAGAAGGACCCGCGCAGCGAGGGGGCGCGCGCCGGGCTCCGGGCGCTCCTCCGTCGCCCGGAGGTGCGCGCCGAGGCCGTGCGCGTGCTGCTGTTCGCCTTCGGCGCCACCGACGAGTGGAGGAGCACGCTGGAGCTCACCGAGCACCGCATCGCCACCGCGAAGGACGGCCCAGCGCGCATCGCCGTGTTCCACGAGGCCGCGCAGCTCTCCGAGCGACGCGGCGACGATCGCGAGGCCGCGTTCTCGCTGATTCGGCGCGCGTTCCTCCTCGATCCAGGCCGCGCCGACACGGCGACGGAGCTGTTCCGCCTCGCGGAGCTGACGCGGCAGTGGCGCTCGGTGGCCGACGCCCAGCGCGAGGCGATCGAGGCGAAGGAGAGCATCGAGGCCGAGCCCCCGTGGCTGCCCGGGCTCCGCACGCGCATGGGCGAGGTGCTCGAGACGCGCCTCGACGATCCTCGCGCGGCGCTCGTCGCGTTCGCGCGCGTCGCGGCCGACGACCCCGGCAACCTCGAGGCCGCGCGCGCCACCATCCGCAACGCGGGGCGCGTCATGCGATGGGACGCCGCGGCGCGCGCGCTCGTCGAGTCCGCCTTCGCGGTCGGCGCCCTCCCGCCCGAGCTGCTCGCGGCCTTCGAGGACGCCGCGGCCGGCGCGACCGCGTGGGACGCGGCGACGTTCGCGCTCGCCGCGGTCGTCTCCGATCGGGGCGACCCCTCCGACCTCGCGCGGGCGCTCGAGACCCAGCTCGCCCGATGGCATCGCGACCGGAGGGGCGACCCCGACAGCGCGGAGGCGGCGTTCTTGCGCGCGCTCGCCCACGGCCGAGACGTGCCAGAGCTCCTCGCCGAGCTCGCGCAGCTCCAGCGGCGCTCGCGCGGGCGCCCGCTGATCGACAGCCTCCTCCGCCTCTCCCACACCACCGGCGGTGACCTCGATCTCCTCCGCGAGGCGGCCGACACGGCGCGCGACCACGTGGCCGATCGCGCGCTCGCCAAATCGATCCTCGCGCGGCTCGTGAAGCTCGCGACCGACCGCTGGGTCGGCGAGGACGCCGACACCGCGGTGTCCTCTGGGATGCCCGCGGAGCCAGCCGGGTACATCCGGCAGGGCGTGAGAGAGCTCGTGGACATTCACAAGGCCGAGGGCGATCTCGAGCGCGTGACCGAGCTGCTCCTCGAGACCTCGCTCCTCCCGTTCCCGCGCGGGGAGTCGCGCGCCTTGCGCTTCGAGGCGGCCGGGCTGTTCGCGGGCGAGCTCGAAGCGTCGGCCCGCGCGATCACGCTCTACGAGCGGCTCTTCGAGGAAGACCCGAGCGACGAGCAGGCCGTCCGCGCGCTCTCGGGCATCCTCACGCGCGAGGGCCGGCAGCGCGATCTCCTCACGCTCGCGCGGCGGCGCGTCGAGGTGTGCGAGAACCGAAGCGTGCGGCTCATGCTCCGCATCGAGACCGCGCGCATCGAGGCGCAGCTGGGAGACTCCGGGCAGGCCATGGCCACCCTTCGCCAGAACCTCGAGGAGGCACCTCGCCACGGCGAGACCGTCACCGAGCTCGTGACGCTCCTCGAGCGAGAGCGGAGCTTTGCGGACCTCGCGGCGCTCTACGCCTCGCAGGCCGAGCGCGCCGAGGCGGACGTGGAGCGCGCGGAGGCCGCCGAGTGGTTCGAGCGCGCCGCCGAGGTCGCCGCCGCGCGGCTCGCCCAGCCCGCGCTCGCCGCCCAGCACTACCGCCGCGTCGTGGCGCTCGAGCCGCGCCCCACCGCGCTAGCGGCCCTCGCGACGCTCGCGACCGACGCGGCGGAGCACGGCGACGCCGCCGAGTACCTCGAGCGACTCCGCCACGTGAGCCGCGGCAAGGAGCGCGTCGACGTCGTGCTCCGCATGGTCTCGGCGCTCATCAAGGCCGATCGCCTGGTCCTCGCGATCGAGCGGCTCGAGGAGGAGGTCGCGCGCACGCCCGAGGCGGAGCCCCTCCGCGCGCGCCTGCTCGCCACGTACCGAGAGCGCGACGACTTCGCGAGCCTCGCGCGCACCCTCACCGCGGGCGCCCAGTACGCGCCCGACAAGGCGACCCGACTCTCGCGGCTGCGCGAGGCCGCCGAGCTCTACTGCACCGAGGTGCGTGAGCCCGAGCGCGCGATCCCCCTGCTCGAGATGGCTCGCGATCTCGCCCCCGAGGAGCGCGCGGTGCGGCTCGCGCTCTCCGACGCCCTCGGCCTCAGCGGCCGCATCGACGAGGCCCGCGTCATGCTCCGCGCCATCATCGACGACTTCGCGGGGCGGCGCCCGAAAGAGCGCGCGCCGGTGCACTACCACCTCGCGCGGCTCGACCTCGTCGTGGGCGACCGCCCGCGCGCGCTCGTGGAGCTCGACGCGGCGACCCGCATCGACCCGGCGAACCCCGAGATCCTGCGCACGCTCGCCGAGCTCTCGCGCGACGACGGGCAGCTCGATCGCGCCGAGCGCTCGTACCGCGCGCTCCTCACCGTCCTCAGGCGCCACGACGCGCTCCAGGGCGCCGCGGGCATCTCGCGCAGCGAGGTGCTCGTCGAGCTCGCGGAGATCGCGCAGCGGCAGGAGCAGCACGATCGCGCCGCCGAGCTCTTCGAGTCCGCGCTCGAGGTCGCGGCGGACAGCGACGCCGAAGGTCGACGCCTCGAGCGCTCGCTGCGAGAGCGCGAGAACTTCCACGGCCTCGTCCGGGCGCTCACCCAGCGCCTCGCGAAGAACCGCGCGGAGGCCCGCGACGATCGCGATTTCGACGGCACGGTCGAGCTCGCGCGGGTGCTCGACGAGCACCTGCAGAGCCCCGAGGCCGCCCTCGACGCGTGGCTCGAGGCGATCGCCATCCGGCCCGGCTCGCAGCTCGCGCACGAGCAGAGCCTCGAGCTCGCCACGCGCCTCGGGCTCGTGTCGCGCTACGCCGAGGAGCTGCGCGAGCTCGCGCGCGTCACCGAGAAGCCCGCGTCGATGGCCGCCGAGCTGCACCATCGCCTCGGGCGCGTCTACGAGACCGGCGTGCGCGACGAGCGCGCCGCGGTCGCCGCGTACGAGCGGGCCCACGAGCTCGATCCGAGCTCCCACGGGACGCTGGAGGCGCTCGATCGCATGTACGAGGCGCTCGGCGACGAGGCCGGCCAGGCGCGCACCCTCGCGGCGCGCATCGCGCTCGGGAAAGAGTCGAGCGACGCGCTCTACCGCCTCGCGCAGCTCCAGTTCAAGTCGAAGGTGACGGTCGATGACGCGTGCGACGCCCTGGAGGACGCCCTCGAGAGTGAGCCGCTGCTCGATCGCGCCGAGCCCATCCTCCGCCACGCGGCGGAGGCCCACCCCGGCGAGGAGCGCGTGCTCGCCCTCTACGAGCGCGTGGGCCGCCAGGGGTACCCGCGCGCGCTCGTCGACGCGCTCACGAGGCGCTGGGCTGCCGGCCTCGCCGAGGCCTACGTATTGCGCGAGGCGGTCGAGACCGCGAGAGGCCTGCCCGACGCGGACCTCGCCGAGTTCTGGCTCCGTCGCTTCCTCGAGCGCGACGGCCACACCACCGAAGATCGCCTCTGGGCGCTCGTCGAGCTCGCCACGCTCCGCGTGGAGAAGCAGGACTTCAGCGAGGCCATCCTGCTGAAGCGCGAGGCCGCAGAGACCGCCACGGGCGAGGACGCGCGCGCGCTCTACTTCGAGGTCGCCGAGCTCGCGGCAAACGCCCTCGGCGATCTGCACCTCGCCGCGCAGACCTACGAGGATCTCCGCCTCGACGACCCCGAGGACCGCGCCGCCTGGGAGCCCCTGCTCGACGTGTACGAGCGCATGAACGAGCACGAGAAGGTCGCGCAGCTGCTCGGCCAAGTAGCCGATGTCGTTGACGATCCTGCCGAGCGCTCGCGACTCCGGCTCCGCCGCGTCGAGCTCGGCATCGACAAGCTCGGGCTCGGCGACGACGCGGCCACGCAGCTCAAGGAGATCCTCGACGAGGATCCGAGCCAGGCCGACGCGGCCATCCTGCTCGGGAGCATCCTCGAGCGCAACGGCCGCGAGGAGGAGCTCATCGAGCTGCTCTCGAGCCAGCTCTACGCCGCCCTCGACCGCAGCGACACGCCGTCGGTGGTCTCGCTCTCTCGGCGCCTCGGCGCCCTGCTCGAGACCCGCGCGCCCGAGCAAGCGCGCGACGTCTACCGGCGCATGCTCGACGTGAAGGGCGAAGACGCCGACGCCCTCGCGCGCCTCGCGCGGCTGTCAGGCGAGTGCGGCGATCCGCACGAGCGCGCGGACGCCCTCGAGCGCCTGCTCGCGATCACCGCGGGCGAGGCCGCCGAAGGGTTGGCGCTCGAGCTCGGCGCGCTCTTCCGGGCGCAAGAGGAGCCGGCTCGGGCCCGCGCAGCGTTCGAGAGAGGGTTCACCGCCTACCCGCAGAGCGCGCGCCTGCGGGCCGAGCTCGAAGGATGCTACCGGGAGGAGGGCGCATGGGCGGAGCTCGCCGCGATGTATGAGCTCGAGGCCAACGCGCTCACCAGCCCCGAGCGAAAGGTCGCGACGCTGCGGCTCGCCGCCGCGGTCTACCGCGACGAGCTCGGGCAGAACGGGGAGGGCGCGCGCGTGATGCGCCTCGCCCGCGCGGCCGTGCCCGAAGACCTGAACGTGCTGCGCGAGCTCACGTTCCTCCTCATGGCCTCGGGCGAGCTCGAGGCGGCGGCCGACGAGCTGGGCCGCGCGCTCGCGGAGCTCCCCGAGGAGAGCCCGGAGCGCGCCAGCCTGCTCTCGGAGCGGGCAGTGCTGAGCGCGCAGCTCGGGCGCGACGAAGAGGCCACGGACGACTGGGAGGACGCCCTCCTCGCCGGCGACCGCATGGTGCTCGAGCCGCTCTGCGCCCACCTCGCTCGCGTCGCGACGAAGGCGAACAACGCAGGCGACACGCGGGCCTTCCGCAAGAGCCGCCTGCGCCTCGCCGAGCTCCGCCACGAGTCGGGGCAGACCGACGAAGCCCGCGCCATCCTCACCGAGCTCTTGAAGGCCGACGGGCGAGACCGCGAGACCATCCGGGCGCTCGCGCGCCTCGAGGAGCAGCTCGAGCGCTGGGACGCCGCCAGCGCCTCGTACCGTCGCCTCGTCGCGCTCGAAGAGAAGGACGGCATCGTCGACGTGGCGCTGCGGCTCGCCAACGCGTGCGAGCGCGCGGGGCGCCTCTCCGACGCGCGCGGCGGCGTCGAGCGCGCGCGCGTGGCCGAGCCGCAGAACCAGGCGCTCCGCGACGTGCTCGAGCGCATCTACAACGAGACGCTGGCCCTCCGCGAGCTGGCCGAGCTCTACCTCGAGGACGCGCGCGCCGCGATGGACGTCGCGGGCCGCTTCTCGCACCTCATCCGCGCCGGCTCGCTGCTCATCCAGCACGGCCAAGACCCGCAGGCCGCGATCGAGCCGCTCGAGGAGGCGCGCTCTCTCAGGCCGAACGACCTCGACTGCGTCGCCTTGCTCGCCGACGCGTACACGGCCGACGGTCGCTACGCGGAGGCCAGCGACGTGCTCACCGCCGCGGTGAGCGCGCACAAGGGCCGCCGGAGCCGCGAGCTCTCGACCCTCTACCACCGACTCGCGCGCGTCGCGCAGGCCACCGATGACCGCGGCGCCGAGCTCCAGCACCTCACCACGGCGCTCGACATCGATCCGCAGAGCGGCCACGTCGCCTCCGAGCTCGCGTACCTGGCCATGGAGCTCGGCGAGTGGGACACGGCGACCCGCGCCCTGCGCGCGGTGACCATGCTGAAGACCGCGGCGCCGCTCCCGCGCTCGCTCGCCTACCAACACCTCGGAGAGATCGCCCAGGCCCAGGGCGACGCGCGACGCGCCGTGGGCTTCCTGAAGCGCGCGCTCGACGAAGACCCCAGCCTGGAGACCGCGCGCGAGCTGCTCGACCAGCTCTCGTGAAGAGGCGGGTCGCGGCGCCCGCGAGCTCGCGACGTTTTACATGCACAGTACACCCACATCGTGCCGCGCTTACCGGGACACGTCGGCGCGGAGCGCGCGCAGGGTGCCCACCGGGAGCCCTGCGGTGGCGCCGCGCGCGATGAGCGAGTCGAGGATGAGCCGCGTCTGCGCGCCCACCTTGGTGAAGTGCGCCCGCAGGTAGGGCTCGATGGGGAAGGGCGCCGCGCGCGTCGCGAACCAGAGCCCCACGCGCAAGAGCCAGCCCCGCGTCACGAGGAGCGACAGCGCCAGCGGAGCCTTCCCGGCGGACACCGCGGCCACCGCGAGGCCCTCGCGCGCCCCGCGCACGGCGCGGGCGAGCGCCTCGCCCTGGAGCAGCGCGGAGAGGGACCAACCGGCGGCCTCGAGCGCCGTGAGGTAGACCATGAAGGCGGCGTTGGGGAAGGCGGACATGCGGGGCACGTCGGGGTGCCGCCGCGCGGGCATGCCGCCGCGCTCGAGCGCGGCCACCACGTCGTCGACGCGCGCCGAGCCGGAGAGCAGGCACGGGGAAGCGGGCGGGAACCAGTAGGTCGTGCCTGCGGGCGTGCCGTCGGGCTCGCCGTCGAGCGGGCTGTGGTAGCTCACGAGCGAGATGAGCCCGTCCACGAGGTGCGCGGGCTGCACACCGGCCGCGAAGAGGAGCGCGCGATCGTCCGGGCTGGGGGTGAGCCCCACGACGGTCGCGTCGCCGATGGCGGCCACGAGGGCGGCGAGCCACGGGCCGACCAGCGCTGCGGACGACACGGTGAGGTAGACCTGGTCGAAGCGTCGCGCGGCGACCTCTTCGGCCGAGGTCACCACGTCGCACCCCTCGAGGCGGAGGTGCTCGCGGCGGTCGGGACCCGGCGCGCGCCCGAGCCCGCGCACGCGCACGAGGTCGAAGCCGCGCTCGGCCTCTTCCCGGTGGCGCTCGCGCACGTAGAGCGTGACCGCCGCGCCGCCCTGCGCGAGGTGCTTCGCGTACACCTGCCCCACGGCGCCCGCGCCGACGACGAGCACGGAGAGAGGAGGCTTCATGGTGTGCATGGCACCAGACCCCTCGGCCGACGACAAGGGCGGCGACGGTGGTCCGCCGCTACAGCCCGCGCGCGCCGCCCGCGCCCACCACGGCGATCGCGCGGCCGAGGAGGGCGCGCTCGGACACCCAGCCGAACGAGCGGCCGTCGTGGCTGTTGCCGCGGTTGTCACCCAAGACGAGCAACTTCCCTGCTGGCACCAAGGTCGGCGGGAGGCTCGGGCCTGGACCGGCCTGAAGCGAGCGCGCGTCGTCTTCTCCTGCGACCGAGCGACCGCCGCGTGTGAGCACGACGCGGCCGTCGCGCACCTCCACCACGTCGCCGCCGACGGCCACGACGCGCTTCAGCAGCACCGTGTCGCTCTCCGGCGAGGTGAGCACCACCACGTCGCCGCGGGCGGGCGTGCGCGGGCCGAGCACGTAGGCGTCGGTGAGCGGCACGCGCAGCCCGTACGCCGCCTTCAGGACCACGACGTGATCGGCCACTTGCACCGTGGGTTCCATCGACCCCGAAGGCACGCGGTAGTGATCGGCGAGGGACGCCCGCGCGACGAAGAGCCCCGCCATCGCGAGGCCGAACGAGAGGAGCGAGCGCGCGCGCGCGCGGCTTGTCTTGCGCATGTGCTCGGACAACCGGGGACCTCGCGCGGGAATTCCCCGCGCCGGCTCACCCCCGGAGGAACGCGTCGACGCCGCGCGCCACGCGGCGACCGTCCGCGATCGCCCACACCACGAGCGACTGACCGCGCGAGACGTCGCCCGCCGCGAACAGGCCCGGGCGGGAGGTGTGGCCCGCGGCGTCGGTGACGGCGTTGCCGCGGCGATCCTTCGCGAGGCCGAGGGCGTCCAGCAGCTCGGGCTCCGGCCCCAGAAAGCCCATCGCGAGGAACACGCGCTGCGCGGGCAGCTCGAGCGTCTCTCCCGTGGGCTCGAACGCGCCGCCGCGCCGCTCGACGCGCTCGCACAGGAGCGCCCGCACGGCGCCCGCGTCGTCGCCGAGGAACGCCTTGGTGCGCACGCCGAACTCGCGCTCGCAGCCCTCCTCGTGGGACGACGAGGTGCGCATCACGAGCGGCCACTCGGGCCACGGGTTCTCCGGGCGACGCGCGAGCGGCGGGGGCGGCTCGAGCTCGAGCTGCGTGACGGTCTTGGCCCCGCAGCGGTTCGACGTGCCCACGCAGTCGGACCCCGTGTCGCCGCCGCCGATGACGACCACGTCCAGGCCCTCCGTCGCGAGAGGCGAGCACGGGTCGCCGGCCACGACGCGGTTCTGCAGGTCGAGAAGCTCCATGGCGAAGTGCACACCGCGGAGCTCGCGGCCCGGGATGGGGAGATCCCGCGGCACGCGGGCGCCGAGCGCGAGCACCGCCGCGTCGAACGGCGCGAGCAGCTCGCGCGCCGTGCGCGCGTCGACCGGGGTGCTCACGCGGAGCTCGACGCCCTCGGCCACGAGCTGCGCCACGCGGAGGTCGAGCGTGGCCTTCTCGAGCTTGAAATCGGGGATGCCGTAGCGAAGCAGTCCGCCCACGCGGTCATCGCGTTCGAACAACACCACGTCGTGCCCGGCGCGCGCGAGCTGTTGCGCGCACGCGAGCCCGGCCGGCCCCGAGCCCACGATGGCCACGCGCTTGCCGCTCCGGCGCGGCGCGAGGACCGGCGCGAGGCCCGCGGCGAGCGCCGCGTTCGCGACCGCGCGCTCGACGTCTTTGATGGTGACAGGCTCCCCGCGCAGGTTGAGCACGCACGCCGCCTCGCAGGGCGCGGGGCACACGCGGCCGGTGATCTCGGGGAAGTTGTTGGTGGCGAGCAGCGAGGTCGCCGCCTCGTCCAGCTTGCCGCGGTAGACGAGGTCGTTCCACTCGGGCACCACGTTCCCCAGCGGGCAGCCGTCGTGGCAGAACGGGATGCCGCAGTCCATGCAGCGAGAGGCCTGCTTGGCGATGACCTCGGGGGCGGGCTCGACGACGAGCTCGCGGAAGTCGTGGACGCGCTCGGCCGGCGGGCGCCGCCCGGGCTTCTGCCGGGGCACCTCGAGGAAGCCGCGGGGATCAGCCACGGGCGGCCTCCGCGACCGGCGCCGCCTCGGCGCGCCTTCCCTCGAGCACGCGCTTGTACTCGAGGGGCACGACCTTCACGAAGGGGGCGCGCGAGGCCTCGGCGCCGAGCATGCCCTGGAGCAGCGCGCGCCCCTTCACGCTCTCGGTGCGCGCGACGTGGGCCTCGAGCAGCGCGCGCACCCGCGCGCGATCGTCGTCGTCGAGGGGCTCGAGCTCGATCATTTGCATATTGCACATATCACGCAGCGAGCCCGCCTCGTCGAGCACGTACGCCACGCCGCCGCTCATGCCCGCGCCGAAGTTTCGCCCCACCGTGCCCAGCACGAGCGCGACGCCGCCGGTCATGTACTCGCAGCCGTGGTCGCCCACGCCCTCGACCACCGCGACCGCGCCGCTGTTGCGCACGCAGAAGCGCTCGCCCGCGCGGCCGGCGAAGTAGGCCTCGCCCGCCGTGGCGCCGTAGAGCACGGTGTTGCCCACGACCACGTTCTCGCTCGCGACGAAGGTGCTCTTCTTGTGCGGGTACACCGCGAGCACGCCGCCCGAGAGGCCCTTGCCCACGTAGTCGTTCGCGTCCCCCGAGAGCGTGAGCGTGAGGCCGCGCGGCGCGAAGGCGCCGAAGCTCTGGCCGGCCGTGCCCTCGCACGCGATGACCACGGTGTCCGGGGGCAGCCCCTTCGCGCCGTGGCGCGCGGACAGCTCGCCGCCCAGCATGGCGCCCACCGTGCGGTCGGAGTTCTTCACGCCCACCTCGACGCGCACGGACTCGGCGCGCGCGAGCGCCCGCTCGCAGCGGTCGAGGAGGTAGCGATCGAGCACGCGCGAGAGGCCGTGGTCTTGGTCGGTCTCGTGGCGGAGCCCGCCGCGCGTCGTGGGCGCGAGCACCCGCGAGAAGTCGAGCGTGCGCGCCTTGGGGTTCGCGATGGCGTCGCGCACGGCGATGGCTTGGCGCTGGCCGACGGCCTCGTGGAGCGAGCGAAACCCGAGCCCGGCGAGGAGCGCGCGCACCTCCTCCGCGACGAAGAAGAAGTAGCGCACGACGTGCTCGGGCGTGCCCACGAAGCGCGCGCGCAGCGCGGGGTCCTGCGTGGCGATGCCGACCGGGCAGGTGTTGAGGTGGCACTTGCGCATCATCACGCAGCCCGAGGCCACGAGCGGGGCGGTGGCGAACCCGAACTCTTCGGCGCCGAGCAGCGCGGCGAACACGACGTCGCGGCCGGTCTTGAGCTGGCCGTCGGCCTGGAGCACCACGCGCGAGCGGAGGCCGTTCATCACGAGCACCTGCTGCGCCTCGGCGAGGCCGAGCTCCCACGGCGTGCCCGCGTGCTGCAGCGACGAGAGCGGGCTCGCGCCCGTGCCGCCGTCGTGGCCCGCGATGAGGATCGCGTCGGCGTGCGCCTTGGCCACGCCCGCCGCCACGGTGCCCACGCCGGACTCGCTCACGAGCTTCACGCTCACGCGGGCCTTCGGGTTCACGTTCTTCAGGTCGAAGATGAGCTGCGCGAGATCTTCGATGGAGTAGATGTCGTGGTGCGGCGGCGGCGAGATCAGCGTGACGCCGGGGGTGGAGTGGCGCACGCGCGCGATCACGGCGTCGACCTTGTGGCCGGGCAGCTGCCCGCCCTCGCCCGGCTTCGCGCCCTGGGCCATCTTGATTTGAATTTCGTCGGCGTTCACGAGGTAGTGGCTGGTCACGCCGAAGCGACCCGAGGCCACCTGCTTGATGGCGCTGCGGCGGAGATCGCCGCTCGGCTCGCGCGCGAAGCGGGCCTCGTCCTCGCCGCCCTCGCCGGTGTTGCTCTTGCCGCCGATGCGGTTCATCGCGATGGCGAGGTTCTCGTGCGCCTCCTTCGAGATGCTCCCGAACGACATCGCGCCGGTCGCGAAGCGCTTCACGAGCTCCGCCGCGGGCTCCACCTCGTCGAGCGGCACGGGGTCGCGGTCGGGCCGCAGCTCCCACAAGTGGCGCAGGGTGACGGGCGAATCGGGCGAGTTCACGAGCGCCGCGTACTCTTCGTACGAGGCCGCCTCGTCGAGGCGCACCGCGCGCTGGAGGCTCGCGACCGTGCGGGGCGTCCACAGGTGCTTCTCGCCGCCGACCCGCCACGCGTACACGCCGCCCACGTCGAGCCCCGCGAGGTCGTCGGCGGGCGCGGAACCGGCCGTGTGGGCGGAGGCGTGGCGCGCGCGCACCTCCTCGCCGATCTCGTGGAGGCCCACGCCCGAGACGGGGCTCTTCACGCCGCCGAGCCAGCGCTCGCACACCTCGTCGGAGACCCCGATGGCCTCGAAGATCTGCGCGCCCTGGTACGACGCGAGGGTGCTGATGCCCATCTTGGAGAGAATTTTCTCCAATCCCTTGTCGAACGCCTTGAAGAGGTTCGCCTGGGCCTTGTCGGCGCTGACGCTCGCCTCGCCGCGCGACGCGAGCTCGGCGACCAGGTCGAGCGCGAGGTACGGGCACACGGCCCCGGCGCCGAAGCCGACGAGGAGCGCCACGTCCGCCACCTCGCGCACGTCGGCGGTCTCGACGATGAGGCTCACCTTCGCGCGGCGCCCCTCGCGCACGAGGTGGTTGTGCACGGCCGCGGTCGCGAGCAGCGCGGGCACGGGCGCCATCGTGGCGTCGCACGTGACGTCGCTCAGCACGAGCAGCGCGAAGCCCTCGTCGACCGCCTTGACCGCGTCGGCCTCGAGCCGCCAGAGCGCCTCCTCGAGGGCCGCGCCGGGCTCGCCCTCCGTCGAGAAGACCATCGCCAGCTTCTTCGCGCGGAAGTCGGTGTACGGGTTCCGCCCGAGCTTGCGCAGCTCGGTGGGGGTGAGCAGCGGGTGCGACAGCTCCACGAGGCGGCACTGGTTCGGCGTCTGCGAGAGGAGGTTCCCCTCGCCGCCCAGCGTGGTCGCGAGCGACATCACCAGGTTCTCGCGGATGGGGTCGATGGGCGGGTTCGTGACCTGCGCGAACTGCTGCTTGAAGTAGCGGAAGAACGACACGGCCCGCGCGCTGAGCACGGCCAGCGCCGCGTCGTTGCCCATGCTGCCGACGGGCTCTTCGCCGCGCTCGGCCATCGGCGCGAGCAAGAGGCGCACGTCTTCGCGGGTGTAGCCGAACATGCGCTGGAGCTCGGCGCGGCGCGCGGGCTCGAGCGGCGGCGGCTCCTCCACCTCGGGGAGCCGGCGGACGTCGAGCTTGTTCGCCGCCAGCCACTTCCCGTACGGGTGAAGCGTGCAGACCTCACGCTTCACCTCCTCGTCGGGGACGACGCGGCGCGCGTGGAGGTCGACGAGGAACATCTGGCCCGGCCGGAGCCGCCCCTTCTCGACCACGTCCTGGGGGCGAATGTCGGCGACGCCGAACTCGCTCGCGAGCACCACGAGCCCCTGCCGCGTGATGACGTATTTTGCGGGCCGGAGGCCGTTGCGGTCGAGCATGGCGCCGAGGCGCACGCCGTCGGTGAACACGAAGGCGGCGGGGCCGTCCCACGGCTCGACGAGCGACGCGTGGTACTCGTAGAAGTCGCGCTTCTCCTGCGACATATGCGCGTCTTTGCCGTACGCCTCGGGCACGAGCATCATCATCACGTGGGGGATCGACCGCCCGCTCGCCACGAGGAAGTCGACCAGGTTGTCGAGCGAGGCCGAGTCGCTGCCGCCCTCGCGGATGATGGGCTTGAAGTCGCTGAGGTGCTCGCCGAACGCGTCCGAGGCGAGCAGCGCGGACCGCGAGCGCATCCACCCCTGGTTGCCGCGGAGGGTGTTGATCTCGCCGTTGTGCGCGATGCGCCGGTACGGGTGCGCGCGCTCCCACGTGGGGAAGGTGTTGGTGCTGAAGCGCGAGTGCACGAGCGCGAAGCGGCTCTGGAGCTCGGGCTCGGCGAGGTCCTCGTAGAACTCGCCGAGGAGCTCGGGGAGCATGAGGCCTTTGTAAACGAGGGTCCGCGACGAGAAGCTCGCGACGTAGAAGTCTTCCCCGAAGCCGCCCTTCGAGCACAGCTTGCCGGCCCGCTTGCGCACGAGGAAGAGCACCTGCTCGAAGCGCGCGGACTCGCACATGCGGGCCACGAAGAACTGGCGCATGACCGGCATCGTCGCGAGGCCCACGTGGCCTATCTTCGACTCGTCCACCGGCACGTCGCGCCAGCCGATGACCTTCTGGTTGTGGTAGCGCGCCACGGCCTCGAGCGTGCGCATCTGCGCGCGGCGCCGCTCGGAGTCGCGGGAGAGGAACACCTGCGCGACGCCGTAGTCGCCGGGCGGCGGGAGCTCCTTGCCCTCGCGACCGAGGAGGCGCTCGAGGTACGCGTGCGGCACGTCGAGCAGGATGCCCGCGCCGTCGCCGGTCATCGGATCGGCGCCCGACGCGCCGCGGTGGGCGAGGCGCGCGAGCACGAGCAGCGCGCGCTGCACGACGTCGTGGCTCTTCCCGCGGCCGAGGTCGGCCACGAAGCCGAGGCCGCACGCGTCGTGCTCGTCCCGCGGATCGTAGAGGCCGGAGCGAGCAGTTTCGCGCATTTGCGCTCGAGATATACATCAATTTAACGCGCTGTGCCACCGCGACGCTCAGCTACGCTCCGTGTCGATGTCCGTCCTGAAAGAGAAGGGCGTGGTCCTCGCGGGAGGCGCGCTGCTGGCGCTCGCCGTCGCGTGGGCGCTCTCGCGCGAGTCGCCTCCGCCGGCGCCTGTACCCGACGCGGGTGTGGCCGACGCGACCGTCGCCGCGGTCGACGCCTCCGACGGGCCCGCGGCCGAGGCGCTCGAGCCCGACAACGAGCCCATCGGCCACGAGGCGGAGGTGAGCATCGAGCTCGCGATCATCGCGCCCAAGGCGACGTCGAAGCGCCTGGGCGAGCTCGCGGTGATGCCGGCCAGCGCGTGGCCCCTCACGGCGGCCGACTGCGGCCCCGACTGCGCCGGCGTGCGCAAGTTCCTCGCCGACAGCCACCCGATGCTCGAGGTCACGCTGGCGGCCGACTGGATCCTCCCGCCGAAGGACACGCTCCCCACCGTGGCGCGCACGGTGCCCGAGGGCGAGCGCGCCGCGCTCTACGACACGAAGGAGCTCTTGGTGGTGAAGGTGCAAGGCGAGGACACCGCCGACCACCTCCCCCTTCGCGGGGCGTTCGCGCTCACCTCGGCCTTCGCGCGCGAGCTGCGCGGCTACGTGCACGACGAGGAGACCCACCGCATCGACACGGCGAGCGCGTTCGCGGAGCGGGTGCCCCGCGGCCCGCTGGGCGCGCCGTTCTTCGTGCCGGAGTCGCTGCTCGTGCAGCTCCATCCCCAGGACGAGGACGACGTCGCGGGCCCGTACCGCCTGCTCACGCTGGGGCTGTCGCGCTACGGGTGCCCCGACCTGGAGATGCACGGCTTCCCCGAGGCGGACGGCCCGCGGCTCGCGAGCGTGCTCGACGCGGTGGCCGCGAAGCTCGCGAAGGGCGAGCGCGGGCCCGCGATCACCGTGGCGCTCGCCGACGTCGCGCAGGTCATGAAGAAGACCCCCGCGGACCTGTCGCGCGCGCCGGAGAAGACCCGGCCCGTGACGGTGCGGCTGGCGCCGGCGGGCCGACGCGCGGGCGATCCGGACAACGAGGTCCTCACGGTCCGCCCGCCGCCTCCGGGCAACGACGCCGAGGCCAGCGACGAGGACGCGCACGCGGCCCTCCTCGCGCAGCTCTTCGCGGAAGAGGCGCGCGTCTCCGGCCGAAATACGAGCGATCCCGGCCTGCTGGCGGCCGAGGCCCGCGCGCGCAAGGCGGCCCCGGACGTCGCGGCGCGGTGGAAGAAGAGCGGCGGCGGCTCGCTCACCTTGCGGGTGCCCTTCGCGATCCCGGGGCAGCCCGGCAAGACCGAGGTGATGTGGATGAAGGCGACCGAGTGCGGGGCCGACGGGGTGTGCAAGGGCACGCTCGCCAGCCGGCCCGCGCTGATCAAGGGCCTGGCGGCAGGGGCCGACGTGACGGGCAAGCTCGCGGAGGTGTCCGACTACCTGCTCGTGCTCCCCGATGGCACGAAAGAGGGCGGCGAGACCATCCCGTTCCTCATCGGGAAGTGAGAGTCGCGTAGTTTCAGGTACTTGGGGTCAACGTCGGTCGCCCCGTCCCGCGCCGCCTCGCGCCGCCTCGCGCCCCGCCAACCTAATTTCAACCACTTGGGGTCAACGTCGGTCGCCCCGTCCCGCGCCGCCTCGCGCCCCGCCAACCTGATTTCAACCACTTGGCGCCAACGTCGGTCGCCCCGCTCGCCCCGCTCGCCCCTCCCCACCCCAACCTAATTTCAACCACTTGGCGCCAACGTCGGTCGCCCCGTTCGCCCCATCCGGGAAGGTGCGGCGCGCCCCCCGCGTACAACGTATCCTGACACCGTGAGCTCCTCTCCCCGCCCCCGCGCGCGCGTCGCGCGACCGCTCCTCGCCCTGGGCGCCGCCCTCGCCTTCGCGGCGGCCGCGCTGGGCGCCTGCTCCACGCTGAAGGCCGGCGAGGAGGGTGCGGCCGACGGCGCAGCCGACTCTCCGACGGCCCCGCCCGGCACGGGCACCGCCCCCGAGCTGCTCCCCGACGGCGCGCTCCCCGACGGCGCCCCGCCGCCCCCCGGGCTCGACGCCTCCGCGGATGCCAGCACCAAGACCGACGCCTGGATCACCCAGTTCGACGGCGGCGCGGTGCCCAAGCCCACCTGCGTCAGCGGCAGCTCCGAGAGCTGGGTGCCCGAGCCCAACTGCGTGCCCGGCGCGTCGTGCTTCTTCTCCAAGGTCACGCGGGTCTGCAAGAACGGCAGCTGCGCCGACGGGCTCTGCCAAGAGCTCGACTGGGTCACCGAGTCGCCCAAAGGCGCTCCAGGCACGATTTACGCCGTGTGGGGCGCCGCGCCCGACGCCGTTTGGGCCGTGGGCGACGGCGTCTTCTTCTTCAACGGCAGCACCTGGGCGCCGGTCGACATCGGGGTCACCTTCGACAACTTCACCCAGGCGTTCGCGGTCGCGGGGCTCACGCGCGAGGACGTCACCATCCTCGTCGGCAACTACGCCACCGGCCCCATGTTCCTCCGCCGGCGCGACGCGGGCGGCGTGTGGCGCCCCGTGGCGCAGCTCAACAACGGCGGCGTGTGGGGCGGCGGCCTCTTCGCCCTCGGCAACAACCGCTTCCTCGTGCACCAGGGCTCCGACGGCGTGTACCTGGCCACACCCACGGCCGTGAACCGGCTCGGGTACCTCTACGGCTTCCCGGCCGGGCACCACTACACGAACGCGCTCTCCGGCTTCAAGGCCAACGACGTGATGGTCGCGAGCGCCGGGGCTCAAGGCGCCTTCTACTACGACGGCTTCGAACTGAAGTCGTTCGCGGGCTGGCCGGCGCACGCGGTGCTGGCCGTGCCCGACGCGACGGCGCTCATGTCGTCGGGCTCGAAGCTCAACATCTTCAACGCGAGCGGGGGCCGCGTCGGCGCCGAGGTCAACCTCTACACCGAGTCAGGCACCACCGACGGCTACTGGCAGGGCATCGACGGGACCGGCCTCAACCGCATGTGGGTCGTCGGCTCGAAGGGGATCGTGCTCCGCCGGAGCGCCGCGGGGTGGGCGCCGGAGTCCATCCCCTCGCCCTCGACGATGATCGCCGTCTGGGCCACGCCTTGGGGCGACGTATACACCACCGGCGGGAAGCTCTGGCACGGCAAGTAGCCGCGCGCTCCTGGCGAGTCGGGGCGGCCAATCCCAGTCACAAAGGAGCTCTTTCGCGGAATCGCGCGAGCTCCTCATCGGGATAGCGAACACGCCACCAGAGAGCCGGTGGATACCACTTTTCGGCCCGCTCGCCATGGAGCCCTTGGGGCCACGCGACGGCGCTCCATACCCGAGGAGGCGCGGAGACGCGCGCCCCCCCGGGCCCTGGCCGGCGCTCAGCCCTGCTTGCGGCGGCGGCGCGCGGCCCGCGCGAAGGCGAGGCCAACGAAGCCGACGGCGGCCGCCGCGAGGCCTTGCTGCGCGCTCGGCGCGAGGCTCGGCGCGGCGGAGCAGTGGTTCGTGGAGCTGCGAATCGCCTCGCTGCGGGGCGCGGTGCCCGTCTGCTGGCAGCCGACGTACACCGGGCAAAGCGGCTCGTTCAGCTCCTTCGTGACCTGGCGAATGTTCGAGACGAGCGACTGGTCCTTCGCCGCCTGGAGCGCGAGGTCCTCCGTGAGGGCCGCGTGCGCGAGGTCGGAGCGGAGCCGGGTGACGAAGAAGTCTCCGTCGTTCCGCTTGTTGAAGAGGACCCCCAGATCCTCCTCGCGCACCTGGTCGGCGGTCTTCGCCGGCGAGGTCTCGGTGGCGGGGGTCTCCGTGTAGTCCCCGCTCCCGCCGGGCGGACCAAAGCGCGACGTGAGCCCGGTGCGGATCTGGCCTATCGGCAGGCGGAACGCGCTCTCGAGCTCCCAGCCCCGGCCCTTGTTCGCCGCGGTGCGCTCCTCGCGGACCGCCTTGTAGTTGCTCTCGCTCTTGGTCCAGTCCCACACGAGCTCGTCGGCCTTCACGGTGAAGAACGGGAAGTTCGTAGGCTCGTAGCGGCCGTCGCCGACGACCCAGAGCGTGATGCCGACCACCGGCCCCGTGCCCGCCGCCACCATGCGGAGCGGCAGCACGACGGCCGGCCCCTTCGTGGTGACGCGGACGGGGCGCATCGCCTGCACGTTCGCGCCGGGGCGGAGCTTCATGGCGAGGAAGTTGAAGTGCTCCTTCACGTACTGCGCGATGACCGGCTTCACGTCGGCCGGCACGGAGAACTTGTTGTCGGCCAGCCACTGGTTCAGCGCCTCGGCGTTCTCCGACTGGAGCTGCACGGTGGCGTAGGGACCCACGTTCTCGACCTTGGTCACCGTCACGTCGGTGGGGGCCGCCTGCGGGCCGCCCGCGGCGCCGCGGGACTCCGACGCGGCCTCGAAATCGCCGCCGCACCCGGAGGGCGGGCTCGGGCAGTTCTGAGGCGGGGCCACGACCGTCGTCTGCGTGAAGCCGCCGATCGTGGAGAAGAGCGTGTCGGCCGAGAGGCCGACGGTGGCCTCGCCGGAGATGGGCAGCACCCACGCGAACTCCTGCGGGAGCCCCTGGTAGCGGATCTGGTCGTAGAGGGTGCTCTGGCCCTGAGCGACCGAGAGGATCATCCGGTGGTCAGTGACGACGGTCGCGTCCTCCGGCGGCACGAAGCAGCCGCCACACGCGGACGCCGTGGACTCGGTGGCGAGCGTCGCCCCCGTGGCGAGCACGAGCGCGAACGCGAGCGGCGCGAGCGAGGTGAGACGATGAAGCGAGCGCTGGTTCATTCGTGAGTTCTCCTGGGGACGACAAAGCACCCCGCGTGCCAAGCGTCGTCGACGCTGGAAAGCGGCCTCGTTCGAATCTCTCGCGCTCCCTCGCTGGGCGCAACGACTCACGGTGGCACAGGCGACGCGCAAAATCGGTCGCGGCTCCCTTGCGCACGCCGCGCACCGTTCGCACGTTCGCGCCTCCACACTTCCGAAAAAGAAGGAGCCCACAAACATGTTCGTCGTCGCTGGTGTCTCGGGTCACGTCGGTTCGGTCGTCGCCAAGTCGCTCTTGGCCGCTGGGAAGAAGGTCAAGGTGCTCGTGCGCGACGCCAAGAAGGGCGAGTCGTGGGCGAAGCAGGGCGCCGAGGTCGCCACCGGCAGCCTCGACGACTCGGCGTTCGTCACGGGCGCGCTCAAAGGCGCCGAGGGCTTCTTCACGCTCCTGCCGCCGCCTCCGTACACCGCGCCGGACTTCTTCGCGGCGCAGCGCGCCACCGCCGACGCGCTCGCGGCCGGCGTGAAGGCGAGCGGCGTCCCGCACGTCGTGCTGCTCTCGTCCATCGGCGCCGACCTGGCGGAGGGCACCGGCCCCATCAAGGGCCTCCACTACTTCGAGGGCCTGCTGCACGCCGCCGGCGTCCAGCTCTCGGCCATCCGAGCGGGCTTCTTCCAGGAGAACGTCGGCATGTCCGTCGGCGCCGCCAAGGGCGCCGGCATCTACCCGAATTTCGCCCCCTCGGCCGACCTCGCGATGCCGATGATCGCGACGAAGGACATCGGCGCGCTCGCCGCCAAGCTGCTCGTCGAGCGGCCCGGGAAGTCGGAGAACGTGGACCTCCACGGCCCGGCCTACTCGGCGAACGACGTCGCGGCGAAGCTCGGCGCGGCGCTCGGCAAGACCGTGAAGGTCGTCGACATCCCCGCCGCCGGGCACCTCGCCGCGCTCCTCGAGGCGGGCCTCCCGCCCACGTTCGCCGCCGCCTACACCGAGATGTACGCCGGCTTCGCGACCGGCAACATTGCCCCGAAGGGCGACCGGCTCGTGCAAGGCTCTACCCCCCTCGACGAGGTCCTCCCGAGCCTCCTCGGCTGATCGGTCCGGGAGCCTAGGCGAACGCGTCGCGCACGGCGGGGTGAGCGGCCAAGAGGCCGAGCGCCTCGCCGAGCAGGGTCTTGCCCGGCTCGGTGCGGTGCCACGTGGAGGCGCCGCTCGGGTGCGGCAACGGCAGCACGTCGCACTCCACTCCGTGGACGACGCGGCGGTGCACCTTGCCCACCACGTCGGCGAGCTTGTTCACCTCGCCAAGCGCCTGAGTGATGGCGAGGCCGCCGACCGGCAAGAGGAGCCGCGGGCGGAGGATCGCGATCTCTCCCGCGAGGTAGCGCTCGCAGGCCGCGATCTCCGCCGGATCGGGCTTGCGATCACCGCCGCCCTTCGCCTTGCCAGGGAAGCAACGCGCGACGGCTGCAATATACACGCGTTCGCGCACCCGCGCCTCGTCGACCCCGAGCGCGGAGTGAAACCACTTGAAGAGCGTCTTGCCGGCGGTCCACGCGAACGGCCGCCCGAAGCTGCCCTCGCGCGGGCCAGGCGCCTGGCCGACGAGCACCACCGGCGTGACCACGGCCGCGCCGTGCACCACGGGGCCAATCATGGACGGGCACGCCTTGCACCCGTCGAGCTCGGCGTGCAGCGCGAGGAGGCGTCGCTTCTGCGCGTGCGGCGCGCGGTCGCCGGCCGTCGTCACTCGGCGCTCGAGGCGGCGGCGCTCGGCGCAGCGGC
The DNA here is from genome assembly GCA_035439005.1 of Polyangiaceae bacterium. Lineage (GTDB taxonomy): Bacteria > Myxococcota_A > Polyangia > Polyangiales > Polyangiaceae > JAAFHV01. The sequence continues at coordinate 1,792 of DAORJJ010000016.1, read as the reverse complement.
TGCCAGGAGCGGGAACCCGAGGGCCTCGCGCTGCGCCAGATACGCCTCGGCCGCGCCCTTCGCGAGGCCCCGCACCCGGCCGATGAACCGGGCGCGCTCCGTGACGCCGATGGCGCCGCGCGCGTCGAGCACGTTGAACTGGTGGGCGGCCTTCACGACGAAATCGTAGGCGGGGAGCACGAGCTTCTTCAGCGGGTCGGCGTCGCGCGCGAGCAGCCGCTTCGCCTCACGCTCGTAGTGATCAAAGGCCGCGAAGTGGGCCGCGGTGTCGGCCTCTTCGAAGTTGTAGGTGCTCCACTCCCACTCGGCGCGCTTGGCATACTCTCCGTAGGTGATCCCCGGCGCGTACGCGAGCTCGTACACCGAGTCGACGTCTTGAAGGTACATGCAGATACGCTCGAGGCCGTACGTGAGCTCCCCCGAGACCGGGCGGCAGTCGATCCCGCCGACCTGCTGGAAATACGTAAACTGGCTGATCTCGAGCCCATCGAGCCACACCTGCCAGCCGAGCCCCCACGCCCCGAGGGTGGGCGACTCCCAGTCGTCCTCGACGAAGCGCACATCGTGCTCTTCCGGCTTCGTGCCGAGCGCCAGGAGCGACTCGACGTAGAGGTCCTGGATGTCGATCGGCGCCGGCTTCAAGATCACCTGGAACTGGTGAAACTGCTGGAGCCTGTTCGGGTTGTCGCCGTAGCGCCCGTCCGTCGGGCGACGCGACGGCTCGCAGAACGCCACGGCCCAGGGCTCGGGGCCGAGCGATCGGAGGAACGTGTTCGGGTTGAACGTGCCCGCGCCCACCTCCGAGTTGTACGCCTGCACGAGCATGCAGCCGCGCTTGGTCCAGAAGTCTTGGAGCGTGAGGACGAGCTCTTGAAAGTACATCGCGCCCCAGGGTCTACCATTTTCCGGCTGGCGGGAGGTCGCGTCGAGAGGGGCGGCGTCCGCTCCGGGGGGCGACCGTGAGCCGCGCCGAGCGGGTCGTCCTCGGCGTGTACGCCCTGTGGGCGGCCTTCCTCGTGGTCGTGGTGCTCGGGCGCGAGGGGCTCAGCGCGAACAACGTGACCCGCCTGCTCGTCGTGGCCTATCTGTTCGCGGGCCTCGGGTGGTACGCGCTCACGCGGCGCCGCGCGGTGCGGCAAGGGGCGGCCGCGTTCGTGCTCCGCTGCACCGCGAGCGCGCTCGCCGTCGAGCTCTTCTACATGCCATCACGGCCCGTCTTCGCCGCGCTCCGGTGGACCCGCGCGACCCCGGTCGGCACCCTCGCGAGGCACGCGCTGGTGGACCTCGCGTTCACCGCGCCCGCGTACATCGTCATCTTTTCGGTCTGCTGGCTGTTGCTCCGCCGCTACCGGTACCGCGTCGCGGAGTACACGCTGCTCTTCGCGCTCGGGCAGGCGCTCGGCGACGGCAACGCGTTCTTCGTCGCCAACCCCGCCGCGCTCTGGCTCGCGCCGTGGGTGATGCTGAACTACCAGGCCATCAACGTCGTGCCCTACCTACGCGCGCGCCCCCACCTCGCGGGGACGCGGACGAGCGCCGCGCGCCTCATGGCGCCGCTCGTCGCCATTCCCGCGACCTATTGGGTCATGGGCGCGTGCATCAAGCTCGTCGGGCGCAGGCTCGGGCTCGAGTGAGGGCTCAGTAGCGAGGCGGGCCGTAGCCGGGCGGCGCGCCGCCGTAGCCCCCGACGGGCGCGCCGAAGCCGCCCGCCGGCGGGGCGTAGCCGCCGCCCCCGAAACCCTGCGGCCCGGCGCCGCTCGCGCCCGAGGCCGAGGCGGTCTGGAGGGCCATC
>DAORJJ010000015.1:0-29572 GCA_035439005.1 Polyangiaceae bacterium | reverse complement strand
AGCCCGAGCCGCGCGGAGGCCCGACGCCAGCGTGGAGAGCGCGCGCGGTGAGCGTCCATGAGACGACCGTAGGCGATCGGCCGCGATTCTCGAACCGCTATCGGGGGCCGCGAGGGTCGGACCTGGCGCCCACGACGAGCTTGCGAAACGAGGTGCGCGGCATGCCGGCGTCGCGCGCGGCGGCGGTGAAGTTGCCGCCGTGCTTCTCGAGGAGCGCCTGCCCGTAGCTCACCGTGGGGCTCGCCCGCTGGGCGTGCGGGCGACGGAGCCCCCGCGCGATGTGCGCGTCGGTGAGCACGCGCGCGTCGTCCGCGAGCTCCGCGGCGCGGAGCAGCACGTTGCGCAGCTCGCGCACGTTGCCCGGCCAGTCGTGCGCCGAGAGCCTCGCCAGCGCCGCGGGCGCGAGCGCGCGCGGCCCGAGCTCGCTCGCGTGGGCGGCGAGCAGCCGGCGGGCGATCGCGGCGATGTCCCCGCGGCGCTCACGCAGCGGCGGCAGCTCGAGGACGAACGCCTCGAGCCGGTGATAGAGGTCCCGGCGAAAGCGCTTCGCCGCTACGTCCTCGAGGAGCGCCTTGTGCGTCGCCGCGACCACGCGCACGTCGGCGCGCTCTCCTCCGCCGCCGCTCCCGACGCGCCTCACCTCGTACCCGTCGAGCGCGCGGAGCAGCTTCGGCTGCGCGTCGAGGGGCAGCTCGCCGATCTCGTCGAGGAAGAGCGTCCCGCGCTGCGCGTCGCCGAAGGCCCCCGCGCGCCTCGAGACGGCGCCCGTGAAGGCCCCACGCTCGTGCCCAAACAGCTCGCTCTCCACGAGCTCGCGCGGGAGCGCTGCCACGTTGACCGGGACGAACGGCGCCGCGCGCCGCCGACCCTCGGTGTGGAGCGCCTGCGCGACGAGCTCCTTGCCGGTCCCGGTCTCCCCGGAGACGAGCACGGGCGAGGTCCGGTTGGCCAAGCGACGCACGCGCGCGGCGAGTCGCCGCATCGCGAGCGAGCCCCCCGCGATCTGCGGCAAGGGCTCGCCCGCGTCGCCAGAGGCCTCCTCGTCGAGCTCGCGGCGCTGGACCACGAGCTGCGTCTCGCCCAGCGTGAGGGTCCCGCCGACGCCGGCCCAGGCCTCGCGGACGCGCGCAGCGCCGAGGTACGTGCCGTTGCGCGAGCCGAGATCGACCACGCGGAGCCTGCTGCCCGCGAGCGCGACCTCGCAGTGAACGCCGCTCACCATCGGGTCCTCGAGCCGATGCGAAGCGCGCCGCGAGGAGCCCAGCGTGAGCGGCGCTTCGCCGAGGGCGAGGATGGATGTCCCGTGGCGTTCGTGGACCTCGAGCACCCACTCGCCTCGCTCCCCTGGGAGCGCGTCCGCCGGCAGCTCCACCGTCAAGTCCGTGTCTCGTTCGACCTCGCGATGCATCCCACACCTCCCATCGCGCAAAACAAAAGCGCGTGCCCCCCTCTCGGGAGAGCACGCGCGTTCGTTGCGTCGAGGCGCGCGTCGCGGGGTCAGCCCACCGCGATGCCGAGCACCTTGCGCAGGGCGAGGTACTGCTCGCTCACGGAGAAGACGAGCAGCTCCTTCATCTTCTCCTGCGGCGGGAGATCGCCGGGGAGCTGCTGCTCGGCGCCGATGATCTTCTTCGCGATGTCGAGGTCGGCGCAGAGCAGAAGCCCCGCGCGCGCCGCCGTCACCTCGGTGGCCTGCATCCAGCGCTTCAGGTCGGCGCGGGCGCCGTCCTCGACGAAGCGGTTGACGACGAGGCGGAGCGAGTCGCGCTCCACCGGCTGCATGTACTTCACGAACGTCGAGGCGGTCGCCGCGACGGCCTGCGCCATGTTCTCGGGCACCGCGAAATCGGGGAGCACGATCTTGATGGCGGAGAACAAGATGACCTTGAGCTCGTCCAGCGTGGGGAAGAGGGTCTTGATGTAGTGCTCCGAGCGGTAGTGGGCGAGGTGCTTGCCCACGATGAACGTGAGCTCCTGCGGCGAGAAGCCGGTGAGCACCGTGTTGCCAGCGACGCTCGCGACGGGGCGCGACGGCACGGTGACGAGCGCGCCTGGCACGTCGTTGCGGAGATACAGCTCAGGGAGCTGGATGCCGAGCACCTGCGCCGCCCACCCGAAGGTCTTGGCGAAGGTGACCGTCGAGGTGGCGGGATCCTGCTTGAAGCGCTTGTCGAGCGCCGGCAGCTGCTTGGCCTGCGCCAGCGCCGTCGTCTTCGCGAGGATCGCCGCGGGGGTGACGAACTCGAAGATCTTCCCGATGAAGATGTTGTCGTCCTTGTGGAAGAGGTTCTTCACCCACTGCTCGTTGTCGAGCCGCGACTTCACCTGGATCATCCCTCGCGGGCGGTAGTCCTCGAAGAAGCGCTGCTCCTCGGCGTCGGCCTTGTGCAGGAACGAGAGCGCGGCGCACATGCACCAGGCGCGATCGTAGTCGTGCATCTTCAGCGACAGCTTGTAGAGGCTGCGGTACGGGTCGACGCGGAGCGGCTCCTTCTGGAGCACGATCAGGTGCTCGCCCATCGCCGCCTCGGTGTTGTCGGTGTTCTCGTAGAGCTCCGCCAGGATCTGGCGCTCGAGCGCCTCGTCCGGCTTGAACCGCGTGGCCATCTTGAAGGCCTCGATCGCGCTCGACCAGTCACGCTGGCGATCGCGGTAGATGAGCCCGAGGCTGTGCCACAGCGAGTACTCGAGATCGGCGTCCGAGACGTTCGCGGTCGACAGACGCCGGAGCATCTTTCGGTACGCGCGCTCGAGGCCCTTCCAGTCCTGCTGGCTCGTGAGGATCTTGTTGATGCGCTCGAACGCCTGCAGATCGCGCGGGTTGAGATCGAGCGCCTCGTTGAAGAGCTCGACCGCGCGCTCCTGATCGCCTTCCTTGTCGCGGAAGAGCTGCGCCATCGTGAAGATGAACTTCGACTTGCGGATCGGGTCCTTCTCCATGTCGGCGATCGCCTGCACGGTGTCGATCATCCGCGCCCAGCTGCCGGTGGACTCGTAGAGCGAGAGCATCTTGTGCAGGAGCGGGCGGTCCTCCGGCTTGAGATCCTTCGCCTCCTCGAGGGCCTCGATGGCCTTCGCCGGGCTCTTGTCGAAGTCCTGCCAGATGTCCGCGATGTCGACGAGCATCTTGAAGCGCTCGTCGCCGTCCATGATGTTGTCGAGGATCTGGCGCTTGTACGCGACGACCTGCTTCCAGTCCTTCACGTCCGAGTACACCTCGATGAGGGCGTCGAGCGTGGGGCGGTGGTTCGGGTCGACGCCGAGCGCCTTCTCGAAGTTGTTGATCGCCTGCTTCGCCTGCCCCTGCTCGCGCTTGATGCGCCCGAGCTTGAAGTAGACGTCCGCGCGAGCGTCGAGCTCCTCCTCCCCGAGGGTGGTGAGCACCTTCTGGAAGTTGTTGAGCGCGCCGGCCCAGTCACGGAGCCGGAAGCACACCTCGGCGAGCCCGCGGATGGTGACCTGGTCCGTGAGATCGAGCTGCTGCGCGGCCGAGTAGGCCTTCAGCGCGCGATCGTCCTTGCCGAGCGACGCCTGCACGCGGCCGAGGTTGTTCCAGAGCTCGTGCTGCTCGGAGCGATCGCGCTTGCCGGCCTTGCGGGTCAGCATCTCCAGGAGGGGCTCGGCCTTCTCCCACATCTCGCGCGCGACGTAGTCGTGGGCGAGCGGGAGCGCCGCGTCCTCGTTGTCCGGATCGGCCTCGTTGGCCGACTCCCACGCGAGGACCGCGGCCTCGTGCTCGCCGAGCATCTCCTCGCGGAGGCGCCCGAGCTCGACCAGGATGCGGGCCCGCTGCCGGGGCACGGCGGTGTAGCTCTGCTCCTGATCGAGGTACCGCGCCGCCTTGTCGTAGTCGGCGTTGTCCATCGCCAGCACGCGCAGCGCCTGGAGCGAGGGGATGTGCGACGGATCGAGGTCCATCGCCATCTCGTACTTGTCCTGCGCCGAGAGGCGGTCGCCCACCTTCTCGTCGAGGGCCTTGCCGATGCGGTAGTACGCCTCGACGCGCTGCTTCGCGTCGGGGGTGAGCTCGGCGACGCGGGTCATCGCGTCGATGGCTTGCGTGATGTCGCCGGTCTTCTCGTAGAGCTTCGAGAGCGCCTCGAGGGCGGGCACGTTCGTCTCTTCGAGGTCGACGATGTTGCGGTACGCGTCGATCGCCCGCTCGGGATCGGAGATCTCGTCGGAGTAGACCTGGGCGATGGCGCCGTAGAGCTCCACCTTCGTGCGGCGATCGATCGTCGCCGAGATGTGGCGCTCGTAGGTCGCGATGAGCGGCTCCCACTGGCGGAGCTTGCGGTAGCAGCGCGCGAGCGCGACGTACGCCTCCTCCTGGTTGGGGTCGATCTCGACGGCCTGCTCGAGGTGCTGCGCGGCGATGTCCGCCTTGAGGAACTGGTCCTCTTGGAGGCGCGCGAGCTTCAGGAGCAGGTCGATGCGCTCGCGCTCGGTGGTGACGACCTCGAGCTCAATCTCGTGTACGCGGACGAGCTCCGGCCAGAGCTGGAGGGCCTCGTACACGCGACCAAGTCCTCGCAACGACTGGAGATTGTCGGGCTCGATCTCCAAGACCTCGCGGTAGAGCTGCGCGGCCTTCTGCCCCTCGGTGGGCATCGCCTCGTAGAGCGTGGCGATGCGGAGCTTGGTCTGCGCGATGAGGTCAGGCGCCTCGAGCGCGCCCACCTTGCGGTGGAGGATCTCGACGAGCTCGCGGTTCTGGCCGCGCGACGCGTAGATTCGTTCGAGGTTCTCGATGGCCGGCAAGAACTGCCCGTCCACCTCGAGCGCCCGCGTGAAGTAGCCGACCGCTTGGTCGGTCTGGCTCATCTGGCTGTCGAGCAGCTCGCCGAGCTCGGTGAGGATCTCCTTGCGGTCGGTGTCACCGACCGCGACCTCGAGGGCCCGCGTGAGCGTGGCACCGAGCTGCTGCCAGTTGGCGTTCTTCCGGTAGAGCTGCGCCATCTGCCGCAGCGCGCCGACGTTGTTCGGGTCGAGCTGGACGATCTGCTGGTAGAACGGCTGGGCGTACTCGGGGTGCCCGAGGTCCTCTCCGTACCACTTGGCGAGGTGCAGGCAGAGCCGCACCTTCTGAGGCGCCTCGGTCTGCTGTTGGAGCAGATCGTTGGCGCGCTGGATGACCTCGCCCCAGCGGCTGGTCGCGAGCGCCATGCGCTCGAGGTACTTCGAGGTCTCCTTGTCGTGGAAGTCCTCCTCGAAGGCGGTGAGCAGCGCGTCGAGCGCCGCGCCCTTGTCCTCGACCTTCTCCTCGCAGACCTTCGCCACGCGGCGGAGGAGATCGGAGCGCTCGGGGACGTCGGTGCGGGTCTCGCGGCGCGCGAGGTAGAGCTCGATGAGCGCCTCCCAGCGGCCGGCGGCGGTGTGGAGCGCCTCCAGCTCGAGGAACGCCTCGTCGTGCGTCTCGTCGAGCTCGAGGACCTTCTGCCAGGCGAGGGTGGCCTTGTCGGGCTCCTCGACGGTGTCGCGCCAGAGCGCCGCGACGCCGCGGAGCTCCTCGATGCGCGCGGCCACGTCCGCGAGCGCGTCGGCGCGCCGCATCTTGACGTCGATGACGTCGACCGGCTGCTCCTGCTCGCGGTAGATGGCCTCGAGCGCGTCGAGCGCCTCGAGGTCCGCCTCGACGTCGAGCAGCTTCCGCCACGCCTCCGCCGCGTCGTACGGCTGCGCGAGGCGGTCGCCGTAGGTGCGCCCGAGCTCGCGGAAGAGTGCCTTGAGCTCCTCGGCGTCGAGGAGGGCCGCGGCGCGATCCACCTGCTGGTGGAGCGCGGTGACGAGCTCGGCGGGGTCGTCCTCGCGGCGACGAATCTCGGCGATCGCGCGCAGGGCGGCGAGGTTCGAGTAGTCGTAATCGAGGACCCGGTTCCAGTCGCTGAGCGCGAGGTCGTCGCTGGAGAGGCGCTCGGTGAACACCCTCGCGCGACGCGTGAGGATGTTGACGCGATCGTCGTCCGACTCGGCGATGTCGTGCTGTCGCTCGAGCACGTCGACGAGCTCGCGCCACGCGCCCTGGCCCTCGTAGAGCCCCGCGAGAGCGAAGAGCGCCTCCGGATCTTCGCCGCGGAGATCGAGCACGAGCTTCCACGTGTCGATCGCGCGGGTGGGGTCGTTGAGGCGCTCCGAGGCGAGGCGCGCGAGCTTCGCGCGGATCTCGGCCTCGGCGGCGTCGCCCGACGCGTTCTCGAGCTCGCGCTCGAAGACGCCGTTGAGGAGCACCCACGCGCCCTGCGACTCGTAGATGCGGGACAGCGCGGCGATCGCGCCCTCGTGCCCTCGCTCGAGCCCGTCGAAGATCGTGCGGTACGCGCGCGTCGCGTTCGCCGGGTCGAGCAGGCGCGTCTCGTAGACCTCGCCGAGGCGAGCGTAGAGATCGACCAGATCGACCTCGTCCATCGGCACTTGAACGCGCGCCTCGAGCACCTTGGCCAGCTCGCGCCACTGCTCGAGCGAGAGGTAGATGCGGTCGAGGTTCTCGAGGGCCTCCGGCTCGAGCGGGTCGACGGTGCGGACGTACTTGTAGGTCTCCTCCGCCTTCTGCACGTCGCCGAGCTGCTCCTCGAAGGTGCGCGCGAGGCGCTTTCCGAGGGTGCGCTGGACCTCGTGGTCGGCGGGGTGGAGGCCGAGCACGTCGGCGTAGGCGTTGGCGAGGTGCTCCCAGCCGCCGTCGAGCAGCGACGCGACGCGCGGCGCCTCCTCGCCGGCGCGCTCATCGAGCGGGTACTCCTTCAGCACCCGCACATAGACGGCGAGCGTCTGCACGGGGTCGAGCAGCTTGTCCTCGAAGAGCTCGGCGATGCGGTAGTAGGCCGCGAGCCGCTCCTCTTTGCCGCTGACGCGCCCCTCGACGAACTCGGCGGGGATGTGCGAGAGCTGCGCCTCGTAGACCGCGGTGAGCTTCGCCCACTCCGCGCTGTTCTGGTAGAGCGGCTCGAGGATCTCGGCGACCTCGGCCTGCATGAGGTTCTGCGCGAACAGCCCCTCGAGCGCGCCGAGCGTGCCCTCGTGGTCCGGCGCGGACGAGATGACCTCGCGGTACGACGCGATCGCGAGCTCCACGGCGCCGAGCTTGAGCTCGTACACCTGGCCGAGCCGGAAGCTCAGCTCGAGCCCGTCCGCCGGCGAGTCCGCGATCTCCGCCTCGCGCTTGAGGATGGCGGCGAGCTCGCTCCAGCGCTCGGTCTGCGTGAACAGCCGATCGAGGGAGCGGAGCGCCACGAGGTTCTCGGGCTGCACCTCGAGCACGCGCTGGAAGCGCACGATGGCGCTGACGTTGTCCTCGAGCGAGAGCTCGAAGATCTGCGCCGTGCGGAGGCCGAGCTCCACGAAGCGATCGGGGTTGTCCCCGAGCCGCGCGAGCTCCGCGTCGTAGAGCGCCGCGACGTCGCCGTAGAGGCCGAGCGTGAGCGCGATTCTCTCCAGGTTCTGAAGCGTCACGTCGTTGCCGTTGTCGAACACGAGCGCGCGCGCGAACGTGTCGAAGGCGTTCTTCGGTTCGTCGAGCGCGTCTTCGTAGAGGCGCGCGATCCGGTGGAGCAGATCGACGCTGAGGAACGCGTCGTCGCTGTGCGCGACCTGCACCTCGTGGACGGCGACGAGCGCGCGCCACTCCCCGGCGGCCTCGTAGATGGGCTCGAGCACCGCGGCCGCCGCGAGCGGCTCGACCGTGCCGGACTTGAGCCCCTCGAGGGCGCGGAGCGTAGGCTCGTGGTCGGGCGCCTGACCGAGGATGTCCCGGTAGAGCTCGACCGCGCGCGGCACGTCCTCGAGGCGCTTCTCGTAGAGCTCCGCGATTCGGTACTGGAAGCCGATGGCCTCCGCCCCGTCGGCGCACATCTCGCTCTCGCGCGTGAGCACGCTGAGCAGCTCGGTCCAGTTCTGCGCGTGCTCGTACAGCACGTCGAGCCGGGAGAGCGCCTGCAGATCGTCGGGGTCGAGCTCGAGGATGCGCTGGTAGGTGTCGATGGCGCGGGGCACGTCGCCGAGCTCGCGCTCGTAGACCGCGCCGACCTGGTAGAGGATGCGCTTCTTCTCGTCGGGATCGACGATGAGGTCGACCTTGCGGGCGTACACCGCGAGGAGGTCTGCCCACCGGCTCAGCTCGAGGTAGCGCGTGACGAGCGCGTCGAGCGCGCGGAGGTCGTCCGGGTCGAGATCGAGGAGCACGTTGTAGACCGCGATCGCGGCCTCGGGCTTCGAGAGGACGTCCTCCTCGATGGCCGCGGCCTGGAACAGCGCGTGCTTCTTCTCGTCCGGCTCGTCGACGATGTCGGCCTTGCGCTGCAGCGTGAGCGAGAGCTCCGCGTAGCGCTCGGTCTGGCGGAACAGGCGCTCGAGAGACTCGATCGCGTTCAGGTTGGTCGGGTCTTGCGTGAGCACGCGGCGGTAGTGCGCGATCGCCGTGTCCACGCTGCCAATGTCGCGCTCGTGGACCTCGGCGCTCATGGTGAGAAGCGTGCTCGAGAGCACCACGTCGGTGGTGGCCAGCGCCTGCCGCTCGTAGACGTCGGCGAGGTCCTGGAAGCGGCCCGTCGTGCGCGCGACGCGGTCGATCTGGGTCTGCGTGCGCTCGCTCGCGGGATCGGCCGCGAGCGCCCGCGCCAGCGTCGTGAACGCCGAGTTGAGATCGCCCGCGGCGTCCTCGTGGAGCTGGGCGATCTGGTGGAGCAGCTCGACCTGGCGCGACGCGTCGTCGCTCCGGCGGACCTGCACCTCGTGAGCGCCGATGAGCTTCGCGAAGTCGCCCGTCTGGCGGTAGAGCGGCTCGAGCAGATCGGCGATGCGCAGCTCGTGCGCCGGGTCGGCGCCGAGTCGCTCGAGCGCGGCCAGCGCGGGCGCGTTGCTCAGGTCGCGATCGAGCACCTCGCGGTAGCCCTCGATGGCGACCTCGACCTGGCCCATCTCGGACTCGCGGAGGGCCGCGAGGCGGAGCATCAAGCCGATCTGCGCGGACTCGTCCTGCGCGAGCACGAGCTGCGCCTCGAGGTTGTCCGCGAGCTCGATCCACATGCGCTGACGGGTGAACAGCGCGTCGAGCGCGGAGAGCGCCGCGGCGCTGGCCGAGTCGATCTCGAGCACCTTTCGCCAGCAGCCGACCGCGTCCTCGGGGCGGCCCAGGTTCACGTCGTAGGTGGCCGCCATCTGGCCGTAGAGCTGCTCGCGCTCGTCCGGGTCGACGCTCTGGTCGATCCGGCGCTCGAAGACCCCGATGAGGTCGGTCCAGCGCTCGGTGCGGATGAAGAGCTGCTCGAGGGCCGCGAGCGCGGGCGCGTCGGCGGGGTCGAGGGAGAGCACCTTGCCGTAGGCGGCAGCGGCCGCGTCGATCTCGCCGAGGTGCTCCAGGACGTTCGCCTGACGCATCCAGTATTCGCGCGCGAGCACGGCGTCGGTGAGCGTCTCGGCGACCTCGTTGTAGAGCGCCGTGAGCTTCGACCAGGCGTTCGAGGCGTCCGCGACGCGCTCGAGCTCCGCGCGGGTGTCCGCGAGCGCCGGCTGCTCCTTCACGGCCAGCGCGAGGGCGTCGAACGCCTTGCCCTGGTCGGCGAGCGCGTCGCCGCTGATGCGCGCGATCTTGCGGAGCAGCTGCACCTTGCGGTCGGAGTCCGCGTCGGTCTCGCTCAGGATCTCGAGGGCGTGGATGAGCTTCACCCAGTCGCCGCGCTCCTCGTAGATGCCCTCGAGGATGGTCGCGGCCTCGCCGCGGAGGCTCTCGTTCGCGAGGAGCGCCTCGAGCGCGAGGCGCGCCCCCTCGTGGGAGGGCGCGAGGAAGAGGATCTCGCGGTAGTTCTCGAGCGCGCCGGCGGCGTCGCCGAGGTGAGTCTCGAGCACGCCACCGAGGCGGTGCTTCAGGTCGACGATCTCCTCCTCGGAGAGATCGAGCTCGATGCGGCGTCGCAGCACGTCGGCGTACGGGGCCCAGCGCTCGAGCTGCCTGTAGAGTACATCCAACGCGGCGAGGGCCTGCGTGTCGGTGGGCTCCTCCTCGAGCACCGCGTCGTAGGTGTCGATGGCGCGATCGACGTCACGGAGCTCGGTCTCGTAGAGCTTCGCGATCTCGTAGCTGATGAGCTTCTTGTCCTCCGACGTGGGGGCAAGATCGCGCTTCTTCTCGTAGATGCCGAGCAGGTCGCCGAACTTCTTCGTCTCGCGGTAGAGGCGCTCGAGCGCCTCGAGCGCGGCGGCGTTCTCGCTGTCGGTCTCGTACACGGCGCGGTACGCGGCGAGCGCGCTCTCGACGTCGTGGCGCTCCTCGACGTGCACACGGCCCAGGCGGAGCCGGAGCATCACGGCGAGGTCGTGGTCGGCGGAGTCGTCGGCGCGACGAACCACCGCGTCATACGCCTCGACGACGCGCTGCCAGCCGCCGACGGCCTTCGCGGCGCGCTCGACGTCGAGCGAGGCGTCCTCGTCCTGCGGCGAGACGTCGAAGGCGGTGAGGTAGCGCTCGAACGCCCGTTGCGGGTCCTTGACCTTCGTCTCGTAGAGCGCGGCGACCTCGCGGAGGAGCCGCACCTTCTCGAGGTCGTCCTCCTCGTGGCCGAGCTTCACCTCGATGGCGTTGGCGAGGCTCTTCGAGTTGTTCGCCGCGGTGTAGATCGGGATGAGCGCCTCGGCGGCGCGCAGGTTCTGGGGCTCGAGCTCGAGCACCTTCTCGTAGGCGCGCGCGGCGCGGTCGTGCTTCTGCTTCTTGTCGGCCCAGAGCTCGGCGATCTTGAAGAGCAAGCCGATCTTGGCTTCGGCGTTCGCCTCCTTGGACTCCTGCTGCTCGAGCACGCGGATGAACTCGTCCCACTTGCCGCTCTCGGCGTAGAAGACCTCGAGGTCGTCCCACCGGCCGAGCGCCAGGTACTTCTTCTTCAGCGCCTCCTGCGCCTTCCGATCGCCGGGCTCGAGGGCGAGGAGCTGCCGCCACGCGTTGACCGCGCCCTCGTCGTTGTTGAGCCGATCGCCGTAGAACGTGCCGAGCTTGGAGAGGATCTGGACGCGCGCGGCGTCGTCGTAGGTGACCTCGACCTGGCGCTCCAAAATAACGACCAACTTGTCGTATTCCTTGGAGCGCTCGTAGAGCTGCGCGAGCGCACCGAGCGCCTCCGCGTTGGTCTCGTCGGTGGTGAGCACCTCGTTCCAGAGCTCGATGCAGACCTCGGGCTTCTTCACCCGCTCGGTCGCCAGCTTCGCGATCTCGAGGAACTTCGTGGCGCGCTCCGCGCCGTACGTGCGCTCCGCGTCGCGCCGGTGAAGCGTGAGCAGCTTCTCCCAGTCGCGGCGCTTCTCGTACATCTGGCGGAGGAAGTCGTTCGCGACCGCGTTCTCCGCGTCGATCTCGATGACCTGCTCGTAGGCTTTGACGGCCTCGGCCTGGTTGGCGAACTTGCCCGTGTAGAGCTCGGCCGCCTTCATGAACAGGTCGACCTTCTCGACGGGATCGGGCACGAGCGCAGCGAGCGCGAGCAGCGTGCGGACGTACTCGTTGTACCGCTTCGCGCTCTCCTGCTTCTCGGCGGCGGCGCGGAGCTCCGCGATCTTCTCCTCGTCGACCTCCTGCGCCGCCTCGGGCGCGGGCGGCGAGGAGACCGCGGCCGGCGACGACGAGGCCGCAGGCGCCTCCGACACGGCAGCAGGCGCTTCCGACACAGCCGGCGACGACGCCACTCCAGGCGCCTCCGACACGGCCGGCGACGACGGCGCCGCTGCAGGCGCCTCCGACGCGGCGGGCGACGACGGCATCGCTGCCGGCGCCTCCGACACGGCGGCGGGCGCTTCGGACACGGCAGGCGCGGACGTCGCCGCGGGCGGCGGCTCCGAGGCGGGCATCGGCGGCGCCGCGATGGTGGGCGCGTCGATGGGCTCTCCGGCGTCGGCGTCGGCGTCGATGAGCGCCATGCGCGCGGACGCGAGCTCGAGGGTCTTCGGATCGATGGCCGCGAGCTCGACGGTCTCGGCCTCGTGCATCGGAGGCACCGAGCGGCTGGCCGTGGACGCGCCGAGGGCCTCGCCGATCTGCGTCTCGAAGGCGAGCACGGTCGGGTGATCGGGGACGAGGGACTTGAGCCGCTCGAGGCTCACGCGCGCGCGAATGAGGTTCCCGAGGCTCCGCCACGCGATGGTCCCGGCCTGTGACAGCAGGAACGCGAGGTTCTCCGGCGTCGTGGGCTGCGTCGTGGCTTCTTCGGCGAGCCCGAGCACGCCTTCCCAATCGCCGCCCTTCTTGCCGCGCAGATCGCGCAGGTACTGGAACGCGCCCTCGTTCGACGCGTCGTAGCGCACCGCCTGCTCGAGCCAGGCGGCGCCCACGTCGAGGTTGCCGTGCCGCGCGCCCCAGCGCACGCCGAACGCGAGCGCGGCCCGACCGCGAGCGTGCCGATCCGGCAGCTCCGCGATGATCGCGGACTGCACCTGCTGCAGCTCGTCGGCCCGCCCGCCGTCGACGAGGAGTCCCTCGTAGAGCGCCGCGACCTGCTGCGCGCACGGGTCGGCCGCGTAGGCCGTGTGCGCGAGCCCCTCGAACTCGTCGGGGGCGAAGCGACGCGCGACGCGCGCCGCGCGGAGCAGCACGCGCGCCTTGGCGCCTGGGGGGAGCTGCGCCGACGCGCGGACGAGGTGCGCGACGTGGGTCTGCCACGAGCCGCTCTCGACCTGCACGTCCTCGAGGCAGGCGCTCGCGAGCGCGGCGCTCGGCCCGCCCTCCGCCGCGCCGAGGCTCTTCGCGTACGTCGACGTCGCGCGATCGTAGTCGCCGGCGTCGCACAGCACGTCACCGAGCTCGAGGAGCAGCTCGGCGCTGCGGGGGCCCCGCAGCGTCTTGAGCTCGAGCTCGAGGAGCTTCTGGACCATGTTCAGCTTGCCGAGGTCCCAGTACACGGAGCGCGCGCGCGCGAGGCTCTCCGTCACCGCGGGGTTCAGCTTGAAGGCGTCCTGGAAATGCTTCAGGGCTTTCACCCCAAGCAGGAATTTGTCCTCGAGCAGAAGCCCGAGCCGCAGGTGACTGCGCGACTTCTCCTCGTTCGTTCCAGTCGAAGTGCTCTGCTCGAGCTCCTCGACCAGCCCTTGCCAATCCCGAACGTTCTCGAGATGCGAAAGACGCTCCTGAAGGTCCATTGACTCCCTCGGTCCGATTCACACGCCGACGCTCACTTCGTGCGACGTGCCGCGCTCGACACGCCTCCGCTGAGCAGGTGAATTTCCGACCTCAAGCTACCAGAGCCCGCACGGCAGGTGTGCGGCTTCTCTTGGCGCGATCGAATTTTTCCGATCGCCGGGCGGAGCTCGCAGGATCACGCGGCAATGGACGGCAAACGCCCGCCGCGGGCTCAGCCGCGGAGGGCGCGCGATGGGCGTCGTGGGAGCCAGGCTCTACTGAAGCTGGCCGCCGAGCTTGGTCGCGAGCTGCTGGCTCTGCGAGCACTGGTCGGCGTAGCGCGCGGCCGCCGCGCCCTTGCACACGATCTTGTTGAACGACTGCAGCTGCTGGATCGCCTCGCTCTTGCGCGGCGGCTTCACGGTCGCGTACGCCGCGCCGAGGTTGAAGAAGGCGATCTGCTCGCCACCGGCGTTGCACTGCCCGCACGCCTTCTTGGCGGCCTCGTACTCGGGCACCGAGCCGCTGATGTCGCCCTTCATTTCCTTGATCTGACCGGCGAGGCTGTGCAGCCCGAAGAGCCCCTTGTCGCCCTCCTTGCCGAACGACAGACCCTCCTTGACGACCTGCTCGGCCTGGTCGAGGTACCCGAGGCGAATGTAGAGATCCGCCAGCGGGATGTAGAACGACAGCACGTCGGGCTTGGTCTCGATCGCCTTCGAGTACGAGCGCAGCGCGCCCTGCTCGTCGTCGAGGTGGAGGAGCACCTCACCGAGCTCGAAATGGGCGTCCGCGAGGTTGGGGTCCTTCGAGATCGCCTGCTCGAGCGGCTCCTTCGCCTCGGCCCACGTCGCGGGCCCCTTCACCGCCATGCGCGCCTGCGCCATGCCGCGCTGGAAGTAGTAGTTCGCGAACGTCGGCGCGACGGCCTCCGCGCGCTTGCACGTCGAAGCGACCTTGTCCCAGGCCTCCTTCTTCGTGTAGGCGAGCGCCAGCTTCCACAGAATGCGGTGGTTCGTGGGGTCGAGGTTGGTCGCCTGCTCGTACTTCGAGATCGCCTCTTCGATGTTGACCGACTTCGACTTGTCGCCCTCGTTCGCGAGGTTGACAGCTTCGATGTTGTTCCGGCTGCACCCCGACGCGGTGGCAAGGATCAGTACGACCGGAACGGCGAGCTTTGCGAACGTCTTCATCGGCGCGGCATCCTAGGGCAGAAGGTCGGTCACTCTCAACCAAAAGCGGCGGCGAGGCCGATCCGTTTTTCGCGGCCCCGTCCGTGCCGGGCGGCGCGCACATCACGAACCAGAAAAGAGAACGCCGCCCGAACCGTGAGGCGCGGGCGGCGTGCGAGCGTGCAGCGAGGCGATCAGTCGCCGGGGCTGAACGTGATCGGGTAGACGACGGTCACGATGCCGCCCTCGGGCTGCGGGAACGACAGGTTGCCGAAGCCGCGGACGACACACGACACCACGCCGCGGTCGCTGAGGTCCGAGCCGCCGTCCTGCGCGGTGGACACCGCGCCCGAGCGGTCGATGACGAACTTCACCGCGACGCGCCCGGTGAGCGCCGGGTTCGTGCGCAAGCCGTTCTCGTAGCAGAGACGGAAGCGACCGAAGTTCTGGCGGACGATGCGCTGGATGACCTCCGGCGGGAGCCGACCGTTCACCTGCGTGGCGCCCTGGCGGAGCTTCGGGGTCTTCGTGGCGTGCGACCCGCCGAGGCGGCCGTGCCCGTTGCCCATGCCCTGACCGGTGCCGGTGCCGGCCCCGTGACCGATGGTGCCGATGTTGCCGAGGCCGATGCCCTCGCCGCGACCGCCACCGCCCTCGCCGACGCCCGAGAGGCCGAGGCCGCCCGCGCCGAACGAGTCACCGATGCTGTCGCCCCACATGTTGCCGCGCGCCGACATGGGGTCGTTGCCCGAGGACTCCTCCCGCCCCCAGGGCGCGGTCGGGGCGTTGGGATCGCCGCCGGCGCCGACGTTGAGCAGGCCGATCATCCCGAACTCCGCAGCCTCCTTCAGCGCGGCCTGGCGCGCGATGTGGGGGTCGGCGTTGTCGGCCGGGCCCTGCACACCGAACCGGTTGCCGGTGGCCTTGGTGTTTGGGTTGCCCATCGAGCCCTCTTCGCCCTTCGCGCGAGTGCCCGTGCCGCCTTCTTTGTTGTCGGCGTTGTTGTCGGCGACCTGCTCGGTCGGCTTCTCCTCCTGCTCGCGCTCGGCCGCCGCGTTCAGCATCTTCTGCATGAGCAGGATCTGGTCGCGGTCGATCGCCTCGCTGTCGTCGAGGTTCATCTTCGGCATGAAGAAGGCGAGCGAGGCCACGATGCCGATGTGGAGCAGCGACGAGAGGCCGACGAAGAGGAACGCCGCGGGATCCGCCCCGGAGAACACGCCGGCAGGCGGCGCCTTCCCGGCGTTGACGGTGCTGACCTGGAAGACGAGCCCGCCCTCGAGCTCCATCCGCGCCTTCGCGCTGGCCGGCAGGTCGAACTCGTGCCCGCCCGACAGCTCGCTCGACGGCCGCGCGCGCCCGGAGGCGATAAGCTCCTGGAACGTGACCTTCCCCTGCCCCGGGATCTCGACCGCGCCGGTGGCGCGCGGGAAGATGACGAGCGCCGCGGCGCCGCCACGGGCGACCACCACCGGTGCGCGCGTCGTGCCGAGCGCCTCGCTCGGGACGAAGTAGTCGCACACGACCTGGGTCTCTTCGCCGACGAAGAAGGAGCGCGGCGGAGAGAGGTGGGAGACGTGGAGGACGTTGGTGTCCCACATCACCATGACCTCGAGGGCGGCCACGTGCGCGACCTCGACCTCGTCCGGGTTCACGTCGGGGCCGCTCTTGATGAGCTTGTAGGTCGTGGGCGCGTTCGGATCGTAGTCGCTCCCGCCGGGCGAGTAGCCGGCGCCAGCGTCAGCCGCGGCCGCGACGAAGGGGTTCGCAGGGGCCGCCGCGAACGGGTTCGCCGCAGGGGCCGCCGCGAACGGGTTCGCCGCAGGGGCCGCCGCGAACGGGTTCGCCGCGGGGGCCGCAGGAGCGGCCGCGAACGGGTTGGAGGCGGGCGCGGGCGCGGCCGCGAACGGGTTGGAGGCGGGCGCGGGCGCCGCGAAGGGATTGACCGCGGGATCGGCGGAGACGGGGGCCTCCGCGGCGGCCGCCGCGAGGGGCGCCGCGAGCTCCGGGGCCATCGCCTCGGCGGCGGGGCCTGCGCTCTCCAGCACGATCGTGGTCGACCCGATCTGGATTTGGTCGCCCTGCCGGACCTTGCACTTGTTGACGCGCTGACCGTTCACCATCGTGCCCGGCTCGTTGCCCAGGTCGATGAGGGTGATGTCGCCCTCCGAGGCGACCTCGATCACCGCGTGCATGCGCGAGGCGAGCTCGTCGTCCACCCGGAGGTGGCTGCGCGGGTCCTTGCCCACCTTCACGATGTCCTGCGCGACCGTGTCGCGGCGGATGAGCTGCTCACCCTGATAGAGCGCGAACGTGAGCGCGACCTTGCCCTTGCCTTCCATCGCAGACCTTTCGCCGCTTCTTAGCGGCTCTGCGGCAAGCGCCGCAGCTTCAATGCCCTCGCGGAGGAGGGAAATCGTTGGCGAACGTGGCCCGTCAGAGGTTCTCGACGGACTTCAACATCTCCGGAACAAACGACGTTCGCGGGCGGATGAGCGTGGTGCGAACCGGGCCGGGGCGAACGCGAATCGTCGCGTCGTTCGGACCGAAGCCACCCGCGCTCAGCGGATCGTCGGAGAACTCGTACCCGTAGCCGTCTCCCCCGCCGCTACCGGCGGGCTTGGCGGCGGGAGCCCCAGCGCCCTGCGCGAACGCAGAGGTGCTGATGAAGAGCGCTCCGAAACCCACGAGACCCACGAAGAGACGCTTCGCATTCGCCATGTTCGTTCTCCTTCTCATCGCACGATGTACCAACCCTTGAGGGTGAGCGCGCGGAAAATTCGCCCCGGCGGAGCGTTTTTTCGTTGCGTTCCAAGACGTTGGTAAAAATCCAACGGCAGCTGACCTTCAGCATACCGCGTGTCTCTCAGAAGCGCGTGCCCCGAGGGAACCTTTCGGCGCTCCGGGGCACGTTGCGAGCGTCTCGGGGGGCATAGACAGCGCCGTGAGGCGCAAGTTCCCGGTCGCTCGATCTTTTTCTCGGGGCTACTTCTTCGGCGCGGGCGGGGCCGCGGGCGGGGCCGCCGCGGGGGGCGTCGCGCCCGAGGCCGCCGGAGCGGCAGGAGCGGCAGGAGCGGGCTCCGCGCCAGGCAGGTCGAGGAACTGGATCGTGTCGTCGATGTCCTGCATGCGCTCCTTGGAGCGCTTGACCGCACCGTCGTACTCGCCCTTGCCCTGGGCCTTCTCGACGAACGACTGGAAGATGCCCTTCGCCTGGAGGAGCGCCGCCTTGGTCGCGTCTTTCCCCGCGCCCGACTTGGCCTTGAACTCCTGCACGAGGATGCCCTCGTTGTAGAAGGCGTCCGGCCGGGCGGCGTCGAGCTTCTTGCAGGTGTCGAGCTCGGCCTGCACCAGCGCGACGGCCTGGTCGTAGTTCGCGTCCGTCGCCTGGATGGGGCCGCGGAGCGCGAGGGCGAGACCGAGGTGCGCGTCGTAGTCGTTCGGGCGCATCGCGAGCGCCTTGCGGTAAGCCGTCGCCGCCTGCTCGAAGCCGCGGAACGACAGGTTGACCGCGGCGTAGTTCATCTGCGCCTCGAAGAACTTCGGGTCGAGGCGCGCCGCGGTCGCGAACTCGGCCACCGCGCTGTTCACCTGACCGAGCTCGTTCTGGATGAGGCCGGCGGTGTTGTGGATGGGCGCGTAGTTCGGGTTCTTGCGGATCGCCTGGGAGCACACGAGCGCCGCGAGCTCGAGCTGCTGCACGTCGGCGCGCTTGGCCATCGCCGCGTTCGTCGCGATCTGCCGGCCGCGCGAGCCCTTCTGCGACGACTTGACGGCGCCGGCGCGCTTCTTCGCGAGCTGGAAGTAGTAGAGCGCGAGCTGGTTGAACGCGGGCATGTAGGCGTCGTCGATCGCCAGCGCGCGCTGGAGGTTCGTCTTCGCGCACTCCATGTCGTTGCTGCAGCCGGCCGTGCCCTGCGCCGAGTCGCGCTGCATCTGGAACATCGCGAGGTTCACGAGCGCCGGGACGTTCTGGAATTTCGCGTCGAGCACCGCCTGCTGGAGCGTGGCGATCGCCGCGTCCTCGTTCGAGTTCGCCTTGAAGTCGTAGAGCGCGAGCTGGACCTTCGCGAAGTGGAAGTTCCCGTCGTCGGAGAGCGCCTTCGTGAAGCGCGCGCGCGCCTCCTTGTCGTTTCCGCAGCGCTGCCACGCGAGCCCCGCGTTGTACGTCGCCTCCGGGAACTTCTTGCTCTTCTGCTCGGTGGCCGCGTCTTCGAACTTCTTGGCGACGTCCCCGCAGGCGGCGTCGTTCCAGTCGGCGGCCTTGTCGTGACCGACCATCGCCTCGATGGCGGCGTTGAACTTCGCTTGCGCGCCCTCGCTCACCACCTCGCCCGCCGTCACCGGCTTGCCAGGAGGCGGCGGCTTCTTGGGGCCGGTGTTGATCTCGACGTTGGGCCCACCGCACGCGGTGAGGGCCACCATCAAGAGGCTCGCCGTGAGAATGCCCAGCTTGGATTTCATCGCGACGTTCCCTTTCACTTCTTCTTCCCCGCGGGCTTCTTCGGCGCTGCTTCTTTGGCGGCCGGGGTCTCTGCGCCGGCCTTCTCGGTGGGGGCCGCGCTCGGCGGACGCCACGCCTGTCCGCCGATGAGGATCGGCGGGTTCTTCTCGTCGAGGCCGCTGTTCGACAGCGTGGGCGCGCCGCGGAGCTCGTCGACGACGTGGTACTCGGACTTGTAGTTGCGGGCCAACCACACCTCGCAGTCACGCGAGTAGTTGTCGAAGTACTGGTACTTCACCGACAGATCGAGGCACTTCTTGAGCGCCGGCTTGGCGTTGCCCACCTTGAAGGGCTCGCTCGCCGCGTCGAGCGCGTCGTAGTAGGTGCCGCGGATCTCGGGATCGGTCTTCCAGGCCTTGGGGATCGGCGCCTTGCGGAAGTCCTCGACGAAGCGACCCCACATGAGGCCCGAGCGCGAGCCGGCGGCGATGACCCACTTCGGCGGCGGGACGGGCTTGAGGTCGAGGATCTTGACGTAGGAGGGCTCGACCTTCGCGATCGCTTCCTTCTTCTTCGTGTACCACTCCTTGACCTTGCCCCCGATGTGCTTGAGCACGTCTTCCTTCGTGCCCACGCCCTTGTACTCGGGGAAGATCAGCGGCTCCACGATGGCGCGGCGCTCTTCCTCGGCGATGACGAAGTAGGCCTCGCCCACCGCGTTGAGCGCCTTCGCGAGCCGCTTGTCCTGCTGGCCCGCGTCCTCCGCCGGGTAGGCGGCGCGGATCTTCGCCTCGGCGTCGGCCGGGTTCGTCCAGAGGCTGCGGACCTTCGCGTACTCACCCTTGGCCTGGCGAGCGCCGTTCTTGATGTGCGAGTACGTGCGCGCCAGGGTGACGTGCGCCTGGACCTGGATGTCCGGCGGCGCCTTGTCGATGACGGCCATCGACCCCGAGAGGGAGTTGCGGGCCTTCTCCCAGTTCATGCACTCTTCGCCGTTCAGGCACTCGCCCTCCTTGTCGGCGGGGCGCAGGCCCTCGGCCTTCTCGGCGTAGTGCGCGCCGATCGCGAAGGCGATCGAGGCGGTCTGGGCCGGCTTGCTCGCGCCGTAGTTCTTCTTGAACTTCGCGGCGTCCTTGATGGCCAGGTCCTCCTGGCCGAGGCCGAGGCGGAGGAGCGTGGCGTCGGCGAGGGCCGCGTCGGCCTTCTCGCCCTTCGGGTCGAGCTCGACGTACTTCTCGAACCAGTCGGCCGCGAGCTCGTACACCGCGATCGCCTGGTAGTTGCCGCCGATCTCGTAGGTGGCCTTCTTGGCCAGCGGCGAGTGCGTGGTGGAGCGCGCGTCGAACGCGAGCAGCGCCTGGCGCGCGTCGATCGCCTTCGCGATGAGTCGCGCGGCCTGGAAGGCACGCGCCGCGTTGTACACGATCTCGTCGCAGCGGTCGGCCTGGGGCGCCTGGCCCGCGGCGACCGGATCCTGGCAGTACTTCCGGAACATCTGGAAGTACGTGTTGCCCGCCGCCTCGTACTGGCCGAGGGCCTGGTTTCCGCCCTGCTTGTCGGCGATCTCGACGAGCTTCTGCGCCTTGAGGCGGAGGATGTCGACCTGCACCTTGTTCAGGTTGGTGCACTGCTCTTGGTTCTTCGCGACCTTGTCCGGGCTGCAGTAGAGCTCCAGGAACTTGGGCACGTCGGTCGCCATGTCGTCGTAGCACGACGGGCGCGACGACTGCGACGCGAGCACGTTGATGCTCTCGAGGTAGAGCTGCGCGGCGTAGATGCCCACGTCGCGGTCGGAGTTCGTGAGCGCGATGTCGCGGAACGCCGAGCCCGCCTCCTCCCAGTGCTTCGCCTCGAAGTAGGTGCGCGCGCGCGCGTACTTCACCTCGACGAGCTGCTCCTGGCCCGTGTTGTCGTTCGCCGGCGGCTTGATGTAGCAAATGTAGCGGTTGAAGGCCTGCACCATGCCCTTCTGCTGCTCGGTGAACTCCTTCGGCTTGAGGGCGGCGGCCTCCTCTTCCTTCTTCCGCTTCTCCTCCTCGGACTTGTTCTTTCCGGGGAGCTGGCCGATGCCCTTGCGGGCCTCCGCCTTCGGGTGAGAGGCGTCGTACATCTTCTGGTAGCAGAGCACCGAAGCGTACGCGGCCTCGGGCGCGTCGGGGCCGGTGGGGTTCTCGGCGACGACGGCGTCGAAGGCGGGGCCGCACTCGGCCCACTTCTCGTCGGCGTAGAGGAGGTCGGCCATGTTGTATTTGATCTTGTAGATCGTGGGCCAGTCCTCCTTCACGATGCGCGGGAAGGTGAACGTCGCGAACTGCTTCGCGTCGAAGGTGTCGACGACCTTCTTGTAGAGGTACGCCGCGAGCGCCTTCGTCTTGGGGTCGTTCGTGCCGCGCTGCCCGCCGGAGCCGGCCGCCTCGAGGTGCCACGACATCGCGGTCTCGGCCGTGATCGACGCGGTCTTGTTGGCGCACTCCTGCTTCGCCTCGGCGCTCTGGCCGCCGGCGACGAACTCCTTGTAGTGCTTCACCTGGTTGTCGATCTCGGCCTTGATCGCGTCCTTGTTGGAGGACTTCATGGCCATCGTCGCTTCGGTGATGTGCGCCTGGTACATGCAGGTCCTCGCGCCGCTCTTGTCGCGGTTCATGAGGTCCTTGTAGAGAATGATGCCCTCGGGATAGTGGCCGGTGTCCAGGTAGTTGTTACCCAGATCGTCCATCATCTTGAAGGTCTTGTCGTTCCCCGTCGTGTCGCCCGAGATGTTGTGGAAGAAGTTGTACGCCTGGGTGGGGTCACCCTTCATGGCGTACACGGGCACGATGTCCTTGCGCGCGCTGTCGGCGAGCTTGGTGGCGCCGGGGAGCTGCGAGAAGTTCTTGCCGAAGTCGATGGTCTTCTTGAAGGCGTTCATCGCCTTCTCGAACTCGCCCTTGTTCCACGCGACGTAGCCGAGCTTGTACCAGGCGTAGCCGAACACCTTGTTGCCGGGCGCGGGGTACTTGATGACGTTCTCGTACGCCTGCGCGGCGAGGTCCCACTTGCTGGGGTCGCCCTGCGCCTCGTTGAAGAAGAGCTCGCCGAAGGCCAGGTAGACGTTCGGGATGTACTTCGAGTTCGGACGCTTGTCCTTCAGCTCGAGGTACACGATGCGGGCCATCTTGTAGTCGTTGGCCTGCTCGTGCTCGTACGCGAGGTAGTAGAGGACCTCGTCGAGCTGCGCGTAGTCTTGGTAGTCGTTCTTGACCAGCGTGTAGTACTTGATGGCCTGGTTGCGGGCCGACTTCATGATCTGGTCGGCCTGGTTCGCGAGCGCCTGCTTCTGGCCCGCGCCCGCCGGGTTCGTCTTCCGCAGGCCGTCACGCTCGATCTCGGCGTTGGTCTTGTCGCGGAAGGCGGCCGCTTCGAGCTCTACGTAGGCCTCTGCCAGGCGCCGCGCGAGGGTCACGCGGTCGGCCGCGTTGCGCGGCGTGTTGCCGAACAGGCGCTCGATGCCCTGGATCTCGGTGAAGAGCAGGGCGCGCTGGCGCGCTTGCAGGCGGCTCTTGCGCTCGTCGCGCGGCACGTCGTTGACGACCGGCGCCGGGGGCTTGTTGTCGACCTTCTTCTTGTCGCCGACCGGCGCGACGCCGCGGAAGCTCGCCTGGGTGCCCTTGCCGTGGGCCGCGAACTCCTTCGGGCCGGCGACGGCGCAGGCGTTGAGCTCTTTCTTGGCCTTCTCCTCGATGCACATCCCTTGGGCGGACGCAGAGAATTCGACCGCGGAGGCGGAGAGGAGGATGCCGAGCGAGACGAAAGAGGTTTTGCGATTCATCGTTACCTGCCGCACTTCGAGGTGATGGTCTGCCGATAGAAGCCGAGCTCGTCGCGCCAGTACTCGCCGTCGAACGGCCAGATGACGTGCTCGTCGTCCGCTTTCACGATGTTGCGCTCGGACTCCTTGGCCGTGACCTGACTGCCAGCGATGGCTTGGTCGAGCTGGTTGCGCCGCGCGGACGTGATGTCGATGAGGATCTTCGCGCTGTCGCGGAGGTGCTCGTTGAGCTCGTCGAGGTTGCGCTGGTAGCGCTCCTTGGCGAGGGTGCCTGCGTTGCGCACGGCGATGTCGCGCGCGAGCTGGAGGGCGTCTTTGGTGTCGTTGCCGAGGGGAGAGTCGCGGAAGGTGCCCGGGGCCTTCTTGAACCGGTTGGCCTCGTCGTCGAGGAGCTGAACGTACTGGAGGTGACGGAGGAGCTGACGGTCGGAGAGGGCGTTCTCCACGACGGTCTTGATGCGCGGCGGGAGGTCGGCCTTGCCGTCGCGGACGTCCTTCAGAAACTTATAGAAGGCTTCTTCTTGGCCGTCGCCCTTGAATCGGGTGAGGACCTTGTTGAGCTCGTCGTAGATGGGCTGGTACTTCGTCTGCAATTTCGCGACGATGACCTCCGCGTCGTCGTACTGGCAGTTGGCGAAGTAGATGACCGAGCGGAGCACCTCGGCCTCGGGGTAGTACGAGTTCGGGAAGTACGGCGCCTGCAGCGTGTGGATGTTGCCGAGCGCGTGGGCGTAGTCGCCGGCCATGAAGTAGGCCCACGACTCCTCGAAGAGCGAGTCGAGCCAGTACTCGCTGCCGACGTCGACCTTGTTCCAGTACTTCACCGCGGCCGAGAGCTTGGTGGAGTCGATGGTGGGCGAGCCGCCCTCGTCGAGCCGAACGGAGGCCGAGTAGTACGTGCGCGCCATCGAGAGGTACGCGAGGTCGCGCATGCGCGCGTCGTCGTCGACCCCCTCGACGCCCTCGTCGATCGCGCCGACGATGCGCTGGAACGACTGCACAGCGGGCACCGACTTGCGCAGCTGCACGTTCGAGATGCCGCTGAAGAACTGCCCGCGCACGTAGTACTTCGACTCGCGGCTCACCTTGGTGAACAGGCGGAGGGCGTCCGCGTACTGGCGGTTGCGGTACTTGTACCGGCCGAGCAGGTAGTTGAGCTGCCAGTAAAGGTCGCGCTGGTTCGCGTTGTTGAACTTCTCGACCGCGGCGTCGTTGTACTTGCCGACGCGCTCGACGATGTCGGCGGGCTCGGGCAAGTCGGTCGCGAGCTTGGAGAGCCAGAGCAGGGTCTCGTTGAACTTCAGGTGGTTCGGCTTGTCGGCGATCTCGCTGAAGATGCCGTACGCCGCCTGGTAGAACTTCAGCCGGTAGAGGGCGATCGCCAGGTGGTACTGGGCGAGCTGCTTGTTGCCCTCGTCGTCCTGGGTGTCGCCCTTGTAGACGCGGTAGAGGCCGAGCGCGGCGTCGAGCCACTTCTCACCGTCGAAGAGGCGCTTGGCCTGCGCCGCGGGCTCGGTCATCTGGCCGGCCGTGGGGGGCGGGCCGGTGTCGGTGGGCTTCGCCGGGGGCGGCGTCGCCGGATCGTCGAGCTCGATGTCGGCCCCGGCCGCCGCGGCGCCGGCGGGCTTCGCGCCGCCCTTGGGGGCGCCGGCCGCCGGCTTCTTGCCCTTCTGCGCGCCCGCGTCGTGCGGGGTGATGAGCGCCAACGACAGGACAGGGAGGGCAGTCAGAAGGAGCTTGCGCGCGCGCGCCAGGGACATACGCATGGGAGAATTCCTCGATGGTTCCGGAGACACGAAGGGTTGGGCGCGGGAGCGACCGGGGTCGGGGAGAGCTCGGTCGAGCACCGAACTCCGCGGAATTGCGAGGCAATGCTCGGTCGTCGACCGAACCGTGCGCCACCTCGCGCCGAAATGCTCAACGATGTTAAGCGGATACTCTCTCCGAGGGCGGCATGGTAGGAAGGCTCCTTTCCGCTTGTCAAGGTGAAACGGGCGGGGCCCGTGTCTCGCCCCGGGGACCGCCAGGCCGACGCCGCCTGGGGGCGTGTGGGATGCCCGAGCCGCGAGCGGTCTTGGGCCGTGCCGAAAAGAAAGCGGCCAGGGTGGTCACGAGGGGTCGGTCACGCTCAGGTCACGGTACACGGGGCGCGCCCTCCGCGGGCTCCGAATCGTCGCCCAGCGCGCGCCTCGCTCCCCCATCCAGGCCCATCCAGGCCGGCGCGGGCGCGGGGTGCGGGGCGCCGACGCGCGCGGCGCGCTCATCGCGCTTGACGCGTTTTGGCGGAGGGAGGTACCTTCCCGCACCAGCGGTCGACGGGCCGCACGCGGTGAACCCTCGAGAGGAGGAGTCGGTCTCGGCTCCTCGACGGCCGCCGCCTCGTAGAACGCCGCAATCTCGCATCTTTTTCGATCCTGGAGAGCCTCCGCATGATCCGCTCCCGCGTGCTTTTCGCCGTGCTCCTGCTCGGCACCGGTTCCGTCGTCGCCGCCGCCCCTGGTTGTTCGTCGACGGGCGTGGGCGATCCGTGCGTGCCCGAGCAGGAGTTCGATCCGACGTTCCTCGGCTTCAGCCAGAAGCAGGTCAACGTCGAGTCCAAGAGCTTCCAGTGCCAGACCCGCCTCTGCCTGGTGAATCACTTCCGCGGTCGCGTGTCGTGCCCCTACGGCCAGACGGCGACCGGCGGCGGCATCTCGTCCGAGGCCTGCGTGCTCCCCGGCAGCGCGAACGGCGGCGTCGAGGGCACGCCGAACTCTCCCGAGGGCAAGCGCGTCGATCCGCAGTGCCTGAACCGCGTCGCGGACAAGACCGTGTACTGCTCCTGCCGGTGCGCGAACTCCAAGGGCGCCACCGACGACGGCGCGAACTACTGCGCGTGCCCCGACGGGTTCCAGTGCGAGCAGCTCGTCGACCCCACCGGGCAGGGCAACGAGGGCCTCACGGGCGGCTACTGCATCAAGCAGAACACGAAGTACGATCCGTCGGTCGACTGCACCGGCGACTGCGACAAGTCGAACCCCAAGACCCAGTGCAAGGGCGAGGTCGAGGGCGCCAAGCCCGCGGCCGGGGCCGACGCCGGCAAGTAGCCTGGCCCGATGGCGGGCCCCGGGAAGAGCCTCGGGCGCGCAGCAGAGGAAGCCGCGAGCGACCACCTGGTCGCTTGCGGTTTTCGCATTCTCGGGCGCAACGTGCGGATCGGGCCGCTCGAGCTCGACATCGTCGCGCGCGACGGCGAGCTCGTCGCGCTGGTCGAGGTGCGGGCGCGCCGCGAGGGGGCGCTCGTCGGGGCGCTCGCCAGCATCACCCCCGAGAAGCGGCGGCGCCTGCTGCGCGCGGCCGCGGGGCTCCTGGCCGCCCCGCCGTTCGACCTGACCGGCGTCACTCGCGTGCGGCTCGACGTGTGCGTAGTGCACGTTTCGCGCGATGGGGTGCGCGTCGAGCACCTCGCGGGGGCTCTCACCGCCGACTGAGCTGGCCTCCGCCGAGGCGCGCCTACCCTTCGCGCCTACCCTTCGAGCGAGGCCTTCATCTCGTCCCGGACGCCGGCGATCTTCGCGATCGCCTCGGCGCTTGCGCCCGAGGCTTGCGCGGCGTCGATGGCGGCGTCGAGATCGGCGACCTCGCGCGCCTGGCGCGCCTTCAGCTTCTCGACCATCGTCGCGAAGGTCTCGAAGAAGTCCTGGAGCTCGTCCCCCTTGCGGAGCTTGCTGTGGAAATTCAGCTTGCCGTCGCCCACCGCCGTGAGGAGGAGCTTCATCTTGTAGACCGGCCCCGCGACCTTGTGCGTGAAGTAGATGCCGAGCAGGCCGATCAACACCACCATGAGCCCCAGCCCGCCCACGAGGGCGCGCATCATGGTGCGCTGCTCGGCCGCGAGCGCCTCTTGGCGCGCGACCACGCCGTTCGCGGCGTCGGTCGACTCCGCGGTGAAGGCCTTCGCGAGCTCGGGATCGCTCCCGTAGATCGGATCTTTTGAGATCTGGATGGCGAGGATATCGCTCACCTTCTTGCTCTCGGCGACGACCCGCTGCCCTTGCGCGACGACCTTCGCGCTCGTGCGCACGAGGAACACGCCGAGGACGGCGCTGATCACGAGGGCGATGGCGATGATGTACGCCGTGTAGCGAAGCTGGAATCGCGAGTCGACGATGTAGTTCTTGAAGCTGCGCTTGTAGCGCGGAGCCGACGGCGAAATGGAGACGGCGGAAGGGCGGCTCATCGGGTCCTCTCGAGGTGCGAGCGCGCAAAACCGCGCCGAGGCGTATGGTGCCCGTTCGCGTGGCGCTTGGCTATTCTTTGGCCTCAGGCTCGTGGCCCGTGGCGGCCCTCACATGTTGCCGGCGTTCGCGACGAACTGCTTCACCGCGGCGCTGGCGAGCGCCGTGACGAGCTGATCTTCCGCCGAGTGGCTGCCCGGGGCCACGCCCGTCATCGTCGCCCCGTTCCCGATCGGCGCGATGAGCGCCTTGCCGGGGTAGGAGAACACCGCGATGTTCACCTTCGTGCGAAGATTTCCGCCCGAGTAGTCAAACTTCTCGACCGAAATGGAGAGGAAGAACCCCTTCTTCTTCTTGTTGCCGGCGAGGGCTTTTCGCGCGGCCTCTGGCGTCTCCCGGGTGGGCGCGAGCTGAAAGTCGGCCTGCTCCTCGAGCCTCGCGCGGACGGCCCGGAGGACGACGGCCTCGACCTCGCTCGCCGAGCGATCGCTCGTGGACGACACGGGCGACAGCGCGACGTAGTACTTCGCGCCCGGGCGGCTCGGCGGCTCGTAGGCGCTCGCGGCCGGGGGAGGCGGCGGCGCCGCGGGCCTCGCCTCGAGGCTCTGCACGGCTCGCGCCATTTGGAGCTTCGGCCCCTCGGCGGGCTCGATCGCCATGCGCTCACGTAGGCAACTGAGCGCGGACGCCCGCGCGAGCCTTCGCAGCGCGGTGGCCGAGGCGATGCGCACGATCTCGGTGTCGTCGGAGAGGCTCTTGCAGAGCGGCGGCACGGCGTCGTCGGCGTCCGTCGCGCCCAGCTGCAGCACCGTCGCCGCCCGCACGCGCGCGTCGGCCGACTGGAGCTTCGGCACGAGCTCGGGGACGCGGGGCACGTCGGCGCCCGCGAGCGACGAGGTGCCGACGGCCGCGAGGAGCGCGCCGAGCGACGAGAGCCGCGCCAGCCAGCCCCGGGCGGGCGTCGCGGAGCGCGAGGCGCCCAGGGGCCACGCGCCGCGCGCGGTCGAGCGGTTCCCCGCAGAAAGCCAAGGCGCGCGCGTCATGGGTGGTATCAAGGTACACCGAACGCTTTCCCCTGGACAGGGGCGAGGGTCTGGAAAGATGCTCGCAGCGCCAGAGCAGCGCGCCTGCCGTGGAGAGCACCTGATGGAAGCCATTGGCAGCGCGGTTGGACGGTGAAGCGAGCGGATTGTTCATCCGGTCGGCGAGGCCGAGCACCTGCCACGTCGGGCGCCCCGCGCGCGAGCGCCGCGAGGGGTGCCGCGGCCGGGCTCGCCTTCGTGGCGGCGTCGCTCGCCTGCGTCGAGGCGCGCGCGGAGAAGATCACGGTCCGCGGCCAGAGCGCGTTCGACGCGCGGGTGAAGCGCGACCACGGCGACCTCGTGATCGAGGGGGTGCTGCGCGACGATGTGGGGGAGGCGCTCGGCAAACAAATCGTCTCCCTCGCGCTCGCCCGGCGCGACGTCGGCGACGACCCCGCGACCGCCGAGGCGCTGCGCGCTGCGCGCTCGTGCGGCCTCGGGCTCGTCACCGGGCGCACCAGCGGCCTCGAGATCGCCACCGACGCGGGCGGGCGCTTCTGCGTGCGCGCGCACCTGGAGAAGGAGCGCTACGCCGCGACGCTGACCTGGAAGGGCGCGGCGCTCCTCGAAGGGACCACGCTCACGGTCCCGATCGATCTCGGTCGCCACGCGGTCTCGCTCGCGTTCGAGCCTCGGCCGCGCACGGTGCCGCTCGAGCGCACGCCCGCGCGCTTCTTCGCGATCGCCGAGACCGACGACGAGGGGGCGGCGCAGCCGCTCGGTGGGCTCGCGCTCACGATCGCGATCGAGGGAGCCGGCGGCGGCCCGGCGATCCCGCTGGGCTCCGCGACGACGGACGCGCGCGGCCGCGCGGTGCTCGACGTGGACACGCAGCGCCTCGGCCCGCCCCGCGCGACCCACCTCGTCCTCGCGTTCGCCGGCGACGCCGACGCCTCCGCGGCCTCCACGCGCGCCCCCGTCGAGCTCCACGCGCGCGTCACGCTGCGCTCGCCGACCCTCGAGAGGCCGGGCAGCCCGGGCAACCCCGAGGAGGGCATCCCGCTCGAGGTGCTGGCGACCACTCCCGCCGGCCCGGTGTCCGAGGGCGTGGTGGAGGCGACCATCGGCGACGTGGTCGTCGGCGCCGCGCGGATCGAGGCCGGGCGCGCCGACCTCGTCGTGACCTTCTCGGCGGAGGGCGGGGGCACGCGCGAGGTCCGGATCCGGTACCTGCCGCAGTCCCCCTGGTACCTGGCGGGCCCCGAGGTGCGCGGCGAGCTCGCGCTCCGCGGGCCGAGCTCGTGGTCCCGCGCGCCGCTCGCGATCGCCGGGCTGCTCCTCGTCGCCTGGCTCGTGGCCGGGCGGAGGCGAGCGGCGCCTGCGCCGGCGCGCACCGAGACCGCACGCGTGCCGACCGAGCGCGCGTCGCTGGAGGTCGTCCCGCACGCCCCGGGGGGCGCGGCGCGGCGCGGCGAGTACACCGGCACCGTGGAAGACGCCCACGAGGGCGGGGTCCTCTCGCGCGTCCGGGTGCGCGTGGAGCGCCGCACGTTCGCGGGAGTCGAGACCCTCGCGGACGCGGTCACCGACGACGCGGGGCGGTTCTCGTTCGTGCTGGAGAGCCGGCTCCCCGGCGACACGCTCGCGGCCGAAGGCCCCTTCCACGCCCGCTTCGAGGAGGCGCTGCCGCCGCCGGGCGCGCTCCGCGTCGCCCTCGTGACCCGCAAGCGCCGGCTCGTCGAGCGGCTCGTCGGCTGGGCCAGGCGCGCAGGCGGCCCCTACGACGCGCGGCCGGAGCCCACGCCGGGCCACGACCGGCGGG
>DAORJJ010000014.1:0-29789 GCA_035439005.1 Polyangiaceae bacterium | reverse complement strand
CCACCCGGGGTGGTGCGGCGGACGGCCCGCCACGCCCCCTTGTTCTTGCAGCGCGAAGCGATTCGTCAAGGGCGCCGTGAGCGCGAGGTCACAGCGGACGACGGCGCGCGTGTCGCGCTCAGCGCCCGAAGCGCGCGCGGCCCTCGACCGCCCACCAGTCGCGGAAGCGCTGGATCACGCGGTCGCGGTCGCGCTTGGTCATCTCGTCCTGGTAGCCGAAGGTGTTCCGCGTGAGCTTCTGGAGCTCCTCGAGGGCGGCGGCGCGGTTGCCGGATGCCGGGTGGGCGAGGGCGTCGATGAGCCACTCGACCCGCTGGCGCGCGGCGTTGGCGCTGAGCCACGCGGTCCAGTGCGCGACGTGCAGACCAAAGTCTTGCCGCGTGATGAGGATGAGGCTCCCTCGGGCGGCGGCCGCGACCTCGGGCTGCGGATCGGCCAGGGACGGCACGAGGTGCTCCACCGCGCCGGCCTCGCGCAGCTCGCCGAGGAGCTGGATCGCGATGACCTTGCGCACCGCGTCGTGGCGGGCGTCGGCGATGACCCGGACGAGGCGCTCGACGGTGAACGTGGGGTAGAGCTCCCCGAGGACGCGCACGGCGACGCGCGCGGCGCCGCGCACGCGGGGCTCGGGGTCGAACAGGGCGCGCACCGCGGGCTCGATGCTCTCGATGTACGGGAGCTCCGAGAGCAGGTAGGTCGCCCAGAAGCGGCGATCGACGTCGCGCTCGTCGACGACCGTCAGCAGGTACGGGAGGGCCACGCGGCGCTGCCGCGCCACGAGGCGGAGCAGGTTGCCGCACTCGCTCGCGCGGGGCAGGCCCCCGGGCGGCGGCGCCGCCACGTCGACCGTGAGCGCGCCGGGGAACCTCACCAGGATGGCGGGCATCGCGTGCTGGCCCGCGTGGAGCAGCTTCGTCTCGGCCTCCTCGTCGCCGGCGAGCACCCGGTCGATCAGCGCCGCGTACTCGCTCCCGACGTCGACGATGACGCTGGGGAGCACCGTCGGCAGATCGCTCCGCGTGGGCGGCTTGCGCGCGCTGGCGGCGAAGCGCTCGCTGGGCAGGGGCGCCGGGATGGCGGGGGACGGCGGGAGGACCACCTCGGGCAAGGTCTGGCTCGGGAGCGCGGGCTCCGAGAGGGAGAAGGCGCCCGGCGCGGGGTCGGCCGGGTGCGACTCGCGCGCGCGGCGCATGGTGGGCGGGGGCGACGAGTCGAGCTCACGGGGATGGCTCGGCGGGGCGAGCGCCGCGGGCTCGGCCATCGGCGAGTCGACCATCGGGCGCGGGGAAATCGCGAGGCGCTGGGCGCCGAACGAGGGCGGGTCGACGAGCGTCGAGCGGTCGCTGGAGACCGGCGTGGAGGGCGGATCCGCGGACGTCTCGGGCTCACGCTGGGTCGGGGGCGCGGGCTCGGGGGCGAGCTCCACAAGCGCCTCCGGCGCGGCGGCGAGGCTTGGAGCCGGGGCCTCGCCTGGGGGCTCCTTGGGGGGAGCGGGTGGCTCGTCGTCGGGGGTGGCCGCGCGCTCGACGGTGGGGGCGCGCGGCTCGGGATCGGTGGGGAAGGTCGGGACGGGGTTTGGCGGAGGCTTGGGCAGCGCGAGGGGGGGCGAGCTGCCGCCCGGGGAGCGTGACGGCGCGCCCGTGGGAGCGCCCGTGGGCCGGCCGTCGCGCTTGCGGCGGACGATCAGGCGCTCGAACGCCGCGCCCGCCAGCGCCGCGAAGGAGGTGACCTCCTGCACGCCCGTGGCCTCGACGTTCGCGTCGCCGTCGTCGCCCAAAAAGAGCGCGACGAGTCGCCGACGGACGACGATGGGGAGGACCGCGACGGCCGACTTGCCGGCGCGCTCGAGGTCCGCGAAGAGCACGGCGTCGAGGCCTTGGGTCTCGGGGACGGCGAACACGGGCAGCAGCGTCGCGCGCGCCGTCGCGAGGATCGAGCCCGCGTCGAGCGGGACGCCGAGGCTCGCGACTTTGTCCCGCGAGGCCCCGTTGCCGGCGGCGTCACGGCCCTCGGCGAGGTCGCCGTGAACGACGAAAATAGCCGAGAATTCAAAGAATTGGCGCGAGAATTCGAACACCAGGTCGAGGACGGCGTCGCGGCCGTCGGCCTCGTCCATTTCCTTCTTCGCCACGGCGAAGGTGAGCGGCCCGCGTCGGCGCTGGCCGATCCGGTTGTGGGCGCGCGCCTCGCCGGCGATGAAGGACGTCGGGAAGCCGGACGCGCGCACGGTGGGAGCGGGCGTGACGCTCGCTGGCGAGGGCGCCGGGGCGGGCTCCGGGGGCAAAGGAAGCGCCACCGTGACCGCCTGGGACTGGGCGACGGGCTCGGGCGCCGGGGCGACGGGCCGATGGGGAGGCGCGACGGGCTCGACGAGGGTCGGGGTGGCGCTCGCGCGGGTGGGCTCTCCCCCAGGCGAGGTCGGCGGGCCGTCGGTGCCCACGTTGGACGGGATCGGGTCGCCGAAGATGCCTGGCGCCGCCGGTGGCGGCTCGACCGCGCGAGGGCTCTCGGTCGGCGGGGGAGCCTTGGCCGCCGGGGCGGCGGGGAGGACGAACTCGACGAGGGTCGTCTGCTTGGGAGGTGTGGCCTCCTTGGGGGGCGCGGGCGCCGCCTCGCCGAGGCGCTTGAGCAGGCGCGCGTAGCGTCGCGGCAAGGTCGCGCCGTAGTCGCGCGCGATCGCCTGGTAGATGCGAAAAATCGGCGCGATGCGCACGACCAGCGAGCGCGACGCCGCGGCCTCGAGCTCGGCGACGACGCCCGGCGCGAGCGGGGCGGAGCTCGCCAACACGAGCGCGCCCCCCTCGAGGCCGAGCGCCAGCACGCCGTGCTCCGCGGCCCGCTCGCGGGTCACGAGGTCGCGGGCCTCCGGCGGCGCCGCGGGCAGCTCACCGAACGGGGCGGCGGGCATCGCGCACGACTCCGCCAGGGTGCCCGTCAGCGCGGCCTCGTCGACCGGGGTCACCTCGAGCAGGTTCGTGGCGAGATCGCCCCCGTAGAGGACCTGGCGCGCGAGCGCCTCTTCGACGTCGCGGATCGTCGCGAGCTCGCGCTGGACGAGGAGTGAACTCAAGGACGACATGGGCGGTTCACACAGAACGCACGGTGCGCGTCACGACGTCAAAGGAGGATGGACCCGCCGAAAACTCGGCGGATGGAGCATCGCTTCTCGGCCCTCCGCTTGTCAATTACGCGACGGTGCATGGCGTTCCGGGAAGTGCGCGCGGAGCGCCGTGACCAGGCCGCCGGTGGTGTGCTCGGCGGCCGTCGCGTCGACGCGGAGGCCGAGGGCCTCGGCGGTCTCGGTGGTGCGCGGCCCGATGCTGACGAGCGCCGTGCGCGCCAGCGCGGCGCGCGCGCGGACCTCGCCGACCGCGTCGGAGAGGGCCTCGAGGAGGGCCGACGCCGTGCTGCCCGACGTCAGCGTGATGGCGTCGACGCGGCCGGCGAGCAAATCGTCGACGAGCGCGTCGAGCGCGTCCGGAGACGCCCCTCGCGTGACGTACGCGGTGACGATGTCGACGGGGAACCCGAGCGCGTCGAGCGCGGCGGGCAGCTCCTCCCGTGCGGTCTCGGCCCGCGGGAGCAGGAGGCGCGGGCGCGCCGCGCCGAGGTCGGCGACGACCACCGGCGCGAGGGCGTCGCCGAGGTACGTGCGCGCCACGCCATCGACCGCGACGCCCGCCGAGGTCAGGGCGCGGGCCGTCGCCGGGCCGACCGCGAACACCCTCGCGCGCTGCATCGCCGTGGGCGGCAGGCCCTGCGCGGTCAGCGCCGCCAGCACGGCGCCCACGGCGTTCTGGCTCGTGAAGAGCACCGCGCCGTACTCCGCCGCCGCGAGCGCGGCGACCGCGCGCGCGAGGGGCGCGGGATCGGCGGGCGGCTCGATCTGCACGACCGGCACCGCGCGCGGGAGGGCGCCCTCCGCGCGGAGGGCCTCCATGAGCGGCTCGGCTTGGGTCGCCGCGCGGGTGACGATCACCCGGCGCCCGTGGAGCGCGCCCGCTACTGGTTCGGGGCGCACGTGGAGACGCCAGCGCCGACGACGAGCGTGCCGAGGTTGGCCACGATCGTGGTCGAGTTGTCGCTTGGTCGGTAGCGCGTCACCCGAGAGGCGGGGCTGTCCGGCGCGGTGAACAGGTAGAAGTCACCACCCCAGTAGGCGAACGCCCAGCCCGAGCCCTGGTCGACCGTGCGGAGCTGCGTCTCGCCGATGACGCGGGCGTTGGCCTTGTCGATCTCGCCGATGAACGAACCCTCGCGCCCGGCCTTCGTGTAAAAGCCGTAGAGGCGCCCGTCGCCTGTCCCGGTGAGCTCCGCGCGGTCTATCGTCGGCGTGAAGGCGCCTATCGACGTGAGCTTGAACCCCGCCGTCGTGTCGATGGTGCCGAGGCCTCGAGGGGGGCCGGACTGGTTGTCCGCCGCGACGAAGAGGGACTCGGCCGGGCCGAGATCTTTCGTGGCGAAGCCCATGCCAAATGTTGAAAATCCTTGCTGATTCGGCACGAAATCGGTCTTCGTGCAGGCGGCGGTCAGGGTGCTGACGCGGAACAGGTTCCCGTCGTTGAACGCCACGAAGGCCGCGCCGTTGCGGTCGACGGCCATGGAGAAGGGCGTGGTCCCGAGGGCGGACGGGCACGCGATGCGGCCGATGAGGCGGAAGCTCGCGTCGGGCGGGTAGAAAGAGAAGAGCTCGTTGTCGGTGGTGATGACGTAGACGAGCGTGGCCGCCGCGTCGGGGCAGTCGTTCTGGATGACGTCGGGGATGACCGACGCGTCGATCGGGGGGAGCGCGTCTTCCGGCACGGCCCGGTCCACTACGGCGTCGCGCGAGGCGTCCGGGAGGGCCGACGGGTTGGGTGTAGGAGTGCCGCCCTCGGTGAGCTCGTCCGAGAAGAGCCCCGTGCGGCTGCCGCACGCGACCGCGAGGGCCATCGCCGACGCGGCGAGGATGCCCGCCGAGAAGAGCCGAGCCGTTCGAGAGGCGCTCATGCCTTCCTCCCATCGGTCGGGCGGCATGGACACGCCGACACCTCGCCAACGGCGCCTAGGGCTCGGGGCCGCCATCGACCTTGGTTCGCCCCTTCGGGGCTCACGTGCAGGTTCCGCATGGCGCACACTGTTCGCGGGAAGGTCGCGCAGAGCAAGCGGAAACCGCGCGTGGCGAGCGCGCGGCTGGGCTCTCGGCGGGAGGCTACTGGCTCGGCGCGCAGG
This sequence comes from Polyangiaceae bacterium, assembly GCA_035439005.1. GTDB lineage: Bacteria > Myxococcota_A > Polyangia > Polyangiales > Polyangiaceae > JAAFHV01. The sequence goes on along the minus strand of DAORJJ010000014.1, from coordinate 24,578 downwards.
TCGACACGCCGGCGCCCACGATGGTCTCGGGGAACGTGACGGGCGTGGTCGTCGCGCCGTCGGCGAGGCGGTAGCGGGAGACCTCGGAGCTCGTGCCGTCGGCCGAGTTGAACATCCAGAAGTCGCCCCCGTAGAACGCGAACGCGAAGGCGTCCTGGGAGGTGCCCACGGGGACGTCGGTGCGCGCGCGCACGGCGCCCGTCCGGGCGTCGACCTCCGCGATCGAGCCCCGCGGGACCGCCGCCGTGCCGTTCGGCCAGTACGCGAAGAGGCGGCCGTCCGCGGTGCCGGTGAGCTCGGCCCGCGGGAGCGTCGGCACGAAGGGGCCGATGAGCGACAGCGCGAAGCCCGCCGTGTCGATCGAGCCGAGGCGCGAGCCGGTGGGGATGCCGAAGCCCCCGCTCGAGTCGGCCACGAAGAGCCGCTCGAGGCCCGGCGCGAGGGAGTCGGCGGCGAAGCCCATGCCGAACTTCGTGAACCCGGACTGCCCGGGCCGGAAGGGCGTGGCGATGCAGGCGGCCGTCTGCGTGCTGACCTGGAAGAGGTTGCCGTCGGTGAAGAGGACGTACGCCACGCCGCGGCGGTCGACGGCCATCGAGAACGGCGTCGCGTCCCCCGCCGGGCACGCGAGCGTCCCCACCAGGCGGAAGCCCAGATCGGGCGGGTAGAAGGCGTAGAGCTCGTTGCGCGAGGTGACGACGTAGACGAGCGTGCCCGAGGCGTCGGGGCAGTCGGTGCGGTTCACGACGTCGGGGGTCTGCGCGGAGTCGATGGGAGGCAGCGCGTCGAGATCCCCCGCGTCCGGGCGCGCGTCGGCCGCGCCGTCGGTCGGGGCGTCATTGCGTGCATCCTGCACCGAACCGTCGAGGGTGGGGGCGGAGGCGTCCTCGGGGCCGAAGAGGCCCGTGCGGCTGCCGCAGGCCGCGCTGACCAGCACCACGAAGAGGAGGCCGAGCCCGGCTCGTCGGATTCGCATCCCCTCGTTGTGGTCGAGAAGCGAGCGAGACACAACTTTCCTAACGACCCCGGCCCGCTTCGGGGCCAAAAACCGGGGCTCGCGGCGCGGGGGCGCGCGGCGGGGGCGGCGGCGGTGTATCGTGCCGGCCATGGGCTTCCCCGAAATGAGACCGCGCCGGCTGCGGCGGACCCCCGAGCTCCGCAGGCTCGTGCGCGAGACCTCGCTCACCCCTGGCGACCTGATCTACCCGATGTTCTTCCACGCTGGGCTCGACGCGCCGCGGCCCATCGGGTCGATGCCGGGGGTCTCGCAGCTGCCCGTGGGGCAGGCCCGCGCGTGGGCCAAGGACCTGCGCGCCCGGGGGGTCCCCGGCGTCATCCTGTTCGGCCTGCCGGAGAAGAAAGACGCGTGCGGCACGACTGGCCTCGACCCGGACGGGCCCGTGCCGCGCGTCGTGCGCGAGATGAAGGACGCGGTCCCCGAGCTGCTCGTCATGACCGACGTGTGCGTCGACGAGTACACCGAGCACGGCCACTGCGGCGTGCTGAAGGACGGCCCGCGAGGCAAGGAGGTCGACAACGACGCCACGATCGAGATCCTCGCGAAGATGGCCGTGGTCCACGCCCGCGCGGGCGCCGACGTCATCGCGCCGAGCGACATGATGGACGGCCGGGTCGGCGCGATCCGCCGCGCGCTCGACGCGGACGGCTTCGCCGACGTGTCGGTGCTGTCGTACGCCGTGAAGTACGCGAGCGCCTTCTACGGGCCGTTCCGCGACGCGGCCGACTGCGCGCCGAAGTTCGGCGACCGCGCCGGCTACCAGATGGACCCCGGCAACGCGCGCGAGGCGCTGCGCGAGGCCGCGCTCGACGAGGAGGAGGGGGCCGACATGCTCATGGTGAAGCCCGCCTTGCCGTACCTCGACGTGCTCCGCGACGTGCGCCGGTCCACGACGCTGCCGGTCGCTGCGTACAACGTCTCGGGCGAGTACTCGATGCTGCACGCCGCGGCCGAGCGGGGCATGCTCGACCTCGACCGCGCGACGCTCGAGGTGCTCACGTCGATCCGCCGCGCGGGCGCCGATTTCATCCTGACCTACCATGCGCTCCGTGCCGCCGAGCTCCTCCAAGGCTGACCGCGCGGACCGGCCGCGGCGACGCGGGAGGCTCGCGGTCGCCGCGTGCGGGGTCACGACGACCGCGGCGCTGGCGTGCGCCCTCGCGACGGTGACGGCCACCCCCGCGTGCCTCACCCGCGCGTGCGACCCTTCACAGGAGCTCTTCGGCCTCAAGGAGGGAGAGGGGCGCCTCCTCGATGAGGACACCTGGGAGTCTTCACCCCTCGACGGCAAGTGGCTGCCGTACCCTCACCAGCGCACTTGGGTGCTGTTCTACGGCGGCTACATGAAGGGGCGCACGCCCACCTCGGTGCAGGTGTTCCTGTCCGCCGACGAGCGCCCCAACCAAGCAGGCTCGAATTTCACGCAGGGCGGCGGCGACGTCGTGAAGATGTACAACGTCACCTCCGACAGCATGGGCCTCGTCAACGGCACGTGCGCCGACTACTTCGTCCGGGTCGTCGTGAAGGCCCCGCGCTTCCCCGCGCCAGCAGACGCCGGAGTCGAGGTGCCCGTCGACGCGGGCCTCGACGCCGCGCCCGACGACGGGGGAGCCGAGGCCTCGCCCGGTGACGCGTCGGACGCCGACGCGCCCGACGCCGGCGTCGACTGAGCGCCGCGCGCCGCGGCGACTACGGACCTGCGAGCTCGACCTCGCCGGCGAGCGCGTCCAGGAACCGCGCGTGCCGGCGGAGCTGCTCGTCCTCGCGGTGTCCTTGGGCCTCGTAGGTGAACGCGAGCGCGCCGCCCTGCGAGAACGACTCGTAGAACCACTCGTCGAGCGTCCCGAACGTCATGTAGCCGATGGTCTCGAGCCCCGAGCCGAAGAGCCCTCGAGGGAACTGCTGCGAGAACTTCGTGGCCGCGCGGGCGTACCGGTCCACGTCGCCGGGCGGCAGCGTGCCGTCGCGGAGGGTCGCCGTGTCGCCCCACGCGTGGAGCAGCGCGCCGCGATCGTCATCCTGGCAACAGTGGTAGTCGATGAACACCTTCACCTGCGCGTTCGCCGCGCGGATCGCCCGCGACAGCCCCTCGATGAGCGCGCGCGACTCGGGCTGCGTGGCCTTCGGCGCGACGACGTAGGCCGCGAGGACGGCGCGCTGCTCCTCGGTGTACGGGACGGCGCCGAGCTCCGCCGCGGCGAAGCGGGCTGCGTACCTTCGCACCTCGAAGTCGCGGTTCAGGTCGGCGCCCGCGGCGTTCTCGCGCCGGACGGCCTCGTACCCGTCGGGGTTCACGACGGGGAGGAGGAACAGGAGGCCGCCGCGATCGAGCAGCGAGGCGAGGTTCGGATAGTCGGCCGGGGCGCGCAGGAGCTCGGCCGGGAGACGATCGACGATGCCGAGGTACTCGTCGCCGTGGACGACCTGGGTCAGCACCATCGCCGGCCGCGGGGCGCCGGAGCCGGGCGGCCTGCCGAGCGTCGCGAGCACGAGGTCCCTGCCCTCGGAGGTCGTCCCGTAGCGCGTCACCGAGAGGCGTGCGGGGGCAGCGGCCGCGAGATCGTCGAGGCGCGCGGTGAGCGCTTGGTAGCTCTCCTGGGGCACCGCCGAGGCGTGGTGGTGATCGCGCGCGCCGCGTCTGCCACCACACGACATCGCGACGAGCAACGCGCCCGCGAGCAGCCCCACCCGCCAGGATCGAGTCAGGTTCATGCGCTCGTCACTGTGTCCGAAGGGCGTCGAGAGGGATCACGGGGCGTGCACTTTCCTGGGGCGATGTCGTGCGGTGTACGACATGGGCGGCTCTGTGCGCGGCCCCTCGCGGCACCGTGCTAGAGTCCCGGCTCGATGCGGGTCTTGCGCCCACCCTGCGAGGCCTTCCTCAACCAACGGACCGGCACTTTCTCGCCGACCTCGAAGGAGTGGGTCGTCTCCGCCGACCAGTGGTCGCAGACGTACTACCAACTTCGCGACGGCAAGCTGTACTTCGTCGAGAACGACAACAAGGAACAGCAGTACACCGAGCGCGAGCTCGACATCGACGCGTTCATCCGCGAGCACCGCGCGGCGACGGAGCCGCCTCGTCCCGAGCTCGTCGCGTTCCTCGAGCGTCACCGACGATCGGTCTGACCTCCTCCGCGTACCCTCGCATCGCTTCGAAGAGGGTGTTCCCCCTTAGCAGCCTGTTGATTTACGGACCGAGGCCCGGCGTCGTCCGCGCCCGGCCCGCCAAGGCGCGATCCGAGGAGCGCGCGGAGCGTTTTCCAGGTGAGCGTTTCTAGGTGAGCACGCACCGCAGGATCGCAACGACGGCGGTCGGGATGCGGCGGCGGCGGGCCGACGGGCGTAAATCAACGGGCTGTTAGGGCGCCCAGGTGACGCCGCCCGCCAGGTTCCAGGCGGTGTACTCGCGATAGGCCTCTCCGTCCCTCGTGTAACAGATGATGTTCCGCAGACCGTAGCGCCGGAGCATCGGGCCGTGCGCTCCGCCGCCGTAGATGGCATAATGGGGCTTGCTCGGGTAGCGGAGCATCGCCTGGTTGACGGCGCTGATCCACATCTCCTGGAGGAGCTGGCTGGTGCGCCAGTTGATCGGGTTGTACACGGGAGCGCCTGCCGCCGCGCGGGACACGTCGAGCCCCATGATCTCCGTGCTCGAGTGCCTGGCGAGGATGGTGAGGGTCTTGATCTGGTGGGGCAGCACCGCGGTCTGTAGGAAGTTCCGGGCGGTGAGATACTGGCGGATCTGCTGGACGGACTGCCCGCTGGGGCTGTCGCCGGCAAAATAATGCTCGAGGAAGAGGACGCTGATGCTGGCCGAGAGGGTCGGCCAATTCTCGAGGAGCTGATTGAAGTGCTCGGGATTGTCGTGGCGCTCGCCGATGAACATCCCGTGCATGTCGAAGTCGGCGCCGCCCAGCGCTGGAAAATTCCTGGCCATGCCTCGCCTCCTCGTGGGGTCGCTGGGAGTCTAGCGTCTTCGCCCGCGGCTAGCCCCACTTCCGTGACCGTCGCGGCGCCGCGCAGTCAGTGCGCCGGCGCGCCGTGCTAGATCCCCGCCTCGATGCTGGTGCACGCGACGTTCGCTTGGTCACGCCCGCCGCCCTTGGGGCGCCGAGGGCGCGCGCGAGCGCGCGGCTCGATCGTACCCGAGGGCGTGCGGGAGTGACCGAGCCGAGCGAGCACTGGCTCGCGTCCTTCGAGGCGCACCTGCTCCGGCGCCTGCTCAGCGCGCGCGCCTTCGAACTCGCGCTCGAGAGCGCGGTGACCTATCGCGAGGCGCCGACGCGGGGACGAGGCGACCTCGTCGAGGCCACCCTGGAGGCCTCCCCCGAGGAGGCCCGCGTGTCGCTGCGGCTCACTCCCGGCGACGAGCGCGAGCGCGTGCTGATGGGCGCCTGCTCACGCTGCACGCCGATGTTCGGGCCGTGCGCGCACATGGCGGTGCTGGCCGTGGATCTCGCCGCCTCCGCGGAGCTGCGCCAGGCCCTCCTCGACGACACCGAGACCGGACCTGTGGTCGCGGGCGCGCCCGCGCGCCGGCGGGCCCTCCGGGTGGAGCGCGCGTTCGAGGGGGCGCTCGGCGACTGGCTGGGCTCGCGGCCGCCCCCTCGGGCCATCGTGCTCGCGGCCGCGCCCGCGCCCCGCGGCGAGGCGCCCGTGGGTCGCGACTACGGTGCCCGCCGCGCCTCGGGCGACGTCCCAGGCGCGGCCCTCGCCGTCTTCGCGCGGCCGCTGGGCGAAAAGCTCGGCGACAAGCGGCTCCTCCCGCCGCGCGAGCTCGTACGCCTCGCGGACTTCTCGCTCCGCGATCGGCGCGTGCTCGAGCACCTGAGCGACAGGGCTGGCGCGCGGAAGGCGGCCCTCGCGTCCGGCGTGGAGGCGTCGCTCGCGCTCGAGGCGATGCGCGTGCATGGGAATGTGTATAATGCATCATTCAAGGCGAAGCTCGCCTTTCGCGCCGAGCGCGTGCGCCCCGCGCTCCGCGTGCTGCCCGCCGAGCCGGGCGCGCCGGAGCGGGTCATGGCCGTGTGGTCGGTCGGCGCGGGCGAGCCGGACGTGCCGGTGGGCGAGGCGTCGTTCTTCCCTGGGCCCTTCCCGTACGTGTGGACCCAGGCCGGCGCGCTCCACCCGCTCGAGCCTGACGTCGATCCCGACCTCGTGCGACGGCTCGTCGCCGCGCCGACGCTCGAGGTCCCGCCGGGCAGGCTCCGCGACGTGGGGCTCCGGCTCTTCCAGAGCGCCCGGGCGCGCGGCGTCTCGCTGCCCTCGCCGGAGACCTTCGGGCTGCCGGCGCTCGAGGTGCCCCGGTTCCTCCTCCGCGTGGAGGGCGAGCCCTTGGCGGTCCGCGCGACGCTGGTCGCGCTCTACGCGCGCGGCGAGGTCGTCCTCGCGCCGACCGACGCGAGCGCCCCGCCGCCTGACCCGGAGGGCCTCCGGGACCTGGAGCTCGAGGCGCGCGCGCTCGCCCATCTGGGCGCCGCCGGGCTCGACGTGAGCCCGGGCGACGATGACGCGCGCGAGGGCTGCCTCGAGGCGGCGGGCGAGGCGGCGGTCCGTTTCTTCCAGACAACGCTCCCTGCGCTCCGCGCGCTCCGCGAGCCCAGCGTCGAGATCGCGCTGTCCGCGCGGCTCGCCCGCGTCCGCGTCGGGGCCCCGGTCGAGGCGCGGGTGCACGTGGTGCTCGAGGGCGGCTGGCTCGGCACGCGCGTGAAGCTCGCCTCGGGCGAGCTCGCGGTCGAGCTCTCACGGGTTCGCGACGCGCTCACCGCGAACGCCGGCTGGGTGGCGCTGGACGACGGGACCCTCACGCGCATCTCGGCCGAGGTGGACGCGCTCTCGCGCGAGGCACTGCAGGTGCTCGGCGAGAGCGGCGCGGGGCTCTTGCCGCCCCACCAGCTCGGCCGCATCGACCGCTGGATCGAGGCGAACGACGGGCGCGTGGACGCGGCCGTGAAGCGGCTCCGCAAGCGGCTCCGGGCCCTCGCCGTGGCCACCGAGCCGGATCTCCCGAGCGGCCTCGTCGCCACGCTGCGCCCGTACCAGAAGCTCGGGCTCGCGTGGCTGCAGTTCCTCCGCACGCTCGGCGCCGGCGGGCTCCTGGCCGACGACATGGGGCTCGGCAAGACCGTGACGACGCTCGCGTTCTTGCTGCGCGAGAAGGAGCTCTCGGGCCCGCGGCCGTCGCTGGTCGTGTGCCCTACGTCGGTCGCGGGCGGGTGGGTGAGAGAGGCCGAGCGCTTCACGCCGGGGCTCCGTGTGCGCCTCTACCACGGCGCCGCGCGAGGCAACCTCACGCCCGAGGTGCTCGCCGAGCACGATCTGTTCGTGACGACCTACGCGCTCTTGCGTCGCGACGTCGACGCCCTCGAGAAGATCGCTTTCCGCGCCGTGGTGCTCGACGAGGCGCAGAACGTGAAGAGCGCCGAGAGCCAGGCGGCGCGCGCCGCGGGGAGGCTCCGGGGCGACCTGCGCCTGTGCCTCACGGGAACGCCGATGGAGAACAGGCTGCGCGAGCTGTGGTCGCTCGCGTCGTTCGCGAACCCGGGCATCCTCGGCGGCGTTCGCGACTTCGAGAGGCTCTACGAGCGCCCCCTCTCGACGGATCCGTCGAGCGCCGTCGGTGACGAGCTCCGCGCCTTGCTCCGACCATTCTTGCTGCGCCGCACGAAGAGAGACGTGCTGCCGGAGCTGCCCCCGAAGACCGAGATCGATCGCGTCGTGTCGCTGTCGCGCGCCGACCGCCGGATCTACGACGCGCTCGCGCACACCCTCCGCGAGAGCGTGAGGCGCGACATCGAGCGCCGCGGCCTCCGCGCGAGCACGCTCAGCGTGTTCACGGCGCTGACGCGCCTGCGCCAGATGGCCTGCGATCCAAGGCTCGTGGACCCCCGCCTCTCCGACCGACCGAGCGCGAAGCGCGAGGCCTTCCTCGAGCTGGCGCGCGAGCTGTCGCAGACCGGGAGGCGCGCGCTCGTGTTCTCCCAGTTCGTGGCGCTCCTCACGCTCTGGCGCGCCGATCTCGACGCGGAGGGGATCGCCTACGAGTACCTCGACGGCGCCACCGTGAAGCGCGACGAGGTCGTGCGACGGTTTCAGGAGGGGGCGGCGCCGCTGTTCCTGATCTCGCTGAAGGCGGGCGGCGCGGGCCTGAACCTCACCGCGGCCGACACCGTGATCCACTGCGATCCGTGGTGGAACCCCGCGGTCGAGGACCAGGCCACGGACCGGGCCTATCGCATCGGCCAAGACCAGCCGGTCACCGTCGTGAGGCTGGTCGCGCGCGGCACGATCGAGGAGAAGATCGGGTCCCTGAAAGCAAAGAAGCGGGCGCTCACGAGCGCGATCATCTCGGACGAGCCGCGGGCGCTGCGCGGGATCACCGAAGACGACCTGCGCCTCCTGCTCGGCGACGCGGTGCCGGAGGCGCTCGACGCCGAGGAGGACGCGGCCGACGACGTCCGCGAGGCCGCGGCCGCCCCTACCGACCTGCTCGCGACGCTCTCTGCGGTGCTCGACCCGGACTACGACGCGCTCGTGGCCGAGGTGGCCTGGTGGCTCGCGCGGAGCGGCCGCGCGATCTCCGAGCTCGCGAGGGCGGCCGACGTGCCGCCGGCCTTCGTCGCGCGACTCGCCGCGGGCGAGCCCTTCCCGTGCTCGCGCGCGGTCGCGAGCCGCCTGCGCGCTCGCATGGAGACAAGGTGAGCCTCGCCGCCATGCGCGTGAATCGCGCGCGGTGAGCGGATGCTGCGCGCGCCTCCGCGCGAATCGTTGGGTGGAGCGCGGTCGCTTTGCTGCTACCTTAGGCGTTTGGAGGTATTCATGACTTCGCGCACGCTGGGGGGCCTGCTCACCGTACTCATCGCGTCCTCCGGCGTGGTGGCGTGCTCGACCACGAGCGATCCCACGCCGCCGGCGGCGGACGCGGGCGTCGCCGCCGACGCGAGCGCGCTGCCTCCGCCAGACGCGAGCCCCACCGCGTCCGACGCCGCGCCGCCCCCACCTCCTCCGGGGGGGTGCAAGGTCGCGGAGGACTGCCCCTCGAAGGTGTGCGACGCGCCCTCGGGCAAGTGTCTCGAGCCCTCGTGCACCGACGGCGCCCGCAACGGCGACGAGACCGACGTCGACTGCGGCGGCTCCTCCTGCGAGAAGTGCGACATCCAGAAGGCTTGTGCGAGCCCCGGTGACTGCGCCTCGGGGGTCTGCCGCGCCTACCAGTGCCGCCCCCCGGCGTGTGACGACGCGGTGAAGAACGGCACCGAGACCGACGTCGACTGCGGCGGCGGCACGTGTGGAAAATGTGTCGCCGGGAAGCGCTGCCTGGTCCGCGCCGACTGCGCGACCGACGTGTGCTCCGGAGGTCGCTGCGCGGCCATCGTGTGCGACGATCGCATCAAGAACGGCACCGAGACCGACGTCGACTGCGGCGGGCCGGGCTGCCCGCGCTGTTCGGACGCGAAGGACTGCCTCGTCGCGGGCGACTGCGCGAGCGGCTCCTGCAAGGACGTCGGCGCGGGCCTCAAGTGCCAGCCCCCGAGCTGCACCGACGGCGTCAAGAACGGCGCCGAGAGCGACGTCGACTGCGGCGGCGGGACCTGTCCGGCGTGCGTCGCTGGGAAGGCCTGCACCACGGGGACCGACTGCGCGAGCCAGGGCTGCAACTACAAGAACGTGTGCTCCGCGGGGCGGAGCTGCACGGCCCGCTACGGCGGGGACACGTGCGGCTTCGGCGGCGCCGGCAGCGTGGGCCCCGAGCAGTGGGAGGACTGCTGCATCAAGACCCCGCTCGTCTCCGGTGGGCAGACCGTCCTGTTCGATCGGTACCAGGTGACCGCGGGGCGCATGCGCGTGTTCCTCGAGTCGATTGGCTACAACGTGCGCGCCTTCGTGCAGCAGGCGCGCGCGGCGAACAAGATCCCCGCGCTCCCCGGGGTCCCAGGCCGCACGGTGCTCGAGCCCGCGTGGGACCTCTACCTCCCCGTGAGCTTCTCCGGAAACTCGCTGCCGACCGAGCTCAGGGGGTGCGCGCAGCGCGACTACTCGGGCGGGTGCGCGCCCGGCACGGAGATCACTGGCATCTACACGGCCGTGTCGCGACACCTCGGCGGCTTCATCTTCCAGCGGAACGCGCAGACCTCGACGGGCTGCTTCGTGGGCTCGCCCGGCACGCACGCCTTCCGCTTCCCCGACGGCGCGCAAGACGGTCCGACTCCTGGCCAATCCCAGGAGGTCTACGACACGAAGTCGATGCAGTGCATCGACTACCTCGTAGGGCAGGCCTTCTGCGTGTGGGACGGCGGTCGCCTCGAGACGATCCCCGAGTGGCAAGTCGCGAGCGGGCCGGGGCCGAGCCCGTGGTCTCCTGGGTCGGACGCCGTCCCCCGCGGGCAAGGGAGTGGCACGTACTGGGGGTGCCGCTTCCCGTGGGTCACCGACGCCAACCAGGGCGGGTGCGAGCTCCCGTGGTCGCCCCCCGAGAGCATCGAGTACGCCGCCTTCCAGTACAGCTACGAGTACCCGCGCCTCAGCGGCACCGACTACATCTCCTTCATCTCCGCGCCCGGTCGGACGCGCGGTCGGGGGCCGGGCGGCCACGCCGACATGCGCGCGAACGTGTTCGAGCTCACCTCGACGGTCACGTACGACGACGATCCGTTCGAGGCGAGGCACCGCTGGTCGGGCAACGGCTCGTGGGAAGGCCACGGCTACAGCCGCGGCGGCGGCGGCAACACGATGCTGCTGAACAAGTACGGCAAGCTCGGGCTGCGCTGCGTGTTCCCGCAGTAGCGATTCATCGCAGGCCGAGGGCCCATGGCCTCGCGGAGCCGCGCCCCCCGCCTCCCCGCGCGGGCGGGGTGGGCGGCGGTGCGGCTCCGACGACTCTGCCCTACGGGACCGGGAACGCGCAGCGCAGGCCAGCGCGCGCGGTCTTCTCGAGGAGGTTCAGCGTCGGCCCCCCGGCGTACGAGTACGCGTTGGTCTCCCACGACCCGTTGCCCGACCAGCGCGCGCGCGCGGAGAGCGGGCTCGCGTTGAAGGTGCCGACGTCGGAGGTGATCTCGTACACGTTGCCGAGGAGATCCGCGTGTCCCTCGGGGCCACGACCGCGCGTGCGTCCCGGCGCCGAGAGGTAGACGATGGCGTCCGCGGTGCCGAACTTCGGATACTCGTACGTAGACCGGTAAGCGGCATACTCGGTCGTCTGGGTCGCCGCCGGCCAGGGCACGCTGCACGCCCCCTGGGCGGCGTCGGTCACCCATGGGAAGTGGCACATCCAGTCGTAGCCGGGAGAGAGCGCGCGCGGCGCGAGCGCGACCGTGTTGCTCCACGGATAGGGCACTCCACCGACCGCGATTTGCCACTCGTTGAGGGTCTCGAGCCGACCTCCCTCCCACACGCAGAAGGCCTGCGCCAAGAGGTAGTCGACACACTGCATCGCCTTCGCGTCGTACACGTCCTGAGAGTGCTCTGGCGGCGCGCCGTCCTGCGCGCCGGCGGGGAAACGGAACGCGTGAGACCCCGGGTCCGCAGGGTTGATCATGCACGCGCCCGGCGTGGTCGTCTGCTGGAAGAGGAAGCCGCCGACATGCCGCGACGCCGCGGTGTACACGGCGGGGATTACGTTCTGGACGCACCCACCCGCGTAGTCGTCGCGCGCACAGCCCGAGAGCTCGCCGAGCACGACCTGCCCGTTCCAGCTGACCGGGAGGTAGGCGTCCCAGGCGGGGTCGAGCACGCTACGACCCGCGATGGCAGGGCTCTCGGGGAGCTTGTTGGCCGCGCGCGCTTGCTGCACGAAGGCGCGCACGTTGTAGCCAATCGACTCGAGGAACACGCGCATGCGCCCCGCGGTCACCTGGTACTTGTCGAGCCTCACGGGGCCGTCGACGCCCACGACGGTGGCCTTGCTGCAGCAGTCTTCCCACGCCTCGGGGCCGACGCTCCCGTCGCCTCCAAGGCCGCAGGTGTCGCCGCCGAACCGGGTCGTGCAGCTCCGGCCCTCGGCGCACACTCCCTTGTAGTTGCAGCCCTGGCTCGCGCAGTCGGTCCCCGCGCGGCAGACCTTTCCCACGCCGCACCCAGGGCACCCTGCGCCGCCGCAGTCGACGTCGCTCTCGGTGCCGTTCTTGATGCCGTCGGTGCAGCTCGGGGGCTGGCACTTGAGCCCCGCGCCGGTGTCGGCGCACACGTTGCTCGTGCAGTCGGCGGCGGTGAGGCAGGACTTCGCGTCGGAGCAGCGCGGGCACGAGCCGCCGCCGCAGTCGACGTCGGTCTCGGCGTTGTTCTTGATGCCGTCGGTGCAGAACGGACGCGCGCAGCGGCCGCCCACGCAGACGTCGGTCTCGCAGTCGGCGGGGCCGTTGCACCGCTTGGCGATTCCGCACTTCGCGCACGGCCCGCCGCAGTCGGTGTCGGTCTCGGGGCCGTTCTTCACGGAGTCATCGCACGCGGGCGCGCGGCACTGGTAGGCGAGGCACACGCCCGAGGTGCAGTCGTTGGGGTTCGCGCAGCTCTTCAGCGGCTGGCACTGGTCGCATATGCCGCCGCCGCAGTCGGTGTCGGTCTCGGTGCCATTGCGGACGCCGTCTTTGCACGTCGCCTCGACGCACTTGCCCTTCGGGATGTCGCACACCTTCGACGGGCAGTCGGCCGCCTTCGTGCAGTCGGCCGCTGGCGGGCCGCTGTCGGGCGGCGGCGGCGGTGGTGGCGTGGTCCCCGTCCCCGTGGCCGTCGGGGTCGCGTCGGCCGCGGGCGCGTCGGGGGCGCCGGCGTCGCCCGGCGCGGGATCGACCGCGGTGGAGCACGCCCACGCGAGCGTGGGGACGAGGAGCAGGGGCAGCGCGGAGCGGAGCGAGGGGCGAGCTGGCATGAATCCTCCAGCCTTCACCTTACCATGTATTCAACCTTTCGGGCCGCCGCGGTTCGCGCGGGACGCGCCGCTCGGGCAACGTTCGGTACGCTCCCCCTTGCCGCGCGTATCATGGTGCAATGGGCGAGGATGAGCCGAGACGGGGCGGGCCAAAGAGCGAGCGCTCGGAGGCGGGGCTCGGCGCGCGGGTGCGCGACTACGAGATCTGGGGGCTGCTCGGCGAGGGCGGCATGGGGCAAGCGTGGCTCGCACGGCATCGCCTGCTGGCGCTGCCCGTGGTGTTGAAGACCGTGCGTCGGCAGTTCGAGACCGACGCCAAGGGCGAGGCGAGGGTGCTGCTCGAGGCGAAGCTCATGGCGCGCATCGCGAGCTCGCGCGTGGTGCGCGCCATCGACGCGGGGGTGCACGAGCACAGGCCCTACCTCGTCGAGGAGTACGTCGACGGGATCGACCTCGCCGAGCTCGATCGCCGCCGCCGCGACGCGCTCGGCGTGGGCCTGCCGCTCTGGTCGGTGTGCGAGGCGATGCACGCCGCGTGCGAGGCGCTCCACGCGGCCCACCAGACGGGCGTGGTTCACCGCGACGTGAAGCCGTCGAACCTCTTCGGGTCGCCCCACACCGGCCTCCGCCTCGGCGACTTCGGGATCGCCGCGATCGCGCGGGGCCCCGGCCAGAGCGAGGTGAGCGGCACGCTCCGCTTCATGGCGCCCGAGCAGCTCCGCGGGGAGGAGCCGACGGCCCTCGTGGACGTGTGGGGCGCGGGCGCGACCGCCTTCGACCTGCGCTACGGGCAGCCGCCGTTTCTCACGCCCATGGAGGTGCTCGACCCCGCGCTGCCCCCGCCGTTTCCTCCCGCGGAGAGCCCGGCGGAGGCCTACTTTCAGCACGTCGTGGCCGGGATGCTCGAGAAGGAGCCGGGCGCGCGCACCGCCGCCGCCCTCGAGCCGCTCGATCACTTCGCGACCCTGGGCCAGCTCCTCCGCGCGAAGGCCAGGCGCGGGCAGGTGCGCGCGCTGGGCCCCACCACGCTCCTCGTCGACGAGTGCAAGGTCACGCTGCGCGTGGGCGACCTCGCCGACGCGGAGGCGGACGCGCTCGTCTCGTCGGCGAACGACACCCTGCGCATGCGGAGCGGGGTCGCCGACGCGCTCCGGCGAGCGGGCGGCGACTCGATCGAGGACGAGGTGCTCGCCCTCGGTCATCGCCCGCTCGGGAGCTGCGTAGCCACCGCCGCGGGCACGCTCCGCGCGCGGAACGTGCTGCACGCGGTGAGCGCTTGGAACGAGGCGTCGTGCGTCGGTCGGGCCACCCAGCGGGCGCTGCTGCTCGCGGACGAGCTCGGCCACAGTCACCTCGCGGTCGCGGCGCTCGGCACGGGCGCCGCGCGCGTGAGCATGGAGGCCTCGGCGAGCGCGATGATGACCGCGCTCCGGCACCACGTCGCCCTGGGGGCTTCCCGGCTCCGTCAGGTGGACGTCGTGCTCTGGGACGAGGCGTCGCTCCGGACCTACCAGCGCGTCGCGGAGGAGGCCCTGCGCGGGCACGGCGACGTGCTCGCCCACGACGTGGGGCGACCGGCCTTCGGGGGCGAGGTCCGCGTCGACGCGTCGACCCTGTTCGACACGTCGAGGCGGCCGCGGCGAGGCTAGCGCTGCGCCTCACGCCCTCGGAGGTGGCTGCTAGGCCTCGTCGTCCTCGTCGTCCTCGTCGTCCTCGTCGTCCTCGTCCTCGTCGTCCTCGTCGTCCTCGTCCTCGTCCTCGTCCTCGTCGTCCTCGTCGCCTTCGTCGGCTTGGATCTGCCAGGCCTCGACGAGCGTGGCGATCACGTCGTCTTCCGCTTCGGTGTCCACCGTCACGACCTGCTCGAGCTCGCTCACGAGCGACGCGAGCACCCGGGTCGGCACGTGCTCGGCGAACAGGCGCACCGTCGCCTCGAAGAGGCCGTCGTCGTCCAAGTAGCGGAGCGCGCGCTTGAGGACACGGTTCGGATCGAGCCGGATGTTCATGGCCGCGTTGACCCGCCCGAGCACCTCGGCGATGCCCTCGAGCTCCTCGTCGTCGACCTCGCCGTCGGCCGCCGCCGCCCACAAGAACACCAGCGCGACGCGGGTCTCGAAGGGGATCTCGCCCATCGCGTCGCGCATGGCGCCGAACTCCTCGTCGCTCATCGCGGCGAGCTCGCTGTCGACGTCCTCCAACACCGACTCTTCCCCGTCGCCCCAGGTCGACTCGTCGATCTCGGGCACCTCGACCCGCCGGATGACCCAGCTGTCGCCGTCGTTGAACTTCGGGTTCATCATGTACGAGTAGGGCATGTAGCAGTAGCCCTTGTCGCCCCAGTCATCGCCCCACGAGTTGCGCACGATGAACACCTTGTCGGGGTCGGAGTAGCCCACGCACAGCATCGCGTGGCCGCCGTGCTCGGCGCGGCTCACCTCGGCCGGCGACGGCGAAGGCACCATCCCAGGGCGTCGCTGCGAGTCGAAGCTCTCGAACAGGTTGATGCCGAACACGATCGGGTTGCCCTCGGCGAGGGCGCCCTTCCACGCTTCGAGGGTCGTCGGCACCTGCGCGACGTCCTCCACCAGGAACGCGCCCGCCTCCTCGAAGGCCTCCTCCGGGGGTGGCTCGTTCACGAGCTCCTCCTCGAACGGCCAGGTCTCCTCCGAGCACGCGCCGTAGCGCCGCAGCCCCTCGATCGCCGCGCCGATCATCGAGCCCTCGTCCTCGACGTCGGGCGCGTCGAGCGCGTCCGCGTCGTCGCCCACCGCGCGGGCGTTGTAATAGATGAACATGCGGCTCACGTCGTAGGCGTCGTCGCCGCGGTGCTGCTTGACCAGGTACTCGTACGCGCCCGCCACCGCGTTGGCGACGCAGCTGTTCGTGCCCGCCTGGTTCTCCACCGCGGTCATCTTGTCGCGAAGGTCCACCTGCGGCGGGAGCCTGCTCGCGGCGACGCGCGAGGCGCCGAGCTTCTTGCCTCCCCACTTCTTGGGGTCGGTCCGCTGATAGCCAGACAGGGTTCGCTGGGTGCCGTCGGGTCTCTCGAAGCGGAAGGGGGCCGTCATCGTGCGATGGTACGGGCGCGAGCCTCTCCCATGTCAAGCGTACGCGGCCCTCGGCGCCGACGCGGCGCGCGGCGCGCGCCAACGCGGCCGATCCGTGCTCTCCTCTCCCCATGACGCGGCACCGGAAGCTTCGCGCCCTCGCGCGCGCCCTCGCGGCGCTCGGTCTCCTCGCACCGCTGGTCGTCACGCTCGCGCCCTCGCGCGACGCGCACGCTTGCTCGGTGCCGCTCGCCTGCGGCTTCACGCTCCCCGCGACCAGCACGCGCGTGCCGTTGAACACGCCCGCGCTCGGCGTGGGCAACCACGGCACCAACGTGCCCTTCCTCGTCCTCGTCGACGAGGCGGGCGCCACCGTCCCGGCGACGCGTGAGGCGATCGACGGCTCGACGTTCCTTCGCCCGACCGCCCCGCTCAAAGAGAATGCAACCTACACGCTCACCGTCGGCTGCAACACCGACGGCGGCGTCGGGGGCCTCGACGGCGGCGCCGAGCCGAGCGTCAAGAAGATCACGGCGGGGGCGCCCACCCCGCTCCCCACGTCGCTCGGGCGGTTGAAGCTGCTCGAGGCCCGCGACGAGGCGATCTCGACGCCCGGCCAGGCCGACTGCCAGGGGCTGCGGCGCGCCAAGATCGCGCGCGTTCGGTGGACGCCCGATCCCTCGCTCGCCGCGTTCAGCCCCATGCTGCTCGTCACGAAGAACGGCGCCCCCGACTTCTACGCGGGCAACAACGGCTCGGGGAACGACTCGCTGAAGGTGGAGCTCGGGTCGGGCACGAGCCCCCTCGAGTTCGACGTGAAGCTCAAGTGCCTCGCGCTCACCCAGCAGGTCGTGCTCTCCGGGGGGGTGTTCGGCGCGCCGGCGCTGCCTGCGCTCGAGGTCGACGTGCCCGCGTGCATCACCTCGCCAGGCGATCCGGGCCCGGTCGCGGACGAGGGTGGCTGCGCCGTGGGTGGGCCCGTCGGAGCGCGCCCGACGCTGGTCGCCGCCGGCCTCACGGCGCTCGCGCTCGCCGCGTGGGCCGCGCGTCGTCGACGCGCTACCTGAGCGCACGCCGGCCCATGCCGCAGAGCGGCATGGGAATCGTTCACGATTCGAGGCATCGCGCGGTTGCGTTTCACGCCGATATGTCCAAGGGTGGGGTTTACGTGACCCACCTGCCTCGTTCTTCTCGGGGCACCTTCAGCGAGGCTCCGATGATGCACGAAACGACGCCCACGTCCGCCGCCACGACCGCCGCATCCACCCCCGCTCAAGCACCGCAAGCTCCCTCGCAGCCCCTCGGCTTCGGGCGAGTGTTCGCCGACACGATGGTGCTGGGCCGCTACGCCGAGGGGCGCGGTTGGCACGACTTCGAGTGCGTGCCTCGGCGCGCGCTCTCCCTCGATCCCGCGGCGGCCGTGCTCCACTATGGCCAGACGCTGTTCGAGGGGCTCAAGGCCTTCCACGGCGCGGACGGCAAGGTGCGGGTGTTCCGCTTGGACGCGCACCTCGCCCGCATGCAGGGGGGCACGGCGCGGCTCGCCATCCCGAGCTTGGAGCTCCCGCGCGTGCGCGAGGTCCTCCTCGAGCTGCTCGGGCGCACGCGCGGCGCCATCCCGCGGGGCCGCGGGGAGGCCATGTACATCCGCCCGCTCGTGATCGCGCACGAGGGCTTCTTGGGCGTCCGGCCCTCCAAGGAGTACACGTTCCTCGTCCTGCTCTCTCCCGTGGGCGACTACTACGAGGGCGGCATGCGCCCGCTGCGCATCTGGGTCGAGCGCGAGCACGTCCGCGCGGCCCCCGGGGGCCTCGGCTCGGTGAAGACCGGCGCGAACTACGCGGCCAGCCTGCTCGCGGCCCACCGGGCGAAGGCCGAGGGCTACGATCAGGTGCTCTGGCTCGACGCGATCGAGCGCCAGTACGTCGAGGAGGTGGGCACGATGAACCTCTTCGTGCGCATCGGTGACGAGGTCATCACGCCGCCCCTCGACGGCGGCACCATCCTCGCCGGGATCACGCGCGCGAGCGCGCTCACGCTGCTGCGCGAGTGGGGCGTCAAGGTGTCCGAGCGTCGCGTGTCGATGGGCGAGCTCGTCGACGCCGGACGCAGCGGGGAGCTGCGCGAGGTCTTCGGCACGGGCACCGCGGCGGTCGTCGCCCCGGTGGGGGAGCTCATGTGGGGCACCGAGCGCGTCGCCGTCGCCAAGGACTTCACCGTCGCCGACCGCCTGCGGGCCGCCATCACGGGTGTCCAGTACGGCACCGGCGAGGACCCCCACGGCTGGGCCACCGTGGTGTGAGCGCGCTCCGCGGGCGCGTCTCGCGGCGAGCGCGCCTCGTGGTAGCCTCCCGCGTGTGTCGGATATCGTGGTCGAGCGCGCGGTGGAGTGCACGGCGAGCGCCGAGGCGCTCTGGCCTGTGCTCACCGACACCGAGCGCCTGAACCGCGCGATCGGGCTCGGGCCGATCACGCTCACGGCCAACGACGACGCGACGGCCGCGCGCTACCTGGTCAAGACGGTCTCCGGGGGTTTCCCGCTCGAGTACGAGGAGCGCCCCTACGAGTGGAGCGCGCCGCACCGCTTCAGCGTGCGCCGCGTCGTGCGGCGGGGGCTCGTGAGCGCGCTCGCGCACAGCTTCGCGCTCGAGCCGGGCGCGGGCGGGGTGGGCACCACGGTGCGGGTTCGCGTCGTCGTGACACCAAAGAGCGCGCTCATCGTCCCCATCGCGCGCCTCCAGACCGCGAGGTTCGTCAGCAAGCTCGCGGCGTTCGTGGCGGCCATCGATCGGGAGCTCTCGGGCCCTTCGGGCGAGCCCGCGCGCGCCGCCCACGTCCAAGCGGACACGCTGGACCGGGCGGCCTCGTCGCTCCTCGAGGGGCTCGAGGGCGACGAGCGCGCCGCCGCCGAGCGGCTGGTCGCGCTCGTGCGCAGTGGCCCCGATCAATCGCTCGACCGCCTCCGCCCTTACGCGCTCGCCCGCGAGTGGTCCCTGCCGCGGCGCGCGGTCCTCGGCGCGTGCCTCGCCGCGGTGAGCGCGGGGGTGCTCGAGCTCACGTGGGACCTCGTCTGCCCGAGCTGCCGCACCGCCTCCGAGCGCCTCCGCGCGCTGTCGGTGCTCGACGCACACGCGCACTGCCAAGTGTGCGACATCTCTTATGATCTTGACCTCGATCGCGCGGTTGAGGCGACGTTCCGGCCCCCACCCTCGGTGCGCGCGATCGACGAGGGCCCGTATTGCGTCGGCGGACCCGCGCGCACGCCCCACGTGCTGACGCAGGCGCTCCTCCCCGCGGGCGGCGAGGTCGAGCTCCGCGCGCCGCCGCAGCCAGGGCGCTACCGCCTCTTCGTGCGTGGGGGGCCCGCGGCGATCCTCCGCGTCGCGCCGGCCGGAGACCCCAGCGCGAAGCCCAGCCTCCACGCGCGGACCGGCCCCGGCGTGCTCGAGCCGCCGCAGGCCGATCTCGTCGTCGGCGCGCCCATCCGCGTGACGAGCGACCACGCGGGAGAGCTGCACCTCAAGATCGAGCGGGTCGATTTCGCCGACGAGGCGGCCACCGCGCACGACCTCAGCATGATGCCCGCCTTCCGGCGCCAGTTCGCGCGCGAGGTGCTGCGCCCCGGCCTCACGCTGCGCATCGGGCGGGTGGCGCTCCTCTTCAGCGATCTCACCGGCTCGACGGCGCTCTACAGCGAGGTCGGAGACGCGCTCGCCTTCGCGCTGGTGCAAGATCACTTCGACGCGCTCGCCGAGGCGGTGGGCGCCCACGGGGGCGCGGTCGTCAAGACCATCGGCGACGCGGTGATGGCCGCCTTCGGCAGCGAAGAGCAGGCGGTGCGCGCGGCGGCGGCGATGCACGCGAGCTTCGCCTCGCTCCGCGCGAGCCGCCCCGAGGCCACGGGCGTCGCCCTCAAGATCGGCGTCTACGCGGGCGCCTGCTACGTCGTCACCGCCAACCACGCGCTCGACTACTTCGGCCAGACCGCGAACCTCGCGGCGCGTCTGCAGGGCGAGGCCGCGGGAGGGGAGGTGGTGCTCACCGAAGAGCTCGCCGCCACCGCGATCGAGCGAGGGTGGCTCCCTGGTGGCACGCCAGTCGAGGCCTTCTCGGCGCGCCTCAAGGGGATCGTCCGCCCGGTGAGCCTCACGCGCGCGCGCCTCGACGCGCTAGGGTGAGGGGGGATCGTCGTCGGCGCCCAGCGGGCCCACGAAGTGCTCGAGGTCGAAGCGGGTCTCCGCGCCCTCCGCGGCGAGCCAGTCGCCGAGCGCCTCGTCGTCCTCGATGACGAGCTGCACCTCGTCGACCAGCGCGTGCGCTCTGCACGCGTCGAGCAGGGCGGGGCCGAGGGACGACTCGGTGACCCGGAAGGGGAACGCGCCCGGGAACGCCGGGTCGAAGCACGCCACGCCCGCGATGGTCGGGAGCGCGCCCCCGGGCTCGGGCCGGAGCAGCCCGACGATGCGGCGGCCGAGCGCGCGCGCGGCGCCGAGCTGCCCGCGCGGGAGCTCGAAGATGCCCTCGGCCTCGGCGTCGCGGCGCGGGTCGAGGAGGCCGCCCACCACGCCCTCGCGTGGGGCGCCGGGGATCGCCGTGAGGGCGAAGCGCATCACCCGCGAGCGGTACGCGGGCGCGAGGCCCTCGCCCCGGTAGAGGGCGACCGCCGCGTGGTTGTCGGGCTTGACGTTGAGGCGCACGGTCGCGCAGGCGGCCGCGCGGAAGCGGCGCTTCACGCTGCGAAAGAGCTCCCGCGCCACGCCGCGGCGCCTCGCCCACGGGGCGGTCGCCACGTGCCGCACGTACCCGGCGTCCGCGAGGACCTGCGCGTAGAGGTACCCCGCGACGCGCCCGTCGAGCTCCGCCACGAGCGTGCCCTTGAGCAGCTCGGACAAGTAGCGCTCGCGCCCAGGCGGCGGCTCCCGGGTCTCGAGCTCGAGGAACAGCGCCGCCACGGCCTCGTGATCGGCGTCGCGCGCGTCGCGGATGACGACGGGCGTCACGCGCTCTCCGGCGGAGGGGCCGGAGGTGCGCTCGCGGGGCGTCGCGTGTAGCGATACGCCCACGCGAGGAAGAGGAGCTGGAAGGGGAGCCGCGCGTACGCGACCGCGGCGGGCACGTGGAACGCGCCCGGGTCGAGGGCCATCCGGATGTTCGCCGGGAACACCGCCACGTAGAGCGCCATCAGCCCGAAGCCCGCCGCGCGCCGGGTCGCCGCGGGCAAGAGGCCGAGCCCGAGGCCGACCTCGCAGACGCCGCTCACGAGCACGAGCGGCAGCCGCGCGCCCTCGGGGAAGACGCGCGGCATCAGCTCGACGAACGGCTGCGGCGTCGCGAAATGCAGGACGCCGACGGCGGTCATCGCGACGGCGAGGAGGTAGCGAAGGCCGGGCTCGAAGCGTCGGTCGTCGGGCGGCGGCGCGTGCATACGGCGAGCATGGCACCTCGGTCGCGTCGTCCGCAACGAGGGCGGTCGCTTGACAGGTGCTTACCACATGGTAAGCCCTGGCTGTCCCGATGGTCATTCCGGCCGCGGGCGCCCACCCCGAGGACGCCATGGCGAACTTCTTCACGGACAACGACGACCTCCGCTTCTACTTTGACAAGGGCGTGCCCTGGGCCGAGCTCGTCGAGCTCACCGAGTACGGCTTCCGCGCGCCCGACGGCTTCAAGGACGTGGAGGAGGCGAAGTCGTTCTACCGGGACGTGGCGGAGTCGTTCGGTGAGCTCGCGGCGGAGGTCGTCGCCCCGCGCGCCGCGAGGCTCGACGTCGAGCACTCTCACATCGTCGACGGCCACGCCGAGGAGGCGCCCGCGCTCCGCGAGATCTCGGAGGCGATGCGCGCGGCGGAGCTCCACAAGCTCTGCGTGCCGCGCGAGCTCGGCGGCCTGAACGCGCCACTCGTCGTCTACATGATGGCCGGCGAGCTGCTCGCGCGGGCCGACGTGTCGATCATGACGCACTTCTCGTTCCACGGCGGCATGGCGCTCGCGGCGCTCGCGTTCTCGATCCGCGAGGGGTCGACCACGTTCGACGTGCCGAACGGGCGCATCGAGAGCACGCGGTTCGACGAGATGATCCGCGAGATCGCGAGCGGCGAGGCGTGGGGCTGCATGGACATCACCGAGCCGAACGCGGGCAGCGACATGGCGCAGCTCCGCACGCGCGCCGAGCAAGACGCGGACGGCACCTGGCGCGTCTCCGGCCAGAAGATCTTCATCACGTCGGGCCACGGGAAGTGGCACTTCGTCATCGCGCGCACGGAGGAGGCGAAGGACCCGAGCGATCCGTACGCGGGCCTCGCCGGCCTCAGCATGTTCCTCGTGAAGGCCTACGACACCCTGCCGGACGGCACCGTCGAACGCTACGTCACGCTCGACCGCTTCGAGGAGAAGCTCGGCCACCGCGGCTCGGTCACCGCGGCGCTCTCCTTCGACCGGGTGCCCGCCGAGCTCATCGGCAAGCGCGGCGAGGGCTTCCGCGCGATGCTGCTGCTCATGAACAACGCCCGCGTGGGCGTCGCGTTCGAGAGCATCGGCCTCGCGGAGGCCGCCTACCGCGCCGCCCGCGACTACGCGGAGGTGCGCACGTCGATGGGCAAGCCGATCGCGCGCCACGAGATGATCGCCGACATGCTCGAGGAGATGGAGCTCGACCTCATCGCCCTGCGCGCCCTCGCGGTGCGCTCGGCGTACCACGAGGAGTGCGCCCAGAAGCTCGGCATCTTCCAGGGGTTCTTCACCGAGGCCTCGCCCGAGGAGCGGGCGCGCGTGTCGCGCGAGCTGCCCCGTCACCAGCGCATGTCGCGACGGTATACGCCGCTGCTCAAGTACCTCGCGAGCGAGAAGGCGGTCGAGATCGCGCGGCGCGCCGTGCAGATCCACGGGGGCGCCGGCTACACGCGCGATTACCCCGTCGAGAAGCTCCTGCGCGATGCGCTCGTGCTCCCGATCTACGAGGGGACGAGCCAGATCCAGTCGCTCATGGCGATGAAGGACACGCTCATGGGCGTCATCGCCCGCCCGCAGGCGTTCGTGCGTCGCATGGCCGACGCGCGCGTCCGGTCGCTCTCCTCGCGCGATCCGCTCGACCGGGCGCTCGGGCGTCTCCAGCTCCAGGCCGCGCTCGCCACCCAGCACCTGCTCCGCAAGACCGCCGAGGGCAAGCTGAGGTCGCTCTCCGGCAAGCCGCTCGCCTCCTGGCCCAAGGCCTTCGCGAAGGACTGGAACCCCAAGAAGGACTTCGCCTACGCGATGCTCCACGCCGAGCGCCTCACGCGGCTGCTGGCCGACGAGGCGATCGCCGAGCTGCTCGTCGAGCAGGCCAAGGCGCACCCTGAGCGGCGCGTGTGGGCCGAGCGGTGGCTCGAGCGGGCCGAGCCCCGCGGTCGCGCCCTCTACGACGCCATCACCACCACGGGTGATCGCCTCCTGCAGCGCCTCGCCGACGAGGGGCGCGCGGGCGACGGCTCCTCCTCCGCCTCGTCCAGCGGCGCCGCGGCGGCCGAGTGACCGCGGTGGCCTCTCCGCTGCTGCTCGTTCACCAGGGGCGCACCCTCGCCGCGCTCGGTCGTGCGGCGCTCTCAAGCGTCGCGCCGCGTCGCGCGGCCTCGCAGAGCCCCGCCCACACCCTCCCGGGGGAGTGGGTCGAGGACCGCGCCGCGGCCCCGCCGCCCGCGCTCGTGAGCGCGTTCGTTCGAGGCGCCGGGGGCGAGCCCGCGCACTACCGGGGGATCCTCCCGCCTCACCTGTACCCGCAGTGGACCTTCCCGCTCGCGTCGCGCCTCTTCGCGCGCACGCCGTATCCCCTCGTGCGCGTGCTGAACGCGGGGACCACCATGATCCCGCGCGCGCCGCTGCCGGCGGGCGAGCCGCTCGTGCTCCGCGCCCGGCTCGAGTCGATCGACGACGACGGCGCGCGCGCGCTGCTGACGGTGCGCGTCGTGACCGGCACCCGTTCGTCGCCGGACGCGCTCACCTCGCTGCTCTCGGCGTACGTGCCGCTCTCCACGGCGCCGCGCGGGAAGCCGAAGCGCCCGCGGCCTACGGTGCCGCTGGACGCCCATGAGCTCGCCTTCCGGCGCTTCGGGCGGACGGCGGGGCGCGATTTCGCGTGGATCACGGGCGACGTGAACCCCATCCACTGGAGCCCCACGTACGCGCGCGCCGCGGGCTTCAAGACGTGTATTCTGCACGGATTCGCCACGTTCGCCGCCTCGGTGGAGGCCGTCGTCCGCGCGCGCCTGTCGGGCGACGTGGCCCGGCTCGCGCAGGTCTCGGCGCGGTTCGTGCGACCCCTGCCGCTGCCCCGCGCGGTCGGCGTGTACCTCACGCCCGCCGGTCGCCTCTTGCTCGGCGATGCGCCGGGCGGCGACGTGTACCTCGACGGCGAGCTCACCCTCGCCTGACGGCCATCCCTCAAGCCCCCACCGAAGAACGAGATGGTGTCGCCATGAATGACCTCCTCCTCCAGCTCGGCGCGAGCCCCGGCGCGCGCAAGGTCCTCGGCGCGCTCCGCCTGCCGCTGCCGCTCCCTCAGCCCCTCGTCCGCGGCGTGGGGCCCTACGCCGAGCTCGAGCTCCGCGACGAGGCGATCGCGGTCGTGTCGGCGCCGCGCCCCGAGCTCGTCGAGGTCGTCGCCGGCGAG
>DAORJJ010000013.1:0-30531 GCA_035439005.1 Polyangiaceae bacterium | reverse complement strand
CCCCGCCCGGGCTCGGAGAGGCGCTCGCGGGCGCGGTCGGCGCGGCGGGACCCTCGGCGCCGCCGCCCTCGGGCGCGGCCCCGTTCAGGCTCGGCAGCTCGGCGTGGACGTCGCTCGTCCCCTCGTCGGCGTCGGTGTTCGGCGCGTGGTAGCGCGGCGGCTCGCCGGGGCGCGAGTAGTCGATCCAGAACGCCGGCGCCGCGCGCACGTCGAGGTGCACGAACACGCTGTTCGGGTAGTAGCCCACGCCCACGTTGTGCAGCGTGCGGCAGAAATCGCGCACCACGGTGTTGGGCACGCCTTGCACGCGGAAGTCCATGGCCTTGCCGTGGTTGTGGTTCGAGTGCGGCGTGTACTGCTTCGGCGAGAAGGGCCGGAAGCCGCTCACCACCTCGAGCTTGCGGCCGCCGAAGTGGTTCGACACGATGCCGAGCAGGGCCACGAGGCGCGCGTCCGGGGCGTGGGTGGCGCCGCCCGACGAGTGCATGATCTTCTTCACCTTGCCGAGCGCCGCGGGCGGGACGCGGCCGCCCGCGCTGACGCGCACGCTGGTCTCCTCGCTCGTGCCGTACCGCACGAACTGCACGACGTTCGGGTGCTTGGGCTTGCCGGCGTACGCGGTCGGGACGGGCCCCGCGGCGACGGCCGCCGCCTTGACCGCAGCGGGCCCCGGGGGAGCCGCCTTGGCCTGCTGACCCTCGCGCTCGGCGCCCTTCTTGTCGGCGCCCTTCTTGTCGGCGCCGGCGGTCTTCTTGTCTGCGGGCTTGTCGGCGTCCTTCGGCTTCGCCTCGGCCCCGGGCTTCGCGGCCTTCGCGCCCTTGTCGGCGGCGCTCGGCTTGCCCTTCTCGGCCTTGGGGGCGACCCCGGGGATCGTGATGCTGTCGCCCACGTGGAGGCGCTTCGGGTTCAGCCGGGGGTTTGCGGCGAGGATGGCCTTCGCGGTGACGTGGTAGCGCCCCGCGATCGTGTTGAGCGTGTGGCCCTTGCCGATGACGTGCGTCACGTCGGCCGCCGCCGTGCGTGGCGCGAGGGCGGTGGCGCCGACGACGAGGAGCGCGGCGGCGAACGAACGAGAGCGAGCGACGGCGAGGAGGGACCCCATGCGGCCCTGCTTAGCGCATCCGGCGACGAAGGCCACCGCCGCGCGTCACGGAACCACGAAACGCGCCGAAAACGGTGGGTGCCCCCGCATTTTTTGACGTTGTCTCGCCACAATGAAAGGATTCTCATGGTCTCCCTCCCCGGCGTCGGGGTAGGACCACGGCCGGCTCGGTCCGCGAGCCACCTTCGAGCGCCAAGTAAGGAAGTATCTATGGGTGAGGGCAAGAACCTGGTCGGTGTCGACATCGGGGCGAGCTCCATCAAAGTCGTCCAGCTCAAGGAGTCGCGGAAGAAGTTCCAGGTGATCCGCGCGGGCTACGCGCCGCTGCCTCCGCAGACCATCGTGGACGGCCACGTCATGAGCTCCGGCGTCATCGTCGACAGCCTCCTCAAGATCTTCGAGGAGCAGAAGATCTCCCAGAAAGACGTGGCGATCGGCGTCTACGGCCAGTCGGTCATCGTCCGCAAGATCACCGTGCCCATCATGACGGCGGCGGAGCTCGACGAGCAGATCGGGTGGGAGGCCGAGCAGCACATCCCGTTCGACATCAAGGTCATGTCGATCGACTACGAGGTGCTCCGCAAGCGCCCCGAGGCCGGTCAGATGGACCTCGTGCTCGTCGCGGCCAAGAAGGACGAAATCAACGATTTCGCCTCGATCCTTCGCGAGGCCAACCTCCGGCCCATCGTCGTCGACATCAACGCGTTCACCGTCCAGAACATCTTCGAGCAGCAGCAAGGCCTGCCGGAGGCGGGCACCGTCGCGCTGCTCAACGTGGGCGCGGCCGTCTCGTCGCTCAACATCATCTCGGGCGGCATCTCGGCGTTCACGCGCGAGATCGCGAACGCCGGCTCGTCGATCACCGAAGAGATCCAGAAGCAGTGCAACGTCCCGTTCGAGCAGGCCGAGGCCTACAAGTGCGGCGGCGGGCCCACGCAGATCGTCCCGCAAGAGGTGCACGAGGTCATCCAGTCCGCGTGCGACGGCCTCGCCGGGGAGATCCAGCGGTCCCTCGACTTCTATCTCGCCACGAGCGGTGAGGCCGAGATCACCAAGATCTGCATCTCCGGGGGGACGGCCTACCTCGCGCCTCTCTGCAAGGCCATCGAGCGGCGGGCGCGGGTGCCCGTCCAGGTGTTCGACCCGCTCAGCGGGCTCGCGGTCGACACCAAATTCGTCAACGAAGCCGAGATGCGGTCGCGCTCTGCGCAGATGGTCGTCGCCCTCGGCCTCGCGCTGCGCTGCGACAAGGAGCGAAGGGTATGATTCGCGTCAACCTCCTGCCGAACAAGAAGCAGTCGCGGCGGACAGATCTGTCGTTCCTGTCGCGCTTCACCAGCCTGAGCGGCGGGGGTGGAGGCGGCTCGTCGTCCGCGAGCGACAGCGAGGGCGGCAGCCAAGCGTGGCTCGGCGTGCTCTTGGGCGTGGTGATCCTCGAGGTGCTCATTCTCCTCGTGGTCTACAAGACCAAGGGCGATCAGCTGACGAAGGCGAAGGACCGGAACCTCGCCCACACCGCCACGATCACCTCCATCCAAGCGAACATCTCGCAGCACGAGCAGCTCAAGGCGCAGCTCACCGAGCTCCGCGAGCGCGAGAACGCGATCGCGAAGCTCCAGGCCGCCCGCACAGGCCCCACGGCGACGCTCCTCGAGCTCTCCAAGATCTTGAGCCCTGGCCGCGGCCCGACCGTCGATCGCGACAAGCTCGAGCAGCTGCGGCGCGACAACCCGCTCGCGGTGCCCAACCCCAACTGGGACACCCACCGCCTCTGGCTGACCACGTACGCGGAGAAGGATCGCGTGGTGAAGGTGGGCGGCCTCGCCCGCGACGGCGAAGACGTCTCCGAGCTCCTGCGGCGCCTCGCGCTCAGCGACTTCTTCTACGACGTCAAGCTCCTCCCGGCGTCGAAGGAGATTGACGCGATCACGAAGCTCGAGCTCGTCAAGTTCGAGTTCAGCGCCATGGTGAGGTACTAAAATGGCCGCCGCCTCGCTCAGCCTCGCCAAGCTCTCGCTCCCCGCGAAGATCGGCTTCGGCCTCTTCATCGTCGTCCTCGTCGCCGTCGGCTACTACGTGGTGCTCCACACCGACGTCGTCGCGAAGATCGAGCAAGAGGGTCGCCGCACGAAGGACCTCGAGAACCAGATCGTGAGCCTCCGCCAGGCGGAGGCCAGCTACATCCAAGACCGCGAAGAGCTCGCCATGCGCCAGCAGAAGCAGCGCGAGCTCAACAAGATCCTGCCCGCCGAGACCGAGGCCGCGGCCTTCTTGTCGGCCATTCAGCAGGTCTCGAACATCAGCGGCACCAACCTGAAAGCGTGGCAGCCCCAAGACGAGGTCCCCGCCACCTTCTACGCGAAGGTCCCGATGCGCCTCGAGCTCTCGGGCAAGTTCCACCAGATCGGCAAGTTCATGTTCGAGATCGGCAAGCAGGACCGCATCATCAACCTCGAGAACGTCGAGCTGAGCGAGCCCAAGGTCGAGGGTGAGGACGTGGTGCTGAAGGCGATGTGCCTCGCGACGACGTTCCACCTCATCAAGCCTGCCGCGCCGGGCACGCCGGGCGCACCGGGCGCGCCTGCTCAGCCGGGGGCGCCGAAATGAGCCGCGTGTCCAAGGGCCTCGCCCTCCTCGGCGTCACCGCCCTCACGTTCGCCGTCGGCGCGGGCTGCAAAGAGCCCAAGCGCTTCGACGAGGTGCTCAACACCGGGCCGACCGTGGCCGACGCCGGGCCCGCCGCGGTGGACGCCGCGCTGCCGCCCAGCCAGGTGGTGAAGGTCGACTACACCGAGGGCGACTTCGTCGAGGCCGACCAGAACCGCGACCCGTTCCGCTCGTTCGCCGCGACGCTCGACGACGCACGGAAAGAGCGCAAGCCACAGAACCAGCGGAAGGTGCTCCTCTCGCAGTACAGCCTCGACGAGCTCAAGCTCGCCGCCATCGTGACCGGCGGCGACTACCCCCGCGCCATGCTCATCGACCCGGGCGGGAAGGGGTGGGTGCTCAAGCGCGGCGACTTCCTCGGCCGCCCCGACACCGTGCACGTGGGGGGCGCAAACGGCGCCGACTACCAGCTCAACTGGCGCGTCGATCGCGTCCGCGCGGGCGACGTCGTGCTCGTGCGTGAAGACCCCGCTCAGCCGAACCTGCCCCCGTCCACGCGGGTGCTGGCGCTCCACCCCGAGGGCGAGCCCAAGCTCCAGCTCGACTGAAGGTCGGCGAAATGCAGGCGAGGCAGGGAAGCGAAGCGTGATACTGGTGACGCTGGCGCGGTCCCTCCGGGACGGGGCGGGGCACGCGATGCGACACAACAGCGAAATAGCGCACGACAAACTGGCCTCTTCGAGGGGCCTCGTTCTACGTTCGTTGATAGCGCGCACCCCTAGGTGCGCCGCGCGAGAGCCGAGCCGGCGATCGCGAGCCTGCGCGGAGCTCATCCGCGGCCGAGGGAGTCCTTGATGCACCGGTCGAAATCGCGAACGCGCCGAATTTTCGGGAGTGGAACGCCGCTCCTGCTCGCGGCGGCCTTCGCAAAGGTGATGCTCCTGCACTCCGGCGCGGCGCTCGCGGCGGGCGATGACAACCACGTGCGCGACCTGGCGGCCCGTACGCTCGAGTCCACGGCGGGCCCGGGCACGGAGCTCGTGCTCCGCGGCACGAAGGCCCCGGCGTTCTCGGTGCGCGTCGAGTCGGCCGGCAAGCGCCTCGTCGTCGACGTGGCGAACGCGGACCTCTCCGGCGCGGGCGAGCCCATCACGAGCCCGGTCGGCCTCGTGGGCGGCGCGCTCACCCAGACGTTCAAGACCTCGGCGGGCACCATGACCCGCTTGACCGTGAACCTCTTGAAGCCGGCGAGCTACCGCGTCTTCGCCGACGGCAACGACCTCCGCGTGCAGCTCGCGCCCGCCGCGCAGACCGCGCCTGGCGCCCCGTCGCTCTTCCCGGCGCCCGCGGCGCCGCAGGCCGTGGCCACCCCCGAGCTCGCGGACGTCCGCTTCGAGCGCCGCAAGGTCGGCAAGGGCCAGACCGATCGGGTCATCATTCAGGCCAGCGACGTCCCTTCGTACCAGCTCTCCGCGGGGCACGACGGGCGCCTCCGCCTCACCATGAAGAATGTGCGCGTGCCGGCGAGCCTCGCCCGCGCGCTCGAGCTGGGCGCGTACGGTGGCCCCGTGCGCAAGGTGTCGACCTCGTTCGACGCCCAGACCAACTCCGCGGTCATCGAGCTCGAGCGAGCCGGAGACGACCAAGGCGTGCTCTCGGTCGAGGGCAAGCAGATCGTCTGGTCGTTCGACGCCGCCCCCGCGGTGCACGCGAAAGGGCCCGCGCGCGACACCTCGAAGACCGTGACCGTGGCCCGTGAGCGCCCCGTCGCCGAGGGCCCGCGCGTCGAGACCAGCATCCGCCCGGTCGAGCCAGGACACGAGGGCGTGGACGCCGAGGTGTCGGGCGGCGGCGAGGCCGGCTTCACCTCCACGATGAACGCGCAGGTGGGTCGCTACTCGGGTCGTCGCATCGACCTCGACCTGAAGGACGCGGACATCCACAACATCCTGCGCCTGCTCGCCGACGTCGGTCGCGTGAACATCGTCACCGCCGACGACGTCTCCGGCAGCGTCACGATCCGCATGCGCAACGTGCCGTGGGATCAGGCCCTCGACGTCGTGCTGCAGGCCAAGGGCCTCGGCATGGTGCGCTCGGGCAACCTCATCCGCGTCGCCCCGCTCGCCGCCCTGCAGAAGGAGCGCGAGCTCCGCCTCGCCGCGGCCAAGCAGGAGTACGAGCTCACACCGCTCGAGACGCGCCTGATTCCAGTCAGCTACGCGCGGGCCGACGAAATCCAGGCGCGCGCCAAGGACCTCCTCTCGCCCCGCGGCTCGATCGCGGTCGACGAGCGCACCAACGTCCTCATCGCGCGCGACATCTCCGGCGGCCTCGACAACATCGAGCAGCTCGTCCGCGCCCTCGACACGCAGACCCCGCAGGTCCTCATCGAGGCGCGCATCGTCGAGGCCACGAGCCGTTACCAGCGCGACATCGGTATCCAGTGGGGCGGCGACGCCACCTTCTCGGAGGCCACTGGCAACCCCACGGGCATCGCGTTCCCGTCCAGCGTCGGCGTGGCCGGCGGCAACTACGACGGTCAGTCGCCCACGCAGGGCCTCTCGCCGACCCAAGCGGTCGTCGACAACCCGAACTACGCTGTCAACCTCCCGGCCGCGGTCGGCACCGGGCAGGGCGGCGCCCTCGGCATCTCGCTCGGGTCCATCAACAACGCGTTCAACCTCGGCGTCCGCCTCTCCGCGGCCGAGGCGAGCGGTCTGCTCCGCATCGTGTCGAGCCCGCGCATCCTCACCCTCGACAACCGCGAGGCGCGCATCAACCAGGGCACGCTCATCCCGTTCGCCCAGCTCTCCGCGCAAGGCGTCCAGACCACGTTCCAAGAGGCGAAGCTCCAGCTCCTCGTGCGCCCGCACGTCACGGCCGACGGCTCGGTCTCGATGCACGTCAAGATCAACCGCGACGAGCCCGACTTCAACCAGACCTCGGCGCGCGGCGACCCGACCATCCTCAAGCGCGAGGCGGAGACCGACCTGCTCGTGATGGACGGCCACACGGCGGTCATCGGCGGCATCTACACGCGCAACACGGGTCGCAACCTCGACCAGGTCCCGTTCTTCGGCGACATCCCGATCCTCGGCGTGCTCTTTCAGCGTCGTCGCGCCAGCGACACGCGCAACGAGCTCGTGATCTTCCTCACCCCGAGGATCGTGAACCGCGCCGAGGCGCTCGGGCGCTGAGCCACCTGAGCTGATGGGAGAGCACCGCCTCCACGCCCGCTGCCGGTGCCGCTCCGCCGAGGTAGAGCACGCGGAGCACGCGAGCCAGGCCGAGCACGCGCTCGGCCGCCCGTTCGCCTTCCCGACAAGCCCTCGGAACTTCGAACGCGACCGGCCCTTCGTGGTCGAGCACCTCGCGTTGGAGCTCGGTCTCGTCTTCGAAAGGAGGCAGGTCGCGGGCACGGCCACCCTCCGGGTTCGTCGCGTGAGCCCGACGGCGACCGCCCTCACCCTCGACGCGGTGGGCTTCACCCTCTCGGCGGTCGAGGTCGAAGGGGCGCGCGCCGACTTCATCTACGACGGCCGCGCGCTGCGCGTGGAGCTCGGCGATCTCGAAGAGGCCACCGTGCGCGTCGTCTACACGTGCACGCCGCGGCGCGGCCTCTACTTCATCGAGCCCGACGAGCACCGCCCGGGGCTGCCCCGGCAGGCGTGGACGCAGTGCCAGGAGGAAGACGCGCGGCATTTCTTCCCCTCGCACGACAAGCCCCACGTGAAGATGACCACCGAGCTGTCGGTGGTGGTCCCGCCGGGGTACACGGCCCTCTCCAACGGGCACCTCGCCGCGCGCGAGCCCCGCGCCGACGGCGTGCGCTTCCACTGGAAGATGACCGAGCCGCACCCGAGCTACCTCCTCACGCTGGTGGTCGGTGAGCTGGAGGTGCTCGAAGACGACGGGCCCGCGCCCCTCACGTACTACGTGCCCCCCGGGCGCGCCGTCGACGCGCGCCGTACGTTCGCGCAAACAGCGGAAATGATGCGGTTTTTCGGCGAACGTTTCGCGTCGCCGTACCCCTGGAACAAGTACGCGCAGGCGGTCGTCTCCGACTTCTTCTTCGGCGGCATGGAGAACACCACCGCGACGACGCTCTACGAGCACGTGCTGCTCGACGAGCGCGCCGCGCTCGACGGGACGAGCGACGACCTCATCGCGCACGAGCTCGCCCACCAGTGGTTCGGCGATTTCGTCACGTGCCGCGACTGGTCCGAGGCCTGGCTCAACGAGGGCTTCGCCACGTTCTGCGAGCACCTGTTCCGCGAGCATCGCCTCGGGGTCGACGAGTACGAGTACGGGCTCAAGACCGACCTCGGCAGCTACGTGGCGGAGGCCCGCGGCCGCTACCGCCGCCCCCTCGTCTGCCCTGACTACGACGCCCCGCTCGACCTCTTCGACCGGCACCTCTACGAGAAGGGCGGCCTCGTGCTCCACGTGCTGCGCCGCACGCTGGGCGACGACGCCTTCTTCGCCGGGGTCG
Source organism: Polyangiaceae bacterium (assembly GCA_035439005.1). Lineage (GTDB taxonomy): Bacteria > Myxococcota_A > Polyangia > Polyangiales > Polyangiaceae > JAAFHV01. The sequence continues at coordinate 22,330 of DAORJJ010000013.1, read as the reverse complement.
CGCACTACCTCCGCGCGCACGCGAAGGGCCTCGTCGAGACACGCGACCTCCAGCGCGCCCTCGAGCGCGTGTCGGGGCGCAGCCTCGGGCGCGCGTTCGAGGAGCACGTGCACCGGCCTGGCCACGTCGAGCTCGAGGTGTCGCTCGCGTGGGACGACGGCATGCTGCTCGTCACGGTCAAGCAAGGCCAAGCGCCCACCGACGGAGTCCCGGCGATCTTCCACACGCCGCTCGTGCTCGACTGCGCGACCACGTCGGAGCGCGGTCGCCCCGTGGTCAAGCGGCTCGAGGTGGAGCTGACGCAGCGAAACCAGGTGTTCGCGCTGCCCTCGCCGCGCCGCCCGCGCTTCGTGGTCGTCGATCCCGATCTGCGCGTGCTCGGCGAGGTGAGCGTGCGCGGCCCGCTCGACATGCTGCGCGAGCAGCTCGCCCACGCGCCCACGGCGCGCGGCCGGTGGCTCGCCGCGGCGAGCCTCGCGAAGATCGACGACCCGCCCACGCGCGCGGCGCTCGCGGCGCGCCTGCACGACGATCGCGAGTTCTGGGGCGTCCGCGCCGACTGCGCCGCGGCGCTGGGCCTCTCGCGCTCCGCGGAGGCGTTCGAGGCCCTCGAGCGCGCGCTCGGGGCGAGCTCGCCCAAGGTCCGCCGCGCGGTCGCCGAAGCGCTGGGGGCGACGCGCACGGCGGCGGCGGCGACGCTGCTCGCCCACGTCGCCCGCTCCGACGCGAGCTACTTCGTGAGCGCCGAGGCCGCGCGCGCGCTCGGCAAGACCCGCCAGGGCGCCGCCCTCGACGACCTCGTAGAGCTGCTCGATCGCCCGTCGTGGGCCGAGGTCGTGCGCGCCGGCGCGATCGACGGGCTCGCCTCGCTCCGCGACGCGCGCGCGCTGCCCCACCTGCGCGCCAAGACCCGCTACGGGCAGGCCCCGCGCGCGCGACGCGCGGCCGCGCTCGCGCTCGGCAGGCTCTCCGAGGCGCGCGATGACCGCGAGCTGCTCGAGGAGCTCCTCGACGATCGGGACCCCTTGCTGCGCCAGGACGTCGCCCGCGCGCTCCAGCACATGGGCGATCCCCGGGCGCGCGCCGCGCTCCGCGCCCGCGAGGGCATCGAAGACGACGTGCGCGTCCGGCGCCGGCTCCGCGAGGTCCTCCGCGACCTCACGGGCGATCGGAAGGCGATCGCGCAGGAGGCCGAGGCCGAGCTCGAGAAGCTCCGCGCGCACACCCACGAGCTGGAGACGCGCCTCCAGAAGCTCGAGGCGCGCCTCGGGCCCGCGCGTCCAGGGAAGACCCGCGCCGCGAAGCCCGCCAGGCCCGCGAAGCCCGCGAAGCCCGCCACGCCTGCCAAGCCCGCCCGCAAGACCGGCTCGCCCCGCGCGAAGTAGCCTCGCACTCCAGGCTTGAGTTCCGGCCGGCGAGTCACGACACTGCGGCCCATGGCAGACGAGAGCTTCCCCGTCGAGGTCGACCAACGCGGCACGGTCGCGGTCTTCACCATCACGCGCCCCGAGCGCATGAACAGCCTCTCGCGCGGCACGCTCCGCGCGCTCGGCAAGCTCACCCGCGAGGCGATCGAGAACCCGTCGGTGCGCGCCATCGTCGTCACGGGCGCGGGACAGAAGGCCTTCTGCGCGGGCGCCGATCTGAAAGAGCGCCAAGGCATGTCCGAGAACGACGTGCGCCTCCAGGTCGCGCTGTACCGCGAAGAGCTCGGCGTCCTCGATGGCTCCCCGAAGCCCGTCGTCGCCGCCATCAACGGCGTGGCCTTCGGTGGCGGCCTCGAGCTCGCGCTCATGTGCGATCTCCGCGTCGCCGCGCCCCACGCCGTGCTCGCGCTGCCCGAGACCACCCTCGGCATCATCCCTGGCGCCGGCGGCACCCAGCGCCTGCCGCGCGTCGTGGGGGAGGCGCGGGCCAAGGAGATGATCCTCCTCGGGCGTCGCGTCGAGGCCCGCGAGGCGCTCGCGTGGGGCCTCGTCAACCGCGTCTCGCCGGACGGCGTCGACCTGGTCGACGACACGGTCGCTTGGCTTCGCCCCATCGCGGAGGGCGCGCCCATCGCGCAGGCCGCCGCGCTCGAGGCCATCGATCGCTCGTTCGACACCACCCTCGCCCTGGGCCTCGAGCTCGAGAAGGTGAGCTACGACAAAGTGCTCGTGAGCGCCGATCGCCGCGAGGCGCTCGAGGCGTTCGCCGCCAAGCGCCCGCCTCGGTTCGAAGGCCGGTAGCGCCTCAACCGCGTCGCGCGCGCGCGCCTCAGAGCTTCGCGGGGCCGCCTACCGGGCGCGGCCCGCGCGGCTTCGCGACGAAGTGGTACACCTTCTTGGTCTTCTCCAGCGAGAAGGTCTGGTTGAACACCACCACGTCGTCGCGCGGCGGCATCACGAAGCTCCGCGCCGGGTTCTTGGGGAGCAGCTTCGGGTTCTCGTCGGTCTTGAGCTGCACCTCGAACTGCTCGCCGGGCTTCACGTCGAGCGCGAAATGCGCGGCGCCCGAGCCGTCGGTTCGGGCGACCACGTTCCCTAGGAACACGACCGGCAGGTTCGCGCCGCCCTCGGCGCGGATGCCGACCACGACGCGCCGCACGAGCGGCGGGCACGAGATCGCGTACTCGGGCACGCGCCCGTCCGCCAGGCGCCGCAGGGCCACCACGATGGGCGGGGGCTGCTGGTTCGTCTCGGGGCACTTCACGACGAGCTGCGCCTGATCGCCCTCGTTCCCCCGCAGCGCCACGAGCGCGCGCCCGTCGGCCTGGGTCACCCCCACCTCCTTGTCCTGGTGGAGCACCTTCGCCCCCGCGAGCGGGCGGTTCGGATCCGAGTCGACCCGGACCGAGAACTTGAACGCCGGCACCGGCGCGGTCTCGAGCTGCTTTCCGCAGCCGAGCGCCGAGAGCGCGACGCCGAGGCCGATGGCCGTCCAGAGCAGCCCAGGGGTCGAGGAGGGAGCCATTCTCTAAACGTCCCGTACGGAGCGCCTCCCGTCAAGCGCGCGGCCCCGTCCTTCCAGTGGAGGTGCACATTCCACATACGCGGTAACGATCCACTCGGACTGGATCATTTCCGCACCATGGTGAATCCATTCGGATCCTGAGGAAGTGTCCTACATGTGCGAGCCCTCCCGCCATTCGCAGCGAATTCCTCAATGATTCTGGTGAGAGACCCAAGAACAACCTCCGCGACCGTCCGCTTGTCGCGTGGCACGAGTCTTGGATATACTCTCATCGTGCAAGCCTCCTCGCCCCTCCACCTCGAGCTCCCCGGCTCCGCTACGGGAGGAACGGCCATGACCAAGCGCGTTCGCACGACCGCCGCCCGCGCTCGCGGCGCCGTCCTGGTAGAGTACGCTCTCCTCCTCACGTTCGTCGCGATCCCCACCATGATGGGCATCACGGCCGGCGGCGTGAAGATGCTCGCAGACTATCGCTCGTCACGTACCACGCTCATGGCGCCCATCCCCTGATTGGCCCCGTCACCCTCAACTGTCAGCAACCCCCCCTCTCGGAGAAGAACATGAACAAGCAGATCCTTCGCATGAAGTCCCGCGGCGCCTCCATGGTCGAGTACGCGCTCCTCCTCGTCGCCGTCCTTCTGCTCGCCGCTGCGGCCTTCAAGGCCCTCGGTCCGGTCGTCGGCCGCTCGGCGACGAACGCGACCCAGCAGCTCTGATCCGCCGGCGCGTGTTCGCGGCCTGCTCGGCTTGGGTGACCGAGCAGGCCCCCGCGTCCTCGCGGGCACGCGCACTACCCCACCCGCAGCGCCCGCATCGGTAGCCATGGTCCCATGATTCCTTTCCTCATCGCAGCGGTCCTCGTGAGTGGCGTTGCTGCGGTGTACGACATGAAGTCGGGGCAAATCCCCAACTGGGTCACGCTCCCGGCGCTGTTTCTCGCCCCCATCGCCCACTTCGTCGTCGCCTCGGCGCACGGAGTCGCCTCGGACGAGGCCGCTTTCGAGGGAGGCTTCTCCGTCGCGGGGGCCTGCGTCACGGCGGTCGTGCCGATGGTCCTGTATCGCCAGAACGCCATCGGCGGCGGCGACCTGAAGCTCCTCGCGGCGCTCGGCGCCCTCTGCCAGCCCTCTCTCGGCCTCGAGCTCGAGATGTACGGGTTCATGGCGGCGATCGTGATCGCCCCCGCCCGCCTGGCCTACGACGGGAAGCTCTTCAGGACACTGAAGAATACGATTTACCTCATGTTCAATCCCGTCTTGCCAAAAGAAAAGCGCAAGGCGGTCGAGCCCGAGGCCATGACGTGGTTTCGCCTGGGGCCGTGTATTTTTATCGGCGTCGCCGTGACCACCGCCTTCCATTGGGGGTCGAAATGAAGTCGCTCAGGTCGGTATTCCTCACTCCAGCGCCGCACGAGTCAAATGACTCCGGCAGCACCGACGCGGCTTCGACGCCCACCGCGCTCCTCCACGACCGTCGTGGGGCGGCGCTGGTCGAGTTCGTGATCGCCGTCGTCCCCATGCTCACGACCTTCTTCGGGTTCGTGCAGGTCGCCAAGATCTACACCGCGAACCTCGGCGTCCAGCACGCCGCCATCACGGCCGCGCGGGCCGCCGTGGTCATGGTGAAGAAGCCCACCAACCCGGGCGAGAACGGCAGCAACACCGACGTCAAGCAGGCGGCGGGGCTCGCGCTCAGCCCCTGGATCACGAGCGGGTCGATCTCGAACGTGAGCGTCTCCGTCACGGACCAGTCCAGCATGTCGGACGTCTACGCCCCCGTCCGGGTGAGCGTGCAGGCGACCTACCGCTGCGGCGTCCCCATGATGGGTCGGGTCATCTGCCCCGGCTCACGCAAGGTTCTCCAGGCCGAAGCGACGATGCCCAATCAAGGCGCAAGGTACAAGGTGGACTGATGACGACCGCAACCTTCGACCAGCTCGGACCCCGCGACATGCGTGACCTCCGCGAGGACACACGCGGCGCGGTGATGGTGATGGGCCTGTTCATGGCCACGTTCCTCATCGGCGCGATGTGGTTCATGAAGGGCATCGGCGACGCCGTGGTCTTCAAGGATCGCATGCAGGAGGCCGCGGACCACGTGGCGTTCACGTCGGCGGTCGTCCACGCCCGCGGCATGAACATCATCAGCGTCATCAACATCGTCATGTACGTGATCGCCCTCATCTGGGTGATCCTCTGCATGTTGAAGGACCTCCTCGACCTCGCCGTCACGCTCCTCACGACCTGCGCGGCCACCATCGTCGGGTGTGCTTTCTGCTGCGAAGCGCTGCCTGTCGCCACCGCGGCCGACCGCGCCGTCACCGTCGCGAAGAATGCCTACGAGGCCAGCGCGGTGAACATCGGACTTCCGGCCCTCAGCCTCACCGGCACGGCGGTCGCCATCGGGTATCCCTGGTACGGCACGTACGCGGGCTACAGCGTCGGCTCCGACTACAAGAGCACGGGCGTCGCGATCGGTCCGTCGAACATCCCCGGGATGAACTTCTCGATGAACCTCGACAAGTACTTCGGCGGCGGCAAGCCCCCGTCGGTGCCCGCGGCGGGCGGTGCGGGTGCAGGCGGCGCGGGCGGCGCGGGTGGTGGCGCGGCCAAGCCGACCACGTTCTCCATGAAGCTCGGCCTCCCGGTCACGCTGGCTGCCAACTCCGAGCTCTGCCTCCGCTTCACGGGCTCCATCAAGCAGTTCTTCCCCGGCTTCCTCGGCACCATCGTCTCCTGGGTCGGCAGCCGCTTCGTCGAAGCGCGCGGCTACTGCAACGGCGGCGTGTGGACCAACAAGAACCTCGGCTGGAAGAAGTGGTACGGCCCCGCGAAGAACGGCAACGACTGGCTGCAAATCTGGTCGATTCTCACCCCCGAGAAGTACGACGAGGGCTTCGCGGAGAGCAAGGTGGCGCTCGCCATCGGTAGCAAGGGCGCGGTCTACTCCCAAGCGGTCGCAGCGCGCGGCAGCGTCCCCCAGGCGCCCATCTACTCCGCCGAGGCCGAGTTCTACTACGACTGCGACCAGAAGTTCTCCGACGCCAAGTGCAACGGCGACACCTCCACCGAGGTCACGTTCAACATGCGCTGGATGGCTCGCCTCCGCCACGTGAGGTCCCCCTCGCTCGGTGCCCTCCTCGGCGGCGCGCTCACCAACCTCTTCACCGGGCCCGTGCTCGACTTCCTCGGCGGCAAGGTTGGCGGCGCCATCAAGGGCAGCGGCGCATACAAGGCGATTGAGGGCGCGGTCGGCAGCGGCGGTCCCTTCCTCGGCGCGGTGGTGAGCGACACCATCAAGAAGGGCACGAAGGCCGCGAGCAGCGCAATCAACGGCGCGATCGACGCCCCCGTGGGCGCCCCCATCCCCCAGATTCTCCACTGACCAAGGACCCAACCATGAAGAAGTCCCGCAAATTCTCCCTCCGGGGAGCGGCGATGGTGGAAGCGGCGGTGGTGCTCCCGGTGATGGTCTCGTTCCTCGGCCTCACCATGATGATGCGCAACGCGTACACGGTGAAGCTCACGCAGAACCAGCAGGCGCGCTCGATGGCGCTCGACTACGCGTCCCACCAGTGCCAGCGCCAGGTCATCTCCTACGGCAACACGAGCCGCTCGCAGGGCTCGGCCGGTGTGGGCGGGGCGGTCGGCGCCGCCGACAGCCAGTCGGGCGAGGCCCTGGCCCAGGCGCCGGGTCAGGCCAAGACCAGCGGCTTCATGGCGAAGACCCAGGTCAGCTACGCGTCGACCACAATCATCAACCCCAAGCCCAACTCCTCGACCCGAGGAATGGGGCTCACGCTGAAGGTCAACGGCTTGACCTCGACCGCGGTGTGCAACGAGACGCCCGAAGACGGAAGCTTCAGCGGCATGTTCGGGTACATCAAGGGTAAGATCACTGGCGCCGCGAACTAGGAGTTTGGTCCCATGAACCTGCAAGTGAGGCCCGAAGGGGCGAACGAAGGTCGAGGGCGAGCCCGAGCCGAAGGCGAGGTGTCGCCATGAACATGCTCGGCCCGTTGCTCATCGCCTGGCGGAACGCCAAGGGCTTCAACAGCGCTCGCGCGCAGAAGATCCGCGGCGCCGGTCGCGCTGCCGCCGTCGTGCTCGTCGCTGGCCTGGGCGTTGGCCTGTTCGCGACCCACACGGCCAAGGCCGACATCGGCAAGGCCACCCTCAAGTTCGGCCGCGAGATCGCGCCGCTCGCGACCGACGGTGCGAGCGAGGTGCGCCTCAACGGGCAGAGCTTCTTCCTCCGCGAGGGAATGACCGACGCGTCGGTCAAGACCGTGCTCGACGACTACGAGGGGCGCTGCGAGCAAGACAAGAGCGCGCTCGGCGAGTTCTGGTCGAAGATCCCCAAGTCCAGCATGGTCGTCGACGGGCACAAGCTCCCGAAGTCGATGCACTCGGGCATCCTGCGCACCCAGGAGCACGCCGGCGAGGGCGTGGTCATGTGCCTCATCAAGGGCGAGCGCACCTCGAAGGACGTCACCGAGGCGTTCAAGAATTTCGCCGAGTCGCAGGACCTCGGCGACCTCGGCAAGCTGCGGTACGTCTACGCTCGCGAGACCACGCAGGGCACCCGCGTCGTCACCGCCTGGACCGACAACTCCTTCAGCTTCGCGAAGATCGCGAACGCGGACGGCACCGCCCCCGGCAGCGACTCCCGCCTGCCCCGGCCCGAGGGCGCCAAGCGCCTCATGACGGCCGAGGTCGTCGGGAGCCCCTACGGCGTGCGCATCTACGAGACCTCGCTCGCGCCCGAGGACGTCGGCGTCTTCTACGACAAGTGGGCCGCGAGCACGGGCGACTGGCGCTCGATCGCCCCCGAGCACCCCGAAGGCACGATGCGGGCGTACTTCAACGGCGGCACGCAGGTGATCATCACCGCGCGTCGCGCGCCCGGCGCAGGCACGACCGCCATGTCCATCATGGAAGTCGTGCCCGGCATGAAGCCCCAGGACCTCGACCTCCAATGAGCTCGCTCGCCCGCGCCACCGGCTCGGTCGTGACCTTCCTAGGCGCCTGGCTGCTCGCCTTCTCGCCCGCCAGCTCGTCGCGTTGTGCTGGCGCGGCGAGCGCGGCCACCGACGGCGTGGAGCTCGTCGAGCAGGCCTGCGCCGACGCCGAGGCGGCTACGGCGTGCGGGCAGCGCTGCGACCAGGGCAGCACGTACTGCTCGTCGCTCTGCCTGAAGAAGGAAGAGCCCTGCTTCAAGGCCTGCAAGACGACCGAAGAAGAAGCGAAGAAGCAGAAGACGCTGAACGACAACAAGTGCCTCAGCAAGTGCGCCGACAAGCTGAAGCCGTGCATCGACAAGTGCCACGCCGCGCGCTCGGCGTGCCGCGAGAAGTGCCCGTCCCCCTGAGCGCGCCCGGGCGCTTCTCTCGTCGCTCGCCCCGCAGTATGCTCGCGTGATGGGCTCTCGGTGGACCGTCGAGCGGGTGACGCGATGACGGAGCCGTCGACCGTTGGAAAGTACCGCCTCCTCGGTGAGCTCGGGCGGGGCGGCATGGCCACGGTGTTCCTCGCCGCGGCCGAGGGACCGAGCCGATTCACCAAGCTCGTCGTCGTCAAGCAGCTCAAGGCCGACCTCGCCGCCGAGTTCGAGTTCCGCGAGATGTTCCTCGACGAGGCGCGCCTCGCGGCCCGCCTGAACCACCCGAACATCGTCCAGACCTACGAGGTCATGGAGGGCGACGGGAAGTACCTGCTCGTCATGGAGTACCTCGAGGGGCAGCCCCTCTCGAACGTGCGCTCCCGGCTCGTCCGCAAGGGCGCGCTCCCGCTCGGCGACCACGTCCGCGTGCTCGCCGACGTGCTCGAGGGGCTCCACGCCGCGCACGAGGCGGTCGACTGGGACGGGACGCCGCTCAACGTCGTGCATCGCGACGTGAGCCCTCACAACGTGTTCGTCACGTTCGACGGTCAGGTGAAGGTGGTCGACTTCGGCGTCGCGAAGGCCGCGACGTCGTCGCAGAAGACACAAACCGGCGTCATCAAAGGGAAAATTTCCTACATGGCCCCCGAGCAGGCGCTCGGCCGCAAGGTCGATCGCCGCGCGGACATCTTCGCCGTGGGCATCATGCTGTGGGAGGCCATCGCGGGCCGGCGCATGTGGAAAGACCTGCCAGACGCCGGGATCATCCACTACCTCGCCTTGGGCGAGCTGCCGAAGCTCGCGGAGCACGCCCCGGACGCGCCCCCCGCGCTCGGCGCCGTGTGCGCGCGGGCGCTCGCGTCCGAGCCGAACGAGCGCTTCTCGACCGCCGCCGAGATGCGCGCCGCGCTCGACGCGTACCTGGCGACGCTCGACCCGCCCCCGCAGCTGCGCGCCGTGGGGGCGGCGGTCGCGGAGCATTTCGCCGAGGAGCGCGCGCGCATTCGCGCCGTCATCGAGCGGCAGCTCTCGCAGGGCCCGCTCCTCGTGACGGGCGAGCTGGCCTCGATGGAGCTGCCCCAGCTCCCCTCCGCGGACGCGTCGCTCTCGATGGGCGCGCCCCCGCCAAGCGCCGGCGCGCCGACCGTCGCCGCGCCTGCCGCGTTGGCGGTCGTCGCCGCGCCCCTCGGCGGTCAGGAGCGCAGCTCGTCGTCCGGCAGCACGAACCTCTCGCTGGTCTCCGTCACCGGCGCCGACGTGCCGCCGCCGAGGACGCGAAACCTGCCGCTCGTGATCTCGACCAGCGCGACGGCGCTCGGGCTCTTGACGCTCGCGCTCGTCCTCGTGTGGCGCGCGACGCAGGCTGCGCCACCCGCGCCGCCGGGGCTCACCGACACCGCGGCCCTTCAGAGCGCTCCGAGCGCGTCGAGCCTCCCCAGCGCGCTCGCCGCGACGGCGCCCTCGGGGAGCGCCTCCGCGAGCGCGTCGGTCGCCGCAGCCGAGCCGCCCGCGTCCGCGGGGCCCGGGAAGAGCGCCCCCCCGCTCGCCCCAGCCCGGCCGAGGCCCGTGGCGTCCGCGCCCGCGTCGGCCCCGAAGCCGCCGGCCCCGGGCGACATCATCCTTCATCGGTGACGCGGCCGCCTTCGTGAAAAATGTGCACACTGCATGTTTTTCGTCGCCGGCGCGCGCGGCGGTCCGCGTAACGTGACGCTCGTATGCTCCGCAAGGCCTCGCGCGCCCTCCGCCTCGGACTGACCCTCTCGCTCGTGGGACTGCTCGTAGGGGCGTCTCCCCCCGCGCGCGCCGACGACGTCGCGGACGAGGCCGACTTCCAGTTCCGACTCGCCGCGAAGCGCTACGAGGCGGGCGACTTCACCGGCGCGCTCGAGCACTTCCTGGCCTCCAACAGGCTCGTCCCCAACAAGAACGTGGTCTTCAACATCGCGCGCACGTACGAGCAGCTCAAGCAGCCCGCCGACGCGTACCGGTACTACCAGCGCGCCCTCGAGGGCGAGGGCGATCCCGCCATGCGCGCGCGCCTCGGCGAGGCGGTCGCGCGCATCCGGCCGCTCGTCGCCGTCGTGCGGGTCGAGTCGAGCCCTCCGGGCGCCACGCTCTACCTCGATCGGAAGGACCTCGGGGCGCGCGGCCAGACGCCGCTCGTGCTCGCCCTCCCCGCGGGCCGCTACACGTTCCTCGCCGAGCGCGCCGCGCACGAGCCCGGCAAGATCGAGGGGGTCGAGCTCAAGCTCGGCACCGAGACGACCGTGCGTGTCCCGCTCGCGCCGATCTTCGGCGCCCTCCGCGTCGAGGGCGAGCCCCGCGGCGCGCAGGTGCGGCTCGCCCCGGACGACGCCAAGCCGCTCTGCGTGACGCCGTGCACGACCCGCCTGCCGGTCGGCCGCCGCACCGTGTACGTCTCGAAGACGGGGCACCAGTCGGTGGAGGTCCCGCTCGAGATCACCGCGAGCGGCACGGCGGTGGCGCGGCCCCGCCTCGTCGCCGTCTCGGGGACGCTCCTCGTCTCGTCGAACGTGCGCGAGGCACTCGTGACGATCGACGGGAGCGCGAGCGGCTTCACGCCCACGGTCCTGTCGGTCCCGGAGGGCGAGCACGAGGTGCGCGTCGAGCGGTCCGGGTACCGCACGGTCGTGATGACCGTCCGTGTGCGCAAGCAGGCGCAGTCGACGGTCGAGGCCGAGCTGCTCGAGCTCGACGAGGTGGCGGCCGCGTCGCGCTCGCTCGAGTCGGCGGAGGCGGCGCCCGCCTCGGTCAGCGTGATCTCCGGCGCAGAGCTCCGCGCGATGGGCTACCCGACGATCGCCGCGGCCGTGCGCGGCGTCCGCGGCATGTTCCTGAGCGACGACCGCACGTACGAGGCCATCGGCGTCCGCGGCTTCTCGCGGCCGGGCGACTACGGCAACCGCGTGCTCGTGACGATCGACGGCCAGCCCACGAACGACAACTACGTCGGCTCGTCGCTCGTGGGCTTCGACGGTCGCGTCGATCTCGACGACGTCGAGCGCATCGAGGTCGTGCGCGGCCCAGGCTCCGTCGTCTACGGCACGGGCGCCTTCTTCGGGGTCATCAACCTCGTGACGCGCGGCCGCCAGGTCCGCACGCACGCCGAGCTCGCGGGGGGCGCCTCGCTCGACGGTGTGGGCCGCGCGCGCGCGACCGGCGTCGTGCGACTCGGCGAGGACGCGGGCGCGTGGACCTCGGTCGCGATCGCGCGGAGCGGCGGGCGGGATTTCTACTTCCGCGAGTACAAGAACGATCCCGCGGCGCCCGAGCAAGAGCTCGGCGCGGACGGCCTCCCCTCGGACGGCAACGTCCGCGACGCCGACGGGTTCAGCGCGGGCACGGTGGGCGGGCGCGTGTGGTGGCGGTGGCTCACCGTGCAGGCGTTCCTCGCGCACCGCACGAAGGCCATCCCGACCGGGGCCTACGAGTCCGTGCTGGGCGACCCGCGGAGCAAGGTCCGCGACACGCGCGCCTTCGTCGAGCTGCGCCTCGAGCCCAAGCTCGGCCAGCGCGCGGAGAGCCTCACGCGCGTGCACGCGAACCTCTACGACTTCTATGGCACGTACGGCGCCGAGCCGCGGCCCAGCGTCGAGAGCGAGGTGTTCCGGGGCCGCTGGCTGGGCGCGGAGCAGCGCTTCGTGGTGCGGCCGACCGACGCGCTGCAGCTCACCGTCGGCGCCGAGCTCATCGGCCACCTGCAGGCCAAGCAGCTCGCGGCGGACACGACCGAGGTCTTCACCGATCGCGACGACCCCTACCTGAACGCCGCCGGCTACGTGGTCGGCGAGGCGCGCCCCGCGCGGGCCGTGAAGGTCTCCGCGGGCGCGCGCGACTACTACTCGAACGTCGCGTTCGACCCCGTGGGCGCGACGAACCCGCGCGTGGCGCTCATCCTCGACACGTGGAAGGGGGGCAAGGTGAAGCTCCTGGGCGGCAAGGCCTTCCGCTCCCCGAGCGTGTACGAGCTGTTCTCCAGCGGCTCCGACCGCTCCGCCCCGATCGGGCTCCGCCCCGAGCAGGTGGTCGCGGGCGAGCTCGAGGTGTCCCATCGCTTCAACCCGACGCTCGTGGCAATCCTTGCAGGATACACCAACTACGTGACGGGCCTCATCGAGCTGCGCGACGCGGGCGGTGGCAAGCTCCGCTACGAGAACAGCGAGTCGCCCGTGGTCGTCGCCGGCGGCGAGGCGGAGCTCCGCCGCGAGTGGCGGCAGGGCTTCATGGCGAGCGCGACGGTGTCGGCGCAGCGCGCGCGGTACCTGGACGCGCCCACGCTCCGCGAGGTGCCCAACTCGCCCTACGTGCTCGGCTCCGTGAAGGGCGCGGCGCCGATCGTGGGGCGCGCGCTGATGGCGATGGTGCGCGTGTCGGTGGAGGGGCCGCGCTTCGACTCCGACAGCGAGCAGAGCGATCCGCCGCAGGGCACGACGCGGGCGGGCATCGTCGGCGATCTCGTCTTCTCCGGCGAGCTCGAGGGCTTCAACGCGCGCTACGCTGTCGGCGCCTACAACGTCACCGACTCGCGGTACGAGACGGTCCCCAGCCGCGAATATCGCCAGCGCACGATCCTCCAGAGCGGCCGGAGCTTCCTCGCCAACCTGAGCGTCAGCTTCTGAGCGCCCCGCTCGGACACCCACGGCGGATTCGTGCGGTGGGGGTGGAAGCGCGGGCCGGGCGTGCGCGCGGGTGACCGGCGGAGCGCGATGAAGCTTCCTGCGTCGCGGAATTGTCGCTACCGTGGTCAAACTCATGAAACCGCAAGCGAGCGCCTCGCGCGCCAAACGACGGCGTGGCCGCCCGGAAGGTGAGGAGACCCCCATGACGAACGCGAGCTCGGTTGCCCGCACGGAGGCCACTTCGTGAACCTGGAAGTGAGGCCCGAAGGGGCGAACGAAGGTCGACGGCGAGCCCGAGCCGAAGGCGAGGTGTCGCGTGAACCGGAAGTGAGCCCCGCAGGGGCGAGCGAAGGTCGACGGCGAGCCCGAGCCGAAGGCGAGGTGTCGCCGTGAATCGTCGCGCCCTCGCCATCGCCGTCGTGGTCGGCATCCTCGGGATCTTCCTCCTCTTTCTTTACCAACGCCGCTTCGAGGTGGAGGCCTCCGGCGGCGAGCGCGTGCGCGTGCTCACCGTCGTCAAGCAGGTCGATCGCGGCAAGCCGCTCACGGACGACAACATCGCCACGCGCGAGATCCCGATCGCCTACGTCGAAGAGCGCTCCGTGAAGGAGGCCGAGAAGGCGAAGATCCTGAACCTCCGCGTGGGCACCACCGTGAAGGCCGGCCAGACCCTCATGTGGACGGACCTCGCCACCGCGAACGAAGATCGCAAAGAGCTGAGCGTCCTCGTGCAGCCCGGCTACCGCGCGGTGTCGATCCGCACCGCACGCGACGACTCGAGCATCGCGCTCATTCGCCCAGGCGACTACGTCGACGTCATCGGCGTCCTCGGCGCGGGCGGCATGAGCGAGGCGAAGAACGCGGTCGTGCTCCTCCAGCGCGTCCTCGTGCTGGCCACCGGCGTCGACACCTCGGTCGAGGCGAGCGAGAGCCGCGACAAGTCGGCCGATCGCGAGAACCTCCTCACGCTGAGCCTCACCCTCCCCGAGGCCCAAATCCTGGCGCTCGCCGCCGAGCGCGGCCGCCTCGCGGTCGCCGTCCGAAACCCCGAGGACAACAAGACCACGGTCGGCCTCGTCGACATCAACATGGACGCAATCTTGAAGCCCGAGCAGCGGGCCACCATCCCTGGCGTGCGTACGCCAAAGGGGCCCACCGTGATCGGTGGCGGAGGACAAAACCCGTGAAGCTTAGCTTGAAGCGCTCCGCACGTATCTTCTGGCTCGCGGCGGCCATGGGCACCGCCTCGCTGATCTCCTTCTCGATGGTGCCTCGCGCCGCGGCGGCGCAGGGCTCGCAGAAGCGAGAGGACATCGCGCTCGCCATCGGCGAGACCAAGACCATCCCCGCGGCCGGCATCGACCAGTACACCGAGGGCCAGGCCGGCATCGTGAGCGTGCAGCTCACCGACGACAAGTCGCAGTTCGTCCTCCGCGCCGTGAAGCCGGGGTCCACGACGCTGCTCCTCATCCGCAAGGACAAGTCGCAGGTGACCTACGACATCTCGGTGGCGCAGCGCCCGCCGCAGGTGGTCGAGAAGGAGCTCGTGCAGCTGCTCGAGGGCATCCCTGGCATTCGCGTGCGCCGCGTCGGCGGCCGCGTGTTCATCGAGGGCGGCGTCTCGAGCGAGTCGGACTCCAAGCGCATCCAGCAGATCGCCTCCCTCTACCAAGGGCAGGTCGAGTCGGTCGTCACGGTGGGGCAGGGCGCCGCCGACCGCAAGCTGTTGATGCGACTCGACTTTTACTTCGTTCAGTACGAGAAGAGCTGGAACTACACGGTGGGCATCGGGTGGCCCGACTCCATCGGCGGCGTCTCGGGCCAGGGCCAGCAGATCGTCGCGACGCGCATCGACTTCGACTTCATCGCCAAGACCGCGACGCGCGCCGAGGCGAACATCGTGAACCAGCCCATGCCGCGCCTCGACATCGGGTCGCGCTACGGCTGGGTGCGCATCATGAAGCAGTCGACGGTCATCACGTCGAACGGCTCCGAGGCCACCTTCCAGAGCGGCGGTGAGCAGAATTTCCAGCAGGTCACCGCGAACTCGGTGGGCCTCGTGAAGGTGCAGTTCGGCACGAACGTGACCGTGCTGCCCCGGTACGACGTCAACTCGAAGGACGTCGAGATCAAGCTCGCCGCCGACGTGGCCGACCTCACCCCCGCGGCCTCGGGCACCGTGCCGGGCCGCTCGACCACCAAGCTCGAGACCCTGGTCACGCTGAAGCTCGGGCAGGCGCTCGTGCTCTCCGGCATCAAGACCCAGACCCGACGGCGCGACAGCGCGGGCCTGCCGGGCCTGGCGCAGCTGCCCGTCGTGGGGGCGCTGTTCGGCAGCCAGCGTTGGGACAACGCCGAGACCGAGGGCGCGGTGTTCATCATCCCGAGCGTCGTCGACTCCGTGCCGAAGAGCTCGCTCGAGATCATCAACAACGCCTTGAACAGCTTCAAGGACTACTCGGGGGACATCGACAACGTGGAGGCCTTCCCGAAGGCTCCCCCATCCGCCAAGTAGGCGGCCAAGCCGTGGCCGTCGCCGCCGCTGGTACCGCGAGGAGCAGGGCATGACCTCGGTTCGGGTCCTCATCCAGTCTGAGTCCCAGGGCCAGCGCCAGGAGACGATGGTCGTCACTGGGCCCATTTCCATCGGGCGCCACGCGCAGTGCGTGCTCCGGCTCGAGAGCGACCTCGTGTCCCGGCAGCACGCGGTCGTGCAGATCGGCCCGCAGTCGATCCTGGTCGAGGACGTCTCCACGAACGGCACGCTCGCGGGCGGCATCCTCTTGAAGCGCGAGGCGATCGAGGTGCCCTTCGGCACGCCGGTCGTGCTCGGCGACTTCACGCTCGCGTTCTTTCCGGGCGACGCGCCGCCGCCGCCGCCGCCGCCTCAGCCGAGCCGCCCGCGCACCGGGCTGCCGCCGATGGCGCCGCCGCCGATGGCCTCGCAGATGCCGCCGCACATGGGCCAGCAGGGGGGCCAGCAAGGGGGCCACATGGGCATGTCCGGCCAGATGCCGGCGCACATGCAGCAGCACCACGCGCAGGCCCGCGGCCAGGCGCCCCCGCTCCCTCCGCAGGCGCTCGGGCAGAACCCGGCGATGCAGGCGCAGCTCATGCCGTCGCGCCCCCGCGACGAGGAGCGAAAAAAAGACGTCGAGATGCGCCGCGAGATCCACAAGGCGCTCCTCGAGCACCTCGATCTCGCCACCATCGACGCGAAGAAGCTCGACGACCCCTCGATGCGCCCGAAGGTGCTCACCGCGCTCCGCCAGATCGTGGCGACGATGGCGCTGAAGATCCCCCCGGAGATCGATCGCGACACGCTCATCGGCGAGCTCTCCGACGAGGCCCTCGGCCTCGGCCCGCTCGAGCGGTTCCTCTCCGACCCCAAGGTCAGCGAGATCATGGTCGTGGATCCAAACACGATCTACATCGAGAACGGCGGCAAGCTCATGCTGTCGGAGGCGCGCTTCACCGACGACGAGCGCGTGCGCGCGGTGATCGAGCGCATCGTCACGCCGCTCGGCCGGCGCATCGACGAGTCGTCGCCGCTCGTCGACGCGCGCCTCAAGGATGGCTCCCGCGTGAACGCGGTCATCAAGCCGATCGCGCTCCGCGGCGCGTGCATCACGATCCGCAAGTTCTCGAAGGTGCCGCTCACCCTCGAGAAGCTCGTGGGCTACGGCTCGATGACCACGCAGATGGGTCGGTTCCTCACGCGCTGCGTGATCGCGAAGAAGAACATCGTCATCTCCGGCGGCACGGGCAGCGGGAAGACCACGCTCCTCAACGTGCTCTCGGCCTCGATCCCGGAGGAAGACCGCATCGTCACCATCGAAGACGCGGCCGAGCTCCAGCTCCAGCAGCCGCACGTGGTGTCGCTCGAGACCCGCCCGCCGAACCTCGAGGGGCGCGGCGAGTACACGATCCGCGACCTCGTGAAGAACGCCCTCCGCATGCGCCCCGACCGCATCGTCGTCGGCGAGTGCCGCGGCGGCGAGGCGCTCGACATGCTCCAGGCCATGAACACCGGCCACGACGGGTCGATGACCACGACGCACGCGAACTCGCCGCGCGAGGCGATCAACCGCCTCGAGACCCTCGTGCTCATGTCGGGTCTCGATCTGCCGGTCCGCGCGATCCGCGAGCAGATCGCCGGCAGCGTGAACATGATCGTCCAGCAGAGCCGCCTCTCCGACGGCTCGCGCAAGGTCACCGCCATCAGCGAGGTGACCGGCCTCGATCGCGAGTCGGGCGACATCGAGCTGCGCCACATCTTCGCCTTCGTGCGCACCGGCACGGGCCCGGGCGGCAAGGTCGTCGGCGAGTTCCGCGCCACGGGCTACTTGCCGTCGTTCCTCGATACGTTCATCGTTATGGGGCTCGTGAAGCCCGGGGAGCCCTACGTATGATGAGCGGCAGAATGGGGGACGTCTCCCCCGTGACGGAGGTGCTGAAGTGGGCGAGCGCCGGGGTCACCGGGCTCGCGCTCTTCGCCGGCACGTGGGCCGCCGCGGCCGACCAGTCCGGGCCCGTGTACCGCTACTGGGCGCGCTACAACTCGCTGCTCGAGCAGCGCCTGCGCCCGATGTTCATCTTCATCCCCGGGCAGAACATCACCCTCGGGCAGCTCGGCGTCGCGTTCTTTCTCATCACGGCGAACGTGCTCTTCTCCATCCCGCTCTGGTGGGCGGGCCTGCTCCTCATCGCCGTCGTGCCGCTGGTCTACATCGAGGCGATGCGCCGCAAGCGCGTCGAGCTCATCGAGGAGCAGCTCGACAACTTCATGCTCGCCCTCGCCAACGCGCTGAAGACCACCCCGAGCATCGGCGGCGCGCTCAACTCGGTCGCGTCGGTCATCACCGACCCGATGCGCCAGGAGGTCGACCTCGCCCTGAAAGAGATGAAGGTCGGCAGCACGCTCGACCAGGCGCTCCTCCACATGGCGGCGCGCGTGGGGAGCCGCCAGCTCGACTCGGCGCTCTCGTCGGTGCTCATCGGCCGGCAGGTCGGCGGCAACCTGCCGAAGGTGCTCGAGGCGACGGCCAACACCCTCCGCGAGATGCGCCGCCTCGAGGGCGTCGTGCGCACCAAGACCGCGGAGGGCAAGATGCAGCTCTGGGTCATCGCCGTCATGCCGTTCGGCCTGCTCGTCGGCCTGAACTCGCTCTGGCCCGGGTACTTCGACCCGCTCACCAAGAGCGTCACGGGGTACCTCATCAGCACGGGCTGCGTCGCCTGCTGGGCCAGCTCGATCATCATCGCACGCAAGGTGCTCGCGGTGGACCTCTGACATGCCCACCTACTCCTGGCAGCTCCTCACCCTCCGCTACTCGGTGCCGGTCCTCATCAGCTTCTCGCTGGCGCTGGCGCTCTACACGATCGGCAGCGCGCCGAGCCGTCAGGCGAGCCGCTTCGGCCTGCGCGGCCTGAAGCGCCAGCGGGCGCTGGCGAACAACGAGACGTGGGCGAGCATCGAGCCGATCGTGCGCTGGCTCGGGCTCCGCGTGAGCGGCATGCCCACCGACGAGCAGCGCGCGGCGCTCGACAAGCAGATCGGCCTCGCCGGCGACTTCATGGGCATCAGCGCCGACGAGTACATCGCGCTCACCATCCTCGCCACGCTGGTCGGCGGGCTCGTCGGCGGCATCTTCGGCTGGATGATGGACCTCGGCCAGATCACCCTCATCGCCGGCCTCGCGCTCGGCGGGTCGATGCCCTACATGCAGATCAGCGGCGAGGCCCAGGAGCGCCTGAAGTCGGTGAGCCGCGGGCTGCCGTATGTCATTGATCTCATGGCGCTTTCCATGGGTGCCGGCCTCGACTTCCCGGGCGCCGTGCGGCAGGTCGTGGAGAAGTCGAGCAACCCGTCCGACCCCATCGTCGAGGAGTTCACCCTCCTCCTGCAGACCATGAACCTCGGGCGCACCCGCAAGGACGCGCTCATCGAGTTCATGAACCGCTGCCCCTGCGAGGCCGTGATCGAGTTCGTCAACTCGCTCGTCCAGGCCGAGGAGCGCGGCAACCCCGTCTCCGAGGTCCTCAGCATCCAGGCCGGCGTGTCGCGGCAGCGCCGCTCGGTCCGCGCGGAGGAGTCCGCGGCCAAGGCCGGCGTCGCGATGGTCGGTCCCCTCATGCTCGTGTTCTTCGCCATCATGGGCCTCATCCTCGGGCCCGCCATGATGAACATCACGGGCGGCCTCTAGTGTCGCGTCTCCGTCGAAGCGGCGGGTGCTGCGCCACCTTGGGCTCCGCCCAAGAACGCGACACTCTTGTTGTTTCGATGGGCTCCGCCCAAACCCGCGTGCACAATTCAAGAGAATTGATGCACTGGCCGGTGTAGAAAGGTTGTCGCGTGCGCGTCCTACGCTTCCAGATCCGACTCCCCACAGGGCAGATCGAGCAGCTCAACATCGAGTCCGAGCGCGTGCTCATCGGGAGCGGCGCGCACTGCGAGATCCGCCTCCCGCTCGACCAGGCGGCGGTGGAGCACCTCCTCGTCGAGCTCGGCCCGGCGGGCGTCTTCGTGAAGGCGCTGAACTTCCAGCCCTCGCCCACCATCAACAACGTCCCGTTCATGCAGTCGCCGCTCCCCCCGGACGCGGTGCTCGGCGTCAACCAGACCCAAATCGCCGTCGCGATCGCCGACTCGGCGGGCCTCGGCGGGCAGACCCAGCAGAAGAAGAAGGGGCAGAGCCCGCTCGCGTTCATCGGCCTCGCGCTCATGCTGCCCGCGGCCGGCTACCTGTTCCTCGCCCCCGACGAGGCCACGGGGCCCGTGCTCGCCAAGAAGGAGGCGCCCGCCCTCTGGGGGCCGCCCATCGCGGCGTGCCCCGTGGGCGGCGTGCAGGGCCTCGCCCGCGCCCAGGAGCGCATGGCCATCGCCGACGCGAAGCGCGAGCGCCGACCCTTTCACGTCGCCGACGGCGTCCACGCGGTCCCTTTGTTCGAGGAAGCGGCCGCGTGCTACCGTGTGGGTGGCGACGCGGCCTCGGCGGGCATCGCCGACCAGGCGGCCCGGGCGATGCGCGCCGAGCTCAGCGACGACTACCGCACGCAGCAGGTGCGGCTCGACCACGCGCTCTCCGTGGAAGACTGGGCCCTCGCCCAGCGGCAGGTCCGCATTCTTCAGCAGTTCACCAGCGGAAAGACGGGCGAGTACGTGACATGGCTCTCGAACCTCGACAGAAAGCTCAAGCTGAAGATCGGCGAGGCCGCCAAGAAGACGTGATCGTCGCGCGCCGGGGAGCCGCCCTCCCGAGCACACCTGGTTTGTGCATGCTGCACGTATCTCGCGGGGTCGCGGCGCTGCTCGCCGCGGTCGGCGTCGCTGCCTGCGGGCCGCCCTCGGCCTCCGAGACCATCAAGGCCGACGTCGCGACGTACAGCCGCGAGCACACCGTCGACAAGCTCATCTCGCGCGGCCGGGGCTTCGCGGCGGTGGGCGACTACGTGCGCGCCGAGGAGTACCTCGCCGACGCCCTCGCCCAGGGCGGCGATCCCCGCCAAATCATGCCGCTGCTGCTCGAGGTGTGCATCAAGGAGTCACGCTTTCGGCTCGCCGCCAAGTACGCGCGCGAGCACCTCGTGCACCACCCGAACGACGTGCGCGTGCGGCTCGTGCTCGCGTCGCTCTACTCGGCGACCGAGGAGCCCAAGCTCGCGCGCGTCGAGTTCGAGCGCGTGCTCGCCGCGAGGCCGAACGACGCGCAGGCGCACTACGCCCTCGCCGTGCTGCTGCGCGACGCGGAGCAAGACCTCGTGGCCGCCGACTCCCATTTTCGCGAGTACCTCCGGCTCGAACCGAAGGGCTCTCACGTCGAGGAAGCGCGGGCCTCCATCCTTCACCGCGTCGAGGGCGACACGCCATGATCCCGAAGGAAATATTCGAAGAGACCCTGCTCCAGTTCTTCGGTCCCATCCGCCCCCTCCTCGAGGACCCGGGCGTGAGCGACATCATGATCAACGGGCCGAAGCAGATCTACTTCGAGAAGAAGGGCACGCTGCACCTCTCCGACGCGACCTTCGAGAGCGTCGAGCACCTCACGGCGGCGCTGCGCAACGCCGCGCAATACGTCGGCAAGCACATCGACGAGGAGCGGCCCATCCTCGAGGGGCGCCTGCCCGACGGATCGCGCATCGAGGCCGTCCTGCCGCCGGCCGCGCCGGACGGGCCGTGCGTGTCGATCCGTCGGTTCTTCAAGGAGACCCTCACCGTCCAGCGCCTCATCAACTTCGGCGCCATGACCGACGAGGTCGCCGAGGCGCTCAAGGTGTTCGTGGCCTCGAAGCTGAACGTGCTCATCGCGGGCGGCACGGGCTCGGGGAAGACCTCGATGTTGAACGCGCTCTCGTCGTTCATCCCCGAGGAGGAGCGCGTGGTCATCATCGAAGACTCGCGCGAGCTGCAGCTGCAGCGCACCCACGTCTGCCAGCTCGAGGCGCGGCCGCCCGACCCGAAGGGCAAGGGCGAGGTGAAGATCCGCGACCTCTTCCGCGCGACCCTCCGCCTGCGCCCGGACCGCATCGTCGTCGGCGAGATCCGCGGCGGCGAGGCCCTCGATCTGGTGCAGGCGATGACGTCGGGCCACGGCGGCTGCATGTCCACGCTCCACGCCACGTACCCCCGCGACACCATCACGCGCCTGGAGACCATGGGCATGATGAGCGACGTCGACATGCCGCTCCACGCGCTCCGCGTGCAGATCGCGTCGGCCGTGAACCTCATCGTCCAGGTGTCGCGCCTCCAAGACGGCAGCCGCAAGATCACGCACGTGACCGAGGTCTTGGGGTATGATGCGACGACGAGCTCGTATCAGATGCAGGACATTTTCGTGCGCGAGTACCAAGGGTTCGACCCGTCCGGAAAGATCGAGAGCACGATCGGCCCGACCGGCATCATCCCGCGGTGCATCGAGCAGCTGCACGAGCACGGGCTCGATCTCCCGGCCTCGGTCTACGAAGCCGCGCAGCGTCGGCGCTAGCGTCTCGGGGCCTCGCGCTCCTTCGATCCTCCACCTCTTTCCCCTCGTGTCTGTCCCTTCATGGCGGCCTCCACCCACGTCATCGAGATCGTGAACGGAATCGGTGAGCCCGGGTTCATCCCGCTCACCTCCGGGAAGGAGTCCCCCACGCTGAGCATCGGCCGCCGCGGGCAGTGGCGGGTCGACGGCGCGCGCATGCTCGACGTGCACGCGTACGCGTACTTCGACGGCTACGCGCTCTTCCTCCAGACCACCGATCCCAACAACGCCGCGTGCGTGGACGGCTTCCCCATCGGCACCGAGTGGACCGAGGTGCGCCCGCCGTGCATCATCGAGATCGGCGGCGCGCGCCTCGAGTACCGCGCGGAGGAG
>DAORJJ010000012.1:0-30938 GCA_035439005.1 Polyangiaceae bacterium | reverse complement strand
CGCCATAGACCTTCGTTCGCCCCTTCGGTCACGGGCGCGCCCCCGTGGCGGCTGGCCCTGCGCCGCGCGTGTACGCGCCCGCGAAGGCCTCGCGCGGCGCCCCGATGAGGCCGCCGGCCGGGTCGGGATCGGGCAGGCCCGGGCCGTCTGCGAAGGCCGCCTGGGGCTCCTCGAGGGAGAGGAACCGGAGGTGCCGCGAGCCCCCGGCGAAGGCGAGGTCGGCGGACGGCAGGCGGCTCACGACGGCCCGCTTGGCGGGCGCGCGGCCCTCCTCGTCGCGGCGCGCGAGCGAGGCGTGGACCGCGAGCGAAGCGATGGCCAGCGGGAGCGCGAGCAGCATCCCCACCGCGACGCCCCCGCGGACCGGCGAGAAGCCGGCGTGCGCGCGCCGCGTCGGGTCGCCCGGCACCTCAGCCACCGGCCATCGGCATGAAGAGCATGAAGAGCTTCGTGAGCAGGAAGTCGGCGATGAGGATGGAGATGCTCACCGCCACCACGGTGCGCGTGGTGGACAGGCCCACGCCCTCGGTGCCGCCGGACGTGCGCAGGCCGTAGTGGCACCCCACGATGCCGATGATGAAGCCGAAGACGGGCGTCTTCAGCAGGCCGCTGAAGAAGTCGCCCATCTTGATGACCTCGAGCGCCGAGAGCACGAAGTTCTTCGGCGCGATGCCGAACTGGGCGGCGCAGATCACGATCGCGCCCACGGTGCCGAGGATGAGCGCGTAGACGCTGAGCACTGGCATGATGATGACGCTCGCCAAGACGCGCGGGAGCACGAGCTTCTTGGCCGGATCGGCGCCGAGCGCGCGGATGGCGTCGACCTGCTCGGTCACGTTCATCGCCCCGACCTCTGCCGTCATGCCGCTGCCGATGCGCCCTCCCACGATGACCGCCGTCAACGTGGGCGCGAGCTCGCGGAGGAACGACAAGACGATGACCCGCGGGATGTACTCGAGGCCGCCGAAGCGCTTCAGGCCGAACGCGAACTGGATGGTCATGACCATGCCGATGAAGATGCTCGTCACGCTGACGATGCCCATCGACTTCACGCCCAGCATTTCCATCTGGTGGAGGGTCGAGCGGGTCTCGAACGGGCGCTTCCAGAGCATGCGGAAGGTGCGCGCCGAGAGCACCGTGACCTCGCCCAGCTGCTCGAGGAACTGCAGCGCCTCGAGCTTGCGATCGGGCTTCGGGGGCTCGGGCGGCGGGACGAGCGAGGCCCGCCGCGAGGGCGGGGGCGCGTCGGCGCCCGGCGGCGAGGCCGCGAGGCCGCTCACAGGACCCCCGCGCCGGGCAGCGTGCGAAACCCGCGCACCCACGCCTCGAAGGTGGGGCGGCTCGCCTCGGCGCGCTCGGCCGGCGCGACCAGCACGAAGTCGTAGATGCAGCCGTCCTTCTTGAGCACGAAGATGTCGAACGCGAAGGGGACGCCGTCGAGCTTCGCCTTCACCTTGGTCTGGAGGGCCTCGCGGCCGTCGAAGGGCCCCACGGTCTGCTCCTCGAGCTGCCGCTCGGTGGTGCCGATGAGGAGGTGGTTCGTGAGCGCCGGGAGCGGCGTGTCGTCGTCAGCCCGCTTGCACTGCGCGTTCACGAGGACGCTCGCCCCCGCGGCGTCGTCGCGGAACGCGAGGCTCGCCTGGGCCATCTCGAGCCGCCGCCACGCCGCGGGAGGCTCGGGCACCCGGAAGGCGATGTGCTCGCCCTGCCGAAAGACGCCGCCCTCGAAAGACCGCCCGGTCCCGCACCCGAGCGCGCCGCCGCCCAGGAGGGCCGCCGTGATGGCTGCAACCTGCACGGAGACGCAGAGGCGGACGCGCGCGCTGGACGGACGCATGGCGGCCGGAGGCTACCACGCTCCCGCGACACTCGGAGGCCGAACGCGGCCGCTTCGTGTAGAGTCGCCGGGCCATGTCGATCCGCCTCTACAACTCGCTCTCTCAGAAGCTCGAGCCGTTCGAGCCCACGGTGCCCGGCGAGGCCCGGCTCTACGTGTGCGGCATCACCACGTACGATCTCGCCCACGCGGGGCACGCGCGCACGTACACCACGTTCGACGTGCTGGTGCGCCACCTCCGCGCGCGCGGCCTCCGGGTGACGCACGTGCGCAACGTGACCGACGTCGACGACAAGATCGTCCGTCGCGCCGCGGAGAACGGCGAGGAGCCGCTCGCCCTCTCGCGGCGGATGAGCGACATGGCCGACGCCGACCTCGCGCGCCTCGGCTGCCAGGCCCCCGATCACGCCCCCCGGGTGTCCACCCACATCGAGGAGATCGTGACGCTCATCGCCGCGCTGGTCGACAAGGGCCACGCGTACGCCGTCGACACCCCGAAGGGGCGCGACGTGTACTTCGCGGTGCGCTCGTTCCCGAGCTACGGGAAGCTCTCGCGCCGCAAGATCGACGAGCTGCTCTCGGGCGCGCGCGTCGAGGTCGGCGACATCAAGCGCGATCCGCTCGATTTCGCCCTCTGGAAGGGCTCGAACGACGAGGCCTTCGGCTTCGACAGCCCCTGGGGGAAGGGCCGGCCCGGCTGGCACATCGAGTGCTCGGCCATGGCCGAGCGCTACCTGGGACCCCACTTCGACATCCACTGCGGCGGCATGGATCTCATGTTCCCGCACCACGAGAACGAGATCGCCCAGAGCGAGGCCGCCCACGGCCCCGAGCTGGCGAAGGTGTGGATGCACGGCGGGTTCCTGAACGTCGACAGCGAGAAGATGAGCAAGTCGCTCGGCAACTTCGTCACGATCCGCGACGTCTTCGAGCGCAACGATCCCGAAGGGTTTCGCTACTTCTTGCTGGGCACGCACTACCGCGGACCGCTCGCGTTCGACGTGGAGAAGCGCCCCGACGGGCGCGTCGTCTTCCCCGGCGTCGACGAGGCCGAGCGCCGGATCGAGTACTTGTATTCTACACGAGAAGCGCTCGTCCGCGCCGCCGAGGGCCACGAGCCCAAGGTCGGCAACGTCCTCCAGGGGCAGGCGAAGGTGGTCGAGTCCGCCGCGGCGAACGTGCTCGGCGCCCTCGACAAGGACCTGAACGCCCCGGTCGCGCTCTCGGTGCTCGCGGAGCTGGCGAAGGCGGGCAACGAGATCGTCCAGCAGGTCGCGAAGCTGAAGAAGGACAAGCCCGCGCAAGACGAGGCGCGCAAGCTCGCCGCGGCGTGCGTCAACGCGCTCGACGGCTCGGTGGGCCCGCTCGGCCTCATGCGCACGCCGGCCGCCGAGTTCTTCGAGCGCACGCGCGCGCAGCGGCTCCGCATCCGCGGGCTCGACGGCGCCGAGATCGAGGCGAAGGTGGCGGCGCGTCGCGAGGCGCGCGAGAGCAAGGACTTCGCCCGCGCCGACGCGCTCCGCAAGGAGCTGCTCGAGCTCGGCGTAGAGCTCCAAGACGGCGAGGCCGCCTCGACCTTCCGCGTGCTGCTGTAGGTGTGGTCGGGGCTCAGCCGATGAGCTGGCGATAGAGCTCGACCGCGGCCATGAGCGGGCCCCACTTCTCGCGATCGGCGTGCTCTCTCAGGAAGGCCGCGTCGAGCCCGCGCGCCGTCGTGGGCTCGCCGCGCCGGGCCCGCATGATCGCGACGAGCTCGGTGCGGTCGAACCAGGTGCCGTGCGAGCACGTGTCGACGACCACGCCCCCCACGTCGCGACGGGTCATGGGCGCCGCGCACTCGAGGCACGGCAGGGGGCCCGCCTCGCGCGGAGGTGCGGCGCGCGTCGCGAGCTCGACCTTCCTGGCGAGCTCCTCGTGGGCGCGCGAGCCCGTGGCGAGCGCGCGGCTCGCCTGGTCGGCGCGGAGCCACACGCCGCCGCAGCGGCCGCAGGCGTCGAGCTCGAGGTCTTCTTTCCTGCCGCAATAGAGCCCGAACGCGCAGCGCGGACACGCTCGCGTCGAGTCCCAGGTGTGGAGCTCGGCCGTCTTCTCGAACCCAGGTGGCTGCGCCTCGCGATAGCTCGACATTCGCGCAGTCTAGCAGCGCGGAAACGCCGCGGCAGCGCTCGACGCGCCGGCGGATTTCGCTCAGAATCCCCAGCATGCGTAGATGGCTCTTTCTTGGTGCGCTGGCGCTCGTCGCCACCGGCGGCTCGGCGACCTCCACTGGCTGCGGCGAGCTCGAGCTGCCCGGCACCCTCGCCGACGCGGGCGGGGCGAACGCGCGGTGCGGGGTCGGGGAAGACTGCGTGCTGCCGCCGCCCTGCACCGGCCCCGAGCGCTTCCTGTACGTGTCGTCCAAGGGGGACGACAAGAACGACGGGTGCTCGCCGGCCAAGCCCAAGGCCACCATCAAGTCGGCCGTCACGGCCATCACCAAGGCGCGCGCGGGCTTCCAGACCGACGGCGGCGTGCTGCCGTGGGAGGTGCACGTGTGCGCGGGCACCTACAAGGAGTCACAGCTCGTGGTGGAGTATCCGCTCTCCATCCGCGGCGGCTACGACTGTTCGGGCTTCAAGCGCGACGACAACTTCGGGTACGCGAAGGGCTTCAAGTCGGCGAACGAGACCATCCTGCAGAACGGGGCCTATTCGCCCGAGTACAACTCGCCCCTCACGTTCCTCCTGCGCCGGCAGGACACGAAGATCACCCGCACGGACACCATCATCGACGGGCTCACGATCGACGCGGGTGAGGGCAACTCCGGCACTGTCGGGGTCACCATCACCGACGGCGCCTCGCCGACCCTGAGCGACAACAAGATCAAGGGAGGGAGCGGCTTCTGCTCGTCCACCTTCGGCAGCATGGGCATCTGGGTCATCGACGGCTCGCCGCTCATCAAGAACAACGACATCTACGGCGGCGACGGCAAGTGCTACGAGCCCGACACCCCCGAGAACGCGCGCAAGGGGCGCGGCGCGGGCAACGGCTCGTACGGCATGCTCCTGCAGGGCGGCGGCGACGTCGAGGTGGTGGACAACATCGTGAACGGCGGCTCCGGCACCGGGGCGGACGCGACCACCGCGATCTCGGTCGCCTCGGCGGGCAAGCGCGAGATCCGCAACAACTTCATCACGTGGGACAAGCCCCGCATGGAGGCGAGCGGCTACAACGGCGGCATCGGCGTCGCGGCCGTGGGCGACACCGAGCTCAACATCGTCGGCAACGTCATCAAAGGGGGTATCGCCTCCTGCTTCGAGACGTGCCTCGTCTGGGGCATCCTCGCGGCCGAGACGGCGCGTATCCGCGTCGAGGGCAACCGCGTCTACGGCGGCGACGCCGTGATGGACCCGCCGGATCCCGAGACCAACATGGACCGGAGCTTCGTGTTCATCCGCGGCGTCCGCGTCGACCACTCGGAGGACGCGCTCATCTTCAACAACATGGTGTTCTCGGGCGGCCTCTACTCCGAGACCGTGTCGCCCGCGTCCATGGCGGGCTTCAACGTGGAAGGGAAGAAGGGCTTCTACAACGAGCGCAACGCCACCGCGCTCATGTTCGACGACCGCGGGCACGGCGGGCGCGCGATCAACAACACCCTCTTTACGGTCTCCGGCGACCCGGTCTCGCCCCCCACGGAGAACTCGCAGAAGGGCGGCAAGGGCTGGGACGTCGTGCGCCCGTATTACCTCGCTATCGGCTACACCGGCGCGATCCTTCAGAACAACCTCTCGCTGATGGTGGGCAATACGGGCAATGGGCAGTTCGGCTTCACGCTCGTCGAGGCCGACGAGGCGCTCGGCCTGGTCGAGAACAACGCGTTCGTGAACTACACGGGGCCGGCTGTGCTCATGATTCACACCAACGCCAAGGACGGCGCCCCGCGCCCCAACGACGTGTACACGACCCTCGAGGACATGGTCGCGGCCAACTGGTACAAGCCCGAGCAAATCCGCAATAACGTGTTCATCCAGGCCGACTGCAAGACCATCCCCGCGGCGCTGTGCGTGAAGGAGGCCTCGGCGAACGGCAGCTTCGGCGCGCTGATCCCCTACATGGAAGGCGCCACCGAGGAGGGCTTCGGGACGAAGAAGCTCTTCGAGACTGGCTGGAAGCTCACCTCCGGGGCGCACTGCCGCATCCGCGCCGGCGCGCCCATCAACGAGGCCGCCCCGAAGGACTTCTTCGGCACAGCGCGCACGGCGCCCGCGTCGTTCGGCGCCCACGAGGCCGACTCGGCCGGCTGCCCGTAGTCGAGCCCCCGCGCGGATCAGCCGGCGCCGAGCTCGGCGGCGCGCTGGCCCAC
Organism: Polyangiaceae bacterium; assembly: GCA_035439005.1. GTDB lineage: Bacteria > Myxococcota_A > Polyangia > Polyangiales > Polyangiaceae > JAAFHV01. Next base: position 24,756 of record DAORJJ010000012.1, on the reverse strand, counting down.
GGCGTGGGCCGGGATGGCCGCGAGCTGCGTCGCCTCCACCTCGGGGCCGAAGAGGATACGGCGGTAGAGCAGATCGCGCTCGATCTCCGCGAGGCGGTAGTTGAGGAGCATCACGGTCGCGGCGATGGGCGTGCTCACCGCCCCGCGCATGCCGTTCAGCGCGAAGCCCGTGCCGCCGGGAAAATCCACGAGGTGCGCGCGGAGGGTCTGGAAGGGCGCGCTCATGGGCATGAGCATCCACGCGACGCCGACGCCCGGGAGGTGCGCCTGGGCGCGGCCGCGAAACACGTAGTCGAAGGTCTCCATTCGACCGTCCGACCCGCCGTTCTGCGGCGCGCCGAAGAGCACGCCCAGCGCGTAGCGGAGGTCGGCCTTGCCGAGCGGGCTCTCGTACCACCCGTCGCGCGCGCCGCGGCCGAAGCGCAGGGTCTGCTCCACGAGGTCGAGGCGTATTCGCAGGTCGGCGGCCGTGTCGTCCGACACGAGGCGCTTGCGGCTCGCGGCGAGCAGCGCGTTGCGCGCGGTCACGGTGGTGCGCGGCTCCACGTTGGAGGCCACGGGCTCTTGGTAGCGGGCGTGGGGCAGTACGCTCGTGAGGCCGTGAAAGAAGCCGAGCAGGCCCTGGAGGGACTCGACCATCGGGCCGAGCGTGACGGCGTAGGGCCGGTCCCACGCTGTGACGACGAGCTCGTTCGTCAGCACTCCGCTCGCGTGCGTGGCGTACGAGATCGCCGCGTAGGGGAGGTCGGCCCGGACACCCGAGTTCACGAGCAGCCGGCGATCGGTGAAGATCATCCCGGTCTCGCCGCCGGTATCGGCGAGGGTCCCGTCCACGAGCGCGAGCACGCGCTCGCCGCCCAGGTGATCGAGGCCCATGAGGTAGGTGCGGCGGGCCGCGGCCAGCTTGATCTCGGAGAGCCTGTAGGCGCCGCGCACCTGTCGATAGGGCAGCAGGTGATTGACCACGAGCTGGCTGATGGCCCCCTCCTTGGCGAACGACTGGAGGGAGAGCTCGCGGTCGCCCTGGTTGTACCGGACGATCGCGGCCATCGCGTCGCGGAACGACACCCGGCGGTGGGGCGAGACGAGCGAGGGGATCGCGAACGGGCCCTGCGCCGTCGGCAGGAGCCCGGGCAGCGCCTCGCCCTGCGGGTGCTGCGGCGGCGCCTGCACGAGCGAGAGGCCGCACCGCCGACCGTCGCTCAGCACATAGAGCGCCTCGGAGGTGACGAAGAAGCCGCGCTCGGCGTCGCCGTTCGTGTCATCGAGGACGAACAGGGGCAGCTCGTTGTCCGGCCAGCGCACCCGCGTGGCGATCTGTGCGAGGCGGGCCGGTGGCGGGAAGAGCTCGACGTCGGCGAGCCCCAAGAGCGCGTCTCGGAGGTAGTCGACGAGCGAGACACCCTGAAAATCGCGGTAGGCGGTCATGTGCGCGCGAAAGTCTAACGCGCCTCTGCCGGCCGCGCCTTCGTCTTCCCTGCTCGTAGTTTGCGACGTACCCTGAAGGGCCGCGCGCGCGCCGCGCGAAGGAGCGCGACAAGCAGGAGGGCGGAATGGCGACGAAGAAGAAGGCGTCGAGAGGGACACGCGCGGCGAGCCCGCCGCCGAAGGCAGCGCCGAAGAAGGCCGCGGCGACCAAGAAGAAGGCCACGCCCAGGGGCGTCGCGCTCCGGCTGACGGCGCGGCTCGCGGCGCCGCCGGAGCGCGTGTTCGACGCGTGGATGAGCGGCGCCGAGCACGGGGCCTTCACGGGCGGCGGGGCGACCGTCGAGCCGCGGGTCGGCGGCCGCCACACCGCGTGGGACGGCTACATCGAGGGCACGACCCTGGAGCTCGCGCGTCCGCTGCGCATCGTCCAGACCTGGCGCACGACCGAGTTCCCGGCGGGCGCCGCCGACTCGAGGCTCGAGCTCTCGCTCCGGCCGTACGCGGGCGGCACGGAGCTCACGCTCCAGCACACCGGCATCCCGCGCGGGCAAGGCGCCAAGTACCGGCGGGGCTGGGAAGAGCACTATTTCGCCCCCATGCGCGCCTATTTCAGCGGAGCGTAGCCGGGCTGTCCCTCAGCGCACGCGGCGCACGAGCACGATGGGCCACTCGGGCGCGCGCTGGCTCTCGGGCAACGTGGGGAGGGCGCCCTCGGTCGCGAAGAGCGCCTCGCGGAGATCGGCCACGTCGCGCCAGCGCACGGCCCTCCGCGGGTGGAGGGCGCGGCCGATGGCGCGCGAGACCTTCGACGGCACGGGCGACGAGAACAGCGCGCGCGCGCCGACGGGGCCGTGCGGACCGATCCGCGGCTCCTCGCCGGTGAGGAGCACGTAGAGCAGAGCGCCCACCACGAACACGTCGTCCTGCTCGCGCGCCTCCGCGTCGTCGAGGCGACCCTCGGGCGGCGGCAGCTCGGCGTGGGAGTAGCCCGCCCCGGCCAGCGAGAGGCCGCCGTCGTCCAGCAGGGCGACGCTCTCGGTGTTCACGTGGCCGAGCCGCAGGCCGCCCATGTGGGCGCGCTCGACGTGAAAGAGCAGCACGTCCGCGATGCGGAGGACCTCGTCGACCGGGAGTCTGCCGCCCGCGGCGAGCCGCCGGCGCTCGAGGCTCTCGCCCGCGCGCGGCGCGGCGACCGCTCGATAGACCCCCGACTCCTCGCTGACCTTGTGCGCCGCGCCCATGTCGACCTCCGCGCGGGGCTGCGTCGCCCCTGCTTCGAACGTGGGGGCGCCGCGCGAAACGGATCACAAGGTAGGCAACTTTTCTTCGCCCCCCGGCTCGGCGGCGAAGAACCTGTCGCCCTCGCGCGTCACGAGGCCGTCCTCCACGAGCTTCTCGAGGTGCGCCTCCAGGCTCAGCTTCGCGATTGGGTGGAGCGCGGCGGGCGTGTCGCCGTACGCGACCCGCACCAGCGCGTCGAGCGTGTCGCCCTCGGCGCGCGTCGCCTGGCGCACGCGGGCCTCCCGCGCGAGCCTGTGGGTCACGTACCTCTCGAAGTGGGCAGTGGGAGCCTGGATGGGGTGTCCATGCGCGGGCAGCGCGGTGGCCGCGTCGAGGTCGGCGAGGCGTCGGAGCTGGCGCAGGTACTCGGCCATGTCGCCGCCCCCCGACGCGGGCGCGATGAGGATCGTGCCCTCGCTCGCCACCATGTCGCCCACGACGAGCGTCCGGTCCGCCTCGTCGAACAGGCACACGTGCCCTGGCGCGTGCCCGGGCGTGTGCAGCACGCGCAGCGCCACCGCGCGGGGGCCGTCCAGCGTGAGCACGTCGCCGTCCTCGAGCGTCCGCACGGGGCCGGTGAAGGCCAAGCGCGACGCGGTGTCGGCGTGGACGAAGAGGGTGAGCCCGAGCTCTCGCGTGAGCACGTCGAGCCCGCCGACGTGGTCCACGTGGTGGTGGGTCGCGAGGAGCCCCACGAGCGTGCGGCCGGCGCTCGCGAGGCCGCGCGCCCACGCGATCCACTCGGCGAGCTCGTCGTCGTCCGGCGTCGCCGGCTCGACCAGGAGCACCTCGCGCGCGCCGAGCGCGTAGCTGTTCGTGTGCGTCGCCGGCGGCAGCGTGGGCGTGCGCGCCGCCACGCGCGCCACGCCCGGCGCGACGTCGGTGGGCCCGAGCATGGCGGCGTCGCTCCCTGCTCCGTCTCCTTCTAGCGCTCGACGACGACCGCGAGGGCCTCGCCGCCGCCGATGCACAAGGTCGCGAGGCCGCGCTTCTTGTCGCGCTGGATCATCGAGTGGACGAGCGTGGTGAGGATGCGGGCGCCGCTCGCCCCGATCGGGTGGCCGAGGGCGACGGCGCCGCCGCGCACGTTCACGCGCTCGCGGTCGATCTTGCACTGGTCCGCGCACACCATCGAGACCACGGCGAAGGCCTCGTTGATCTCGAACAGATCGATGTCCGCGAGCTTGATGCCGAGCTTCGCCGCCGCGTTGTCCATGGCCTTCGCGGGCGCCGTGGTGAACCACTCGGGCGCCTGCGCCGCGCCGGCGTACCCGACGATGCGCGCAAGCGGCGTGAGGCCGTGCTTCTTCACGGCGGCCTCGCTGGCGAGCACGAGCGCGCTCGCGCCGTCGTTGATGGACGAGGCGTTCGCCGCGGTGATGGTCCCGTCCTTCGAGAACGCCGCGCGGAGCGACGCGAACTTGGACGGATCGCCCTTGCCTGGGCCCTCGTCGGTCTTGACGACGAGCGCGTCGCCTTTCTTCTGCGGCACCGAGACGGGCGTGATCTCCGCGTCGAAGAGGCCCTCTTTCTGGGCAGCCAGCGCCTTGCGGAAGCTCTCGCGGGCGTACTCGTCCTGCGCCTCCCGCGTGTAGTTGAACTCCTTCGCGCAGAGGTCGCCGCAGTTGCCCATGTGCACGTTGCCGTAGGGGTCCCACAGGCCGTCGAAGATCATGCCGTCGACCAGCGTGCCGTTGCCCATGCGGTAGCCGCTGCGCGCTTTGTCGAGGTAATACGGCACGTTGGACATCGACTCCATGCCGCCCACCATGACGAGCTCGGCGTCGCCGACCGCGAGGGTCTTGGTGCCGAGCACGACGGCCTGGAGGCCCGACCCGCACACCTTGCTGACGGTCGTGGCGGGCACGGAGTTCGGGAGGCCCCCGTAGATGAGCGCCTGCCGCGCGGGCGCCTGGCCCAAGCCCGCGGACAGCACGTTGCCCATGAACACCTCCTCGATGAGGCCGGCGTCGAGCTTCGCCTGCGCGAGCGCGCCCTGGATGGCGGCGGCGCCCAGCTTCGGCGCGGAGACGGAGGAGAGCGCGCCCTGGAAAGCTCCGATGGGGGTGCGGGTCGCAGAGACGATGTACACGGGGGGCAGGCTGGGCATGTCGGACTCCTCGGAGGCGCGCGAGGCGCGAAGGCGGCGCGGTCGCGGTGGCGAGCGGCGCGGTGGCGAGCGAGACGAGGCGCGCGACGGCAGGCGCAGCGTGACTCGACGGGCGCGGTTATACCCCGCGTCGGCTCTCCGCGCACGGCGCGTGGCGCTCCGTCGAAGCGTGGCTTCCTCGGCGGAGAGACCCTGGTAGAGTCGGCGCGCCGTGCCGACAACCCCCGGTCCACTGCCTCCGCGCCTCGTGGTGGCGCTCGCGCTCGTCGCGTCGCTGGCGGTGGGGCTCGCCGCCACCCACTGCGGTGACGCTGGCGGCGGCGCCACCGAGGGCGACGCGGGGGCGCCGGACGACGCGGCGCTGGCCGCCCCGGCGGTGTGTCCGGAGGCCCTCCCCGAGGAGGGCGCGTGGTGCGCGCTGCCCGAGGGCACCACGTGCCTCTACGGACCGTGCGGCAGCTTCGTGGTGTGCACGCGGGGCGCGTTCCTGCGCGCGACCAGCCCTCGCGCCAACCTGTGCCCGGCCTCCCCGCCGCGTGAGGGCAGCCCCTGCGGGCCCTGCTTCGTCGACGGCGGGGCCTGCGTGTACGGAGACCCCACCTGCGCGGACGCCCAGGTGCCCGCCGCGATCTCGGCGTGTTTCGCGGGGCGCTTCACCACCCGCTCCGTCGAGTGCGAGGCCGGCGCCGCCGACGCGGCCTCCGCCGACACGGGCGGTGGCGGCGAAATCGACGCCGCGGCCGACTCCCCGAGCGACGGTTGAGCCCCGCGCGACTTGCGCGGCCCCGGGCGCGTGGGCTAGAAAACGCCGCTTCCGCTCGTTCGCTCGTTTCGGGCGCCGTTTCGCGTTCTCTCGTCCGCGCGGCGCCTGCGGGCTCCCATCCACTCACCGCGCTCTGCTGGCGCGTCCCCTGCCGTCACTCCGAGGAATCCCATGTCCGAGTCCAAGTTCGCCGCGTTCATCACCGAGAAGAAGCTCAACCAGGCGCGCATTCTGTCGGCGTCGCACACGATCGAGTCGCTCCGGCCGGAAGACCGCCTCATCCGCCTCGAGAAGTGGCGCGCGAAGCAGGGCGACACCCCGGCCGAGAAGAAGACCTTCCCGAAGCCGCGCTCGGGCCGCCCCGTGACGCCCCGCGCGATGGCGGCGGCGCTGGCTGGCAAGCCCCTCACCGGCCCCCAGAAGCAGCGCATCCTCCGCGCGGTCAACGCGCTGCTCGAGCAGAAGAAGGCCGAGAAGGTCGAGCTGAAGACGCTGTTCTAGGCGCATGCCGCTCGACGGCCGGCGGCGGCGCGACCTTACGAGTCCGTAGGTTCACGGCGGCGAAGAAAATTCGTCGCCGCAAATTGGGCCACCCGGGCGCGATGAGTGCAGCTTGCACGCATGGCCGTCTTCGCGTTGCTGCTCGTCGTTTTTGTGGTCGTATTCGATCTGCACGACCTCGCGAACCGCAAGCGATTGCGGCGCGATGAGGGGTGACGTGCGCTTCCCCGCCAAGACCCCCACGGAGCCACGCATGCTGAATGCCTCTCGACGGCCCCGCACCCTAACCGGGGAATGGTCCAGGCTGTACAGCTCACGCCCGTCCCCACGACGGGGCGCCTCCCGCCGCCGCGCCCCCGGCGCTTCCGGCATCGCGTCGCGCGCGCTCGGCTCCTGGACAGTCCGCGGGCGCGCCGCTGGCTCGCCATCGTGGTGCCTTGGTCCGACGGCGCGGGTGGGCGGTTGAGCGACGACGAGGCGGCGACCCTCCAGCGGGCGGCGGCCGGCGACGAGGCGGCGTTTCGCGTGCTCTTCGCCCGGCATCGCGTCGACGTCCAGCGCCTCGTGTTCCGAATGGTGGGCGCGCGCCCCGACCTGGACGACATCGTCCAGGAGGTGTTCATTCAGGTGTACCGCAGCCTGCGCGACTTCCGCGGGCAGTCGAAGTTCTCCACGTGGCTCCATCGCGTCACCGTGAACGTCGTGCTGATGCACCGTCGCGCCGCGCGGAGCCGCCCCACGTACGCCGAAGAAGCGCCGGACGACCTCGCGCACGACGCCAAGCAGGTGCTGCCGGACGAGGCGACGGCCCGCCGCGAGCGCATGCGAGCTTTCGGCCGGCTGCTGGACCGCCTCGCCGACAAGAAGCGCATCGTCTTCGTGCTGCACGAGCTCGAGGGCAAGGCGCCGGCCGAGATCGCCGAGATCGTGGGCGCGCCGGTGCTGACCGTGCGAACGCGCCTCTTCTACGCGCGCCGCGAGCTCGAGGCGATGTGGCAGGACGAGCCTTCGCTGAAGGGGCTCGACGGGGGGTTCTCGCGTGCCTCTGCGGAGGAGGACTCATGAAGACCAAGCTTGACCCGACCGCGACCTCCGAACCTCCGATCCCCGTCGAGCCGCCGGCTGCGGCCGAGGCAGAGGAAGACGAGTCGGTCCCGGCCGACGAGCTCGACGCGCTCGACGGCCCCGCGCCGTTCGCGGCCCTCGCTGCCCTCACCGAAGAGGCGAAGACGGCCTTCCTCCCCACCGAGCCCGAGGCCGCCGAGTGGGCGGCGATGGAGGAGCGCCTCGTGCTGCGGTTGGCCACCGAGCGGGCGCTCGCGCGGCGCTCGAGGCGCACGCAGCTCGTCGTCGGCGTCGTGTCGAGTCTGGCCCTCGCGGCTGGGGCGATTTTCTTGATTCGCCCCGCCGAGCCGCTCTCGCCGTCGGAGCCGACGCCCACGCTCGCGAGCGTGGTGAAGGGGGGACCGCGGGGGGCCGCGTTGTCGAACGCGCCCGCGAGCGGCGGCGACAGCCTCTTTCAGGGCGATCCGGTCGAGGTCACCGGCGGGCCGCTGGCGTTCGAGGTTCCCGGCGCGGGGGCGGCGCTCGTCACGCCGAGGCGCGCCATTTGGGCGCTCGATCCGGCCGGCGAGGGCAGCGCGAAGGCGGTCCTCACGAAGGCCACGTCGGCGACGCTCGTCGTCGCGCTCGAGCGCGGCGCGCTCGAGGCCGACGTGACCCCGGAGCGTGACGGCGAGGCCTTCGCGATCGACGTCGCGGGCGCGGCAGGCACCACGCGGGTGGCGGTCCATGGCACCCACCTTCGCGTCGCGCGGAAGGGCGACCACGTCACGATCGACCTCTCGGAGGGCGTCGTCGTGGTCGGCGCGCCAGGCACCGGCCTCACCACGGGCCTCGAGCTGCGCGCCCCCGCGCACCTCGAGCTCGAGGCGGGCGCCGCGCCTTCCGCCGCGCAGGTCACGCGCGACGCCCGCCCCGCCTGGGCGCTCGATCTCGTCGCGGCGGGGCAGCCCCCCGCGGGGTCCGCGAGCGCCGCGGCGCCCGTCGACCCGGTCCCCGATCCCGACCCCGAGTCCACCGCAACGAAGCCCAACCCGGCGCGGCCCGTCGCGCCGCCCCCCGCGCCCGTCGCCCTCACCGAGGCGCGGGCCCTCGCGGCCATTCAGGTCGACTTGAAGCGCTGCGTGGCGCAGGCCGCGGTGCCCGGCGCGGTGCGGGTGTCGATCGACAGCGAGCTGTCGGTCGAGGTGCGCGCCGACGGCACGGTCGCCGGAACTCGCTTCACGCCTCCGCTGGCGCCCGCGATCCAAGAGTGCGCTTCGGGCGCCATCTTCGCGCGACGCATCGAGGGGCCCCGCACCCTCGTCATCCCCGTGAAGTTCGAGTTCTAGCTCGCGTGAGCGAGCCAAGTTTCGGCCGCGCTACCCGCGCCGGTCGCGGCCGCTCACTTCGGGCGGGCGAGCTTGGCGATGAGGTGGGTCTCGCGCGCGCCAAGCAGGCCGAACTGAATGCCCATTCCGCCCTCGCGCCCCCACCGGACCCTGGCCGGGAGCGTGGAGGTGTCCGCGCCGCCGGGCAGCACGACCATGATGTCGATGTCGCTGTTGAACGGCGCCGGCGTGGATGTCTCGATGAACATGCCGCCAATGCTGAGATCGCGCCCGCGCCCTTCGAGCACTTCGGGCTTGCCTTTCACCATGAACGTGAGCGGCAAATCGATGTTCGAGCGCCCGAATTGACGGTGTTCTGCCACGGTTACCGGATGCTAGCATCGCGCCGTGGAGGCTGAGCACCGAAAGCATGAGCGAGGCGCATCTTCGAGCGGGCGGAGAGCCCGCGACGAGGTGCCGCTGCCGCCCGCGGTGTCGGCGGCGCTCTCCGCGGCGAAATCGCCCCGCGCGCCGCGCGTCCTCGCGTGGGCTGGCCCGGCGAACGGCGGGCGTGCGCTCGCGCTCGTGCCCGTGCTCGTCATGTGCACGCTTGCGGCGCTCCTCTTCCCCCGCGCCGTGCCACCCCAGGAGTACCCACTGCCCAGGGTGGACACCCGCGCCCTCGAGGCGGCGAGCCAGCGCGACGCGGAGTACGCGCGCCTCGCCGAGCGGGGCCTCTCCGACGACACGCGCCTCCTGGGGACGCGGCTTCGCGCCTTCAATCGCCTCCAAGTCGGCTCGGCCGACGAGAGCGCCCTCATCGCGGGCCGCGCGGCGCTCAACCACGCGATCGCCGCCGTGCTCGAGCGCTGCCCGGCCGAGCTCAAGCTCCTCCGCGCCGCGCAGGTGGCGCTGTTCCTCCGCGCGGTCACCGACTTCGAAGCGACCGGCGTCGAGAGCGAGGAGCTCCTCGATCTCGGGGGTACGTTTGTGTCGCGCCTGCGCGAGGTCGGCTGGATCAAGGAGCACACCGTGCTCCCCGACGCGACGGTCCGCGCGTCGCTCTTCAAGCTCATGTGGGGGGCGACCCTCAACCTCACCGAGGACGCGACCCTCGACCTCACGCTCGACGAGCAGCGCGCGGTCTATGCATTCTACATTCTTCATCCGCACCCCACCGACGCGCGCCGCACCGGGCTCGCCGCCGCGTGGTCGGCGGCGCGCGCCTCGAGCTCCAAGGAGGCCGCCTGCGAGGAGGCGCGGCTCTCGGAGCTCGTGGCCACCGAAGAGTGGCGCCTCGAGAAGGTGCGCAAGCTCGGCGCGATCGACCCCGACTACCCCACGAGCTTCGCCGTCGGGATCGGGCTCTACCGCCAGCGGAAATACAGCGCCTCCGCCGAGGCGTTCCGTGACTGGCTCCGAGGCCACCCAACCGGCCCCCTCGCGCTGCGCGCGCAGAACCACCTGAAGGCCGCGATCGTGGCCGACTCGGCCCCCTGAGGCGGGGCGTCGCTCACGAGCCCTGGGGATCGCACGGCGGCGGCGAGCTCGACGTCGGCGCGGGGGCGGGCGCGGGCGACGGCGTCGGCGTGGGGGCGGGCGCGGGCGCGGGCACGGCGGTCGGGTCTGCCGGGGCGCGCTCTTCGCACGCGGCCGGCTGTGTCGAGACCCTCGCGCCGCGCACCGTGAGGCTTCCCGCATACGAGAGCTCCCGCGCGAAGAGCGCGCCATCGACCGTCGCGGCGCCGGCGAACGACACCTCGGCCTCGGGCGCGTACACGAGCCCGTAGAACGCCTCCTTGCCGGCGAGCGTGAGCTTGGCGTTCTTGCCCCCCACGTAGAGGCGGAGCGCCTCGGGGCGGGTGGGATCGCCGAAGGTCGCGCGCCCCACGGTGGTGAGCGCGCCGTCGACGAAGAGGTCGAGGGTCGCGCCGGCGCCGAGCGCGAGCTGCCCTTCGCCGAGGGTCGTCAGGTCGCCCTCGAGGTAAAGCTGCACCGCGCCCTCGATCCGCAGGCTCGCGCCGCGCAGCTCGCTCGCGCCGGAGAAGTAGTAGCGCCCGTCGCGCAGCGTGAGCGGCGAGCCCTTCGCCACGAGCCGCGCGTCGGTGCCGAGGCCCGCGCGCGCGTTGTCGTTCGCGTCGCGCGCGGCGCGCACCGCGGCGGCCACGTCGTAGAGCGAGCCGGGATCGCACGCGCACGGCGGCCCGCCCGGGTCGACGTACGGACCGCGCGCCCCCACCACCTGCCGCCCCGCGAACGACACGCCCTCGCCCGCGCGCAGCGTGCCGCCCACGCGCAGCGAGCCGGCGCCGGAGAGCCGCCCGCCCACCGCCAGATCGGCGCCGACCGCGAGGTCACCCGCGCCCGAGAAATCGCCGCCCGCGAGCGCATGATCGCGCACGTCGAGGTCTCCCGCGAACGAGATGTCCGACCCCGACCGCAGGCTGCCGTCGATGTGCGTGCCCGCCGCGAAGGAGAGCTCGCCGACGACGCCGACGTCCGCGCTCTCGCCGGGCCGCGCGATCGTGGTGAGCTTGCCCGCGTGCGACATCCCGCCGCACACGCACACGGCGGCCTGCGCGAACAGCGCCGGCGCGGGGCTGCAGTGCGTGGTGAGCGCGGGGGGCCGCGGCCTCGCCGGCGCCGCGTACGAGAGCCCGCTGCCTTGGGCCTCTCCGCTGCCCTGAACGTCTCCACCGACGTGGATCGAACACGCCGTCGCGAGGGCGAGCGCGGCGAGCGGCGCGAGCGACGAGAGCAGCGAGCGCGGCGAGCGGCGCGAGGGTCCGGCGACGAACGCGGCGTGAAGGGAGGCAAGCGGGGAGGGGCGCATGGGGTTCCTTTGGTGAGGGGGTCGACTGTCCTTTCGCACGCTGCGTGCCACGCTCCCCGGCGCGCACCGCGTGGTTTTGCGCGTGGTTCCTGGGCACGCCGCGTCGGCGCCGTCGCGCGCGCGGCCCCGAGGGCCCCGAGCCCGCGTCACCGACGACGCGCCACGCCACCCGCTCGTCGGGTCCTTGACTTTGCGAACGATCGTTCTATTAAGTGAGGGTGGGCAAAGGCGAGAAGACGCGAGCGACGATCCTGCAGATGGCCCTCGCCGACGCGAGCGAGCGCGGGCTGGAGGGCCTCAGCATCGGCGGCCTGGCCGAGCGGGCGCACATGTCGAAGAGCGGCCTCTTCGCGCACTTCGGCTCGAAGGACGAGCTCCAGCTCGCGGTCCTCGCCGAGGCCGTGGAGCGCTTCGTCGAGCTCGTGATCGCCCCGGCCTTGAAGGAGCCCCGCGGCGAGCCGCGGTTCCGCGCGCTCTTCGAGCGCTGGCTCCTCTGGGCCCGCCAAGACTTCCAGCCGGGCGGGTGCATCTTCTTGGCGGCCGCGGTCGAGCTCGACGATCGGCCCGGCCCCGCGCGCGATCGCCTCGTGGCCTCCCAGCGCGACTGGCTCGACGTGCTCGCGAACGCCGCCCGCATCGCGGTGGAGGAGGGGCACTTCCGTCGCGATCTCGACGTCGCGCAGCTCGCCTTCGAGATGTACGCCATGGCGCAGGGCTTCCACCAGCTCGAGCGCCTCATGCGCGATCCGCGCGCCGAGTCGCGCGCCCGAACCGCCTTTGAGCGTCTCGTGTGTGACGCGCGCGCCAAGCCCCGCGCTCACCGCGCGCCTTGAGCCGCAGCCTCCGTCTCCCAGCCGAGTCCCGGCCGAGTCCCCGCCTACCCAACCCCTCGAGGAGCCGCCCATGTCGACCCACCCCCATTCAAAAAATAGTACGAACGTTCGGCCTTTGATGGGTCGAGAGCTGCTCCAGCTGGGCGACGCCATGGCGCCCGGGCTCGTCGGCGCGTGGGCCGCCACGCGGTTCTTTTCGCCCACGCGCCGCCGCCGGCCCGCGTGGGAGGCCGCCCTCCTCGCGGGCGCCCGGCGCGGCGTCGTGCGGGCGCCCGAGGGCGCGCTGCCCACGTGGACCTGGGGCGAGGGTCCGAGCGTGGTCCTCGTGCACGGCTGGGAGGGGCGGGGCAGCCAGCTCGCCGCGGTGGTCGACGCCCTCGTGGCCGAGGGCCGCTCGGTGGTCGCGTTCGACGCGCCCGGGCACGGCGACGCTCCGGGCCACACCACGTCGGTCGTCGATCTGGCGCGCGCGCTCACGCTCGTCGCGACGCAGACGCCAGACGTCGAGGCGATCGTGGCGCACTCGCTAGGCGCCGCGGCCACGATGGTGGCGCTCGCGCGCGCCGAGCTCGCGCGGAAGGCGGTGTTCGTGGCGCCGCCCCTCGCCGCGGCGCCCTGGGCCGACGGCTTCGCGAGGCGCCTCGGCCTCCCCGAGCGCGTCGAGCGCGCCTTCCGCCGGGGCCTCGTGCAGCGCCTCGGCGTGCCTGTCGAGACCATCGACGCGCGGGTGCTTCGCCCGCTCGGCGCCGTCGAGCTGCTCGTCGTCCACGACGTGACCGACCGAGAGGTCCCCGTGGAGCTCGGCCGCGAGGTGGCGTTGGCTTGGGGCGGGCGCCTCGTCGAGACGCGAGGGCTCGGGCACCGACGCATCCTCCGCAGCGCGCGCCTCGCCGAGGAGCTCGTGGGCTTCCTCGCGGGGCGCGCCCCCTCCACGCCGCAGGCCGAGCTCGAGGGCGAGCTCTTCCACCGCGAGCGCCGCTGGAGCGAGGTGCACTGAGCCTCACGCGGCGCGGGGTCGCTCAGCCCCCGGCGTCGGTCGGCGTCGTCTTGGTGAGCTCGATGAACGTGAAGACCCCCGCGAAGTAGAGCGAGTCGCCCACGCCCACGCCGCCGAACAGCGCGTCGCGGGTGTCGGCGCCGCGGGTGCCCACGATGGCCCACGCGTCGCGCGCGGCGTCGTACTTCCACAGCTTCCCGGACGACTCGGTGCTGCGCGACTTGAGCTTGTCGACCAGCACGAGCAGGTAGAGATCGCCCTGGTGCACGAGGCTCGTGTACACGCCGGCGTCGAAGGGTCGCGAGGGCTCGGTGCCCGCGATCCACGCGTCCTTCGCGGGGTCGTAGCGGTGCAGCGCGGGCGGCATCGCGCCGAAGAACGCGGCCGGGCCGGTGGAGAGCGTGTCGACCCCGAAGAAGATGCCGCGCGGGGGCATCTGCTTGCCGGTGCCCCACGCGCCGGTCTTTGGGGTGAACGTGAGCAGGGTCGACTCGGGCGGCGCGTTCTTGTCCGACGCCTTGCTGAACCCCGCGACGACGTAGAGCGTGTCGCCGTAGGGGACCACGGCCGCGCCGCCGCGCGGCGACGGAGGCGGCGGGAGCTTCGCCCACGCGTCGGTGGCGGGGTCGTACACGTAGGCGATCGAGAGCGGGGTGATGAGGTCCGCGCTGTCGAAGCGCGTGCTCCCGAGCAGGTAGATCTTCCCGTCGGCGACGGCCGGCCAGAGCCCCCCGCCCACGTCCTCCGGGACCGGGGCGCGCGCGCTCCACCGATCGGCCGCGGCGTCGTAGCAGTCCATGTCGCGCGACAGGCGCGCGTCCTTCCCGGTGGCGCCGCCGAGGTAGCACACGGTGTCGCCGACGCGCGCGGTGTAGGCCGTGTGCGGCCGCGCCCACGGCGCGCCGGCGCGCCACGCCTTCGTGGTGGTGTCGTACACGTCGACCGCCGACACGTAGTTGCCCTCCTGGTTCAGCCCGCCCACCACGAGCACCTTGCCCGCCGCGCTCGACACCGTGAAGCCGTTGCGCTTCGTCGGCGGCGGCGCGAGCACCTCGAGCTGGCCGGTCTTCGTGTCGAAGCGCTCGAGGTGCATCTCGAACGTGACCGAGCCCTTCACGCTGCCGTCGGCGAGGCCCGCCACGTCGGCGAGCAGCGCCGGATCGCAGCCGGTGGCGCCCAGCGCGCCGAGCGCCGCGACGCCGACCGCGCCCACGACGAGACCCAAGGTCGAGACGATGGTGGCTCTCACGGACCCCTCCGCGGTCGAGTGTACGCCTCGGTCCAGGCCGCGGCGAGCGACCGAGGAGTTCTCCGCCGAGCGCGCTCGAAAGCTCGTGTGATATCGGCTACTTGTCCCGTTGCTTGCCGCCGCCCCAGCGGCTGCTCGAGGCGCAGATCTCGTCGGCGTACGCGAGCCTGTGGGCGTCGTCCGGGCCGTAGGTCTTCGCGAGCTCGCTCTCCACCACGCCGGTGGCCGCGGTGAGCGCGAGGAACATCTGCGTGACCGGGTGCACGCGCTCGCCCGGGGCGGGCTCGGGGCGGAGGCCCGCGCGCACCTCGGCCGCGCGGGTGTGGGCCTCGCGCGTCGCGTCGCTGTCGGCCGCCATCGCCAGGTCGTAGATGAGGTGCGGGCAGCTCTCCACGCCTATCTTCTCCACGATCTCGGGGCTCGCCCCCAGCGCCTGCGCGCACAGCGGCTTGATCTTCTCCCACGTCGCCCGGTTGGCGCGGTCGAACGCCTCGCGGAGCACGGGCGTGTCGGTGGGCGCGAGCCCGAGCTTCGCCAGCCGCTCGGGCGAGAGCGGCTTCATCGCGCGCGCGGCGCAGGGGAGGCGGTACTTCACCTCGCCCTTCTTCGCGAGCGCGGCCCAGTCGTCCTTGTCGAGGTCCCACTCGCCGCGGGTGCGCGGCGCCGCGCCGTCGCTCAGCGACGCGAGCCGGGTCTCGGTGGCCGCGAGCTTGGCCTCGAGCGCGCTCTTCTGCGTCGCGAGCGCCTCGAGCCGGCCGCGGTAGTCGCTCACCTGCGCCACGAGGTTCTGGTTCGCCTTCGCGAAGGGTTCGTCCGCGGCGCCCGCCGACGCCGCCTGCGCCTCGAACGCGCTCTCCGACTCGCCGAGGGCGCCCTTCTTCGCGCCGTCCGGGCCGAGGCTCGCGCTCTCGCCGGCCGCGAGCTCCACGCGCTCCGACGCGCGCGACACCGCCACGCGCCCCTCGTGGACGCCGACGAACACCAGCGCGCCCGCGAGCGCCCCCACCGATCCGACCTTCCAGTCTCGCTTCTGCATCGCCGCTTCCTCGCCTGTCGCCGTACCCGTCGCCGCCCCTGCCGCCTTCGCGTCGGCCTCGCCGCCGCGCACCTTCACCGTGAGACACGCGCCCTGCGCGTCGACCTCGCCCGCGGGCGTCCGCACGTGGAGGTGCCCGTTGGGCGGCGCCTGCTCCACGCGGTAGAACACGTCGCCGCGCGACTGCGTGACCTGGTCGCCGTCCCACGCGACGCGCGCGCCGGGCTCGAGCACCGCGACCGCGCGCCCCGCGGAGATCGTCACCTCGCTGCGCTCCGTGGCCACGATCTCGCCGTGGAGATCGCGTGGCCTCCCGAGGCGAAAGAGCAGCGCCGCGGCGATCGCGACGGCCACGCTCCCCCAGAGGATGAGCGCGGCGCGCCGGCTCCGGCCGGCGGCCTTCGGCGCCACGTCGACGACGGGCGCGAGCGCCGCTGCGGGAGGGCGCACGTCCACGGTCTCCGCGCGGCGCTCGGTCGCCTCGTCGAGCCGCGCGAGCACGCGCGCCGCGAAGTCGTCGGGCGGCGCCTCCACCGGCCACTCCGACAGGTCGAGCGGCGCCTCGGCCTCGAGCAGGTCCCGCGCCTCGGGCGAGTCCGGCGCCTCCTCGTCGCCGATCACCGGCGTCGCGTCTGGCTGGGTCTTCTCGGTCACGGTGTCCTCCAGTCTCGTCGGAGCGCGGCGCGCATCTTCTCGCGCGCGCGAAAGAGGCGCGTCTTGGCGGTGCTCTCGGGCACGTCGAGCGCGGCGCCGATCTCGGCCAGGGAGAGGCCGTGCAGGTCGTAGAGCACCAGCGCCGCCCGCTGCTCGTCCGGGAGCGCGTCCGCCGCGCGGGCGATCGCCTGCCCCAGCTCGCGCCGCGAAAGCGAGCTCTCGGGCGTCGCGTCCCCGTCGCGCGGCGACTCGACCTCGCCCGCGTCCTCGACCCGCGCGCGCCGCCGCCGCCGGCTGTCGAGCGCGAGGCGGGTCGCGATGGTGAGCAGCCACGTGGAGACCTTCGCCGGGCCGTCCGGGTCGAACCTCGGGAAGGCACGGAACGCGCGGAGGAACGTCTCCTGCGCCAGGTCGTCCACGTCGCCCGAGCGCCCGAGCAGCCGCGACAGGAGCGCGAACACCACGCGCTGGTGCATCGTAACAAATACCCGAAACGACTCGGGATCTTGCGCACAGCACCGCGCGACCAGCGCCCGCGAGGCGCCCGCGTGGGGCTCCACGCCGACGAGGCCGGCCTCACCCGAGGCGGGAGCGGAAGGCGCGATGCTCATGGCGACCCCAATCATCGCCCGTACCACGCCGCGCCCGGGGAAAGGTTCCCGAGAATCGACCGCGCTCGCCGCGCAGGCTACGGCTTGTCGTCGTCGGGCTCGTCGGCCTCCGCGCCGCCGCTCGGGGTCGCGGCCCGCGCGCCGGTGGACGTGTACGCCTGCGCGCACAGGGGCTTCGAGCCGCCCTGCTTCTGCACCGTGATCTGGAACGGCGTGGTCGGCTGCGCGGCGCTCACGTAGGTGCTCGCGAGCTTGTCGCAGGTCGGGGGTGTGCCGAGCGGCGCCACCTGACACACGATGAGGCGGGGCTCCTTGTTCGGATCGCCCTTGGGCGGGCCCCCGTCGGAGAGCTCGCGGATGAGGTCGCCCATGCGGGTCGGGTCGAACACCATCGCCTCTTGGCAGCCGGCCTTGCGGAGCTCCTTCGTGCCTGGGGCGGTGCGCGCCTCCTCGGCCATCTTGGAGCCCTCGCCGATGACGCGCGCGATCTTCTTGCCCTCGGGCGAGGACATCACCTGCCAGGCGCCGATGGCGACCACGATGACGCCGACGACGACGAGCCCGGCGAGCACGAGCACGGCGATGAGGCACCCGCTCATGCCCTTCTTCGGTTGGACCGGCTGACCGTAGCCCTGCTGCGGATGTTGCACGTGAGGCTCCTTTGGCGCGAGGGCGCGCCCCTCCTCGTACGTACAGCGTTCTCCCGCCGCTGAGAACGCCCGCGAGCGACCGCGTTCGCGAGTGCTACAGTCGAGCCGTGCGCCACCGCTCGCTCCTCTCCCTCGCGCCGCTGCTCGCGGCCTTCGCCGCCTGCGCCAGCTTCGGCACCTCGTCCGAACCGCCGCCGACGCCGCCTGCCTCCGCGACGGCCCCGCCGCCCCCGCCGCCAACCGTGCCCCCGCCCGGGGTGGACGCCGGCGGTGGCAGAGTCGGCGAGCCCGACGGCGCGGCGCCCCTCGACGCCGAGCCCGACACCTCGCGCCCGCCGAGGGACGCGGACCCGCCCGACGCGCCTGTGACGTTCGCGAAGAAGCTCGTGTTTGTCACCGCGGAGGAGTACCTCGGGGCGTTCGCCGCAAACGATCTGACGCCATCGCTCGACCAGGCGGACGCCTACTGCGCCGCGAGCGCGGGCGGGCGCCCGGGACCGTGGATCGCCTATCTCTCGTCGCCGGCGGCGGCCGCGACGAGCCGCCTGCCGGCCGCGACCGAGTGGTACCTGCCGACCCCGACCGGCCTCGGGCAGCGGGTGTTCGCGTCGCGCGCCGCGATCCCGGCCGGCCCCGAGGTCCCGATCAACGTCACGGCGGCGGGCGGCCCGCTCGGGGCCTCGGCGGTGACCCTGGTGTGGACGGGCACCCTGGCGACGGGCGCGCACGATCTGCTCTACGACTGCGCGGGCTGGAGGGCGCTGGCCGCGATGGGGCGGGTCGGAGACGCCACCTCCTCGCTCCTCGCGGAGTGGAGTTCGGGTCAGACCGCCGACTGCGGGAAGACCGCTCGACTCTACTGCTTCCAGCTCTGATCGCGCACGATCTGCGCACCCGCCGCAGGAGCTGCGCCTCCCGTCCGCGTTGCGTGCGCGGCGCTCCGAATGTCGCTTGGAGCGTCTCGTCGGCACACCCGGTGCAAGCGCTCGCGGCATGACCCACCCGAACCCCGACGACAGCCACGCCTCCACGAGCTCCGCCCCGACGCACCCCGTTCACGACGGGCACGTCGAGCTCACCCGCCGCGAGGTCGTGACCGGCGCGCTCGGCCTCGGCCTGGCCGCCGCCTGCTCCTCCGGTGACGCGAGTGAGCTCGAGGCGAAGGCCCCGCTGCCGGCGTGGAACGGCACCACGCGGGCCGTGTGCGTGCGCACCACGCCCAGCGGCGCGGGCGGCCAGCCGTACGTCGCGGGCTACGCTGGCGAGAAGGCGCTGCCCACGGGCACGTTCGAGCGGTACCGCTCGGCCCGCGAGGGCGCGAGCACCGCGGGCGAGTTCTGGGTCCAGCGCAAGGGGCCGCGCTCGTTCGTCGTGGGCGGCGCCGAGTACACCTCGGAGAGCGCCGCGGCGCTCAAGCTGCCGGGCAGCGCGACCATCACGCTCGACACCCCGTTCGAGCTGAACCTCGACGCGCCCGTCGGCGTGCCCCAGCCGGGGAGCATCACGGCGAAGCTCGCGCTCGGGGGCGCCGCGCTGACGACCGCGTCCGCCTCCGGGACGTACACGGTCGTGAGCCGCGACGCGACCGCGACCGCCACGTCGGGCCTGTCGGTGTCGGGGTGCACGCACCTTCGCATCGAGGCCGAGGTGCCCGTGTTCTTCGGCGCCACGGTGAAGACGAAGACGCAGGTCTGGTACTCGGACACGGTCGGCTTCGTGAACGTCGTCCTCGACGAGCCGCTCGGCCTCGGCTTCGGCGTCCAGGGCTCGCGCAGCTCGCGCGATCTCTCGGACGGCTACGCGAGCGTCGAGGGCGTCGGCGTGGTGGGCAAAGGCGCGGGGCCGCGCTTCGCGGTGAGCAGCCACGACGCGAAGGGCGCCTTCGACGCGGACAAGGAGACCCACGCGAAGATGCTCGTCGAGCTGCGCTGGGTCGACGAGGCCGCGGCGAAGACCGACAAGCGCCCCTACGTCGACGCCGACCTCGGCACCGTGATGGGCACGTTCCCCGCGGAGCTCACCCAGGCGCCGGTCTCGTTCTTCCACCCGGAGGAGAACGGCAAGGGCTACGTCTACTGGTACTACTACGCCGACCAGGCGGCGAAGAACGAGGCCGAGAACGGCATCGCGTACCACGCGGGCGTACGCTACGACCCGAGCTTCAGCCCGCTCCGCGTCACCGCGCGCGTGGTGTACAAGCGGCTGTAGACCGCGTCGGAAGCGATCGCGCCGCGCCGGCCTCGCGGCTAAGGCGGTGCTCCTGGGATCGAGCCCGAAATCCCACGGCTCGCGCCTTCGGCTTCTCACGAGAGCCGTGGGATTCCGGGCTCGATGACCGCGACGTGTGCACATGGCCTTCTGACGATTCAGGATCGGCGGAACTGGGTTCCGCCTTAGCCGAGCGAGGCGGTCAGCGCGCGGGCGGCGGGGGCGGAGCGGGCTCGGCGGCGCCCTTCGGCTTGCGCTCGCGCTCCACGGCCTCGGCCGCGAGGTCGTCGGGGAGGAAGGAGTAGTTCGACCCGATGACGCCCACCAGGTTCCAGCGCGTCAGGCGGGAGACCCCCTCGGGCTGGGAGCCGAGGTTGCTCAGCGAGAGCTCGCCGGTGAGGACCTTCGTGTCGGCCGCGCCGTACGAGAAGCTCGCGCCGAACGAGCCGTGCGTCTGGACGCCGATCAAGCTGAGCGCGGCGCTCAGGCCGAACATGTGGATGCGATCCTGCTCGCCGTTTGCGGGGACCGCCGAGAGATCGGTGAACGCCCCGACGTCGATCGCGACCGAGCGCGTAACGCGGACCTCGGCGCCCACGTTCGCGTTGGGCTGGAGCACGCGCTCGAGCTTCGACTCTTCGCCGGGCTGCGCCGTGACGCCCACGATGGGCACCGCGGTGAGATCGTAGGCGGTGCGCACCGTGTGCGGGAGGTTGACCGAGGCGTCGGCGCTGAGGGTCGTGCGCTCGGTGGTGTAGGCCACTCCGACCGCGAAGCGCATGGGGAAGCCCGCCGCGCTCTTGCCCGTGAAGCGCGAGGGGAGGGCGTCGGCCACGGCCTGCCCAGTGGTCCGGTCGATGCCGGCGACCGTGAGGTTCGAGCTGCTCGCGTACGTGCCGAACGCGTCGAGCGTGGGCGTGACCACGGCGAGCCCGAGCGAGAGCTGGCGCGTGGGTGTCCAGCGCGCGCCGAGCTTGGCGCGGAGGCCGACCGCGAGGATGTCCTTCTCGAAATCGGCCGCGATGAACTCGGTGCCGCCGCCGGCGTTCGGGCGGGTGACGAGGAACGTGTTGGAGCCGCTCATCACGCGCATCATGCCGCCGAGCGACAGCCCGAGGCCGAGCGTGGGGGTGAGCTGGTAGCCGTAGCCGACGTCGCCGGCGAGGACGTCGTCTCGCCACGTGCCCGAGAGGAAGTTTCGCGTGTTGCTCGAGGGCGCCGTCTTCAGGGCGATCGAGTAGGGGATGGACACGGAGAAGCCGAACGCCTGCCGGCCCGCGCCGGACTCGTCGCCGTCCGCCAGCACGTACACGCCGCCCACCATGCTGGGGATCGAGTGGTAGGTGGTCGCGGACAGATCTTGCCCGTCGCCGAGCGCCCTCGGCACCGAGTAGCTCTGGAGCATGTACGCGTTCGCGACGAGCTCGAGGTGGGAGTGGCGCGCGCACACGAGGCCCGCCGGGTTGTAGTGGAGCGCGCCCTCGTCGCAGGCGAGGGCCGTGTAGGCGCCTCCCATGCCGGCGGCGCGACTGCCAATCAAATAGAGCTGATGATTGTCGTAGACCGTCGGCTCCTCGACGGCCCCCGCGCGCCCGGCGTACGCGAGGCCGAGGAGCCAGGCGCCGCACGCGAGAAGCCTCGAGGCTCGTCGTCGTCCCCCGGTGAGCATTCCCCGAGTCTACGCCCCAGCGGCCAACGCGGGAACCCCAGGTGAGCCGCGCCTAGCAGCCCGTTGATTTACTCCCGTCGGCCCATCGCCGCCGCATCCCGGCCGCCTTCGTTGCGATCCTGCGGTGCGGGCTCACCTAGAAAACTAGGCTCCGCGCGCTCCTCGGAGCGCGCCTCGGCGGGCCGGGCTCGGACGACGACGGGCCTCGGTCCGTAAATCAACAGGCTGCTAGTACCAGAGGCCCCAGGTCCAGTTCCAGTCGTAGTAGTCGCGCGCCACGTCGAGGTTCACGCCCAGGCGAAACGGCACCGCCGAGTCCCAAAGATTGAACACGGAGGACTCGAACACGCGGGCCTCGAGCCCCACCGTGGTGTGGAGGCGCGGGGACGACTGCGCGAAGCGTGTCGGCTCGAGGTAGGCGCCGGCGCGCAGCCAGAGCCAGTTTGGGAGGGCCTCGGTCTCGACGCCCACGCGGGGCGTGAACGACGCGTGCCGCCCCGAGCGGTCCACGCGCTGCGCGAGGAACGACTCCATGCCGACCGCGTTGGCCGTGGGCCCCGTGATCATGAACGAGGTCGAGAGGAGCAGCTTCGGGCGCGGGAAGCGCACCCGCCGCTGCTGCTCGTACCGGTTGATGAGCACCTGCCGCGTGTCGTCGGGAGACCGGCGGAAGCGCTCGAGCTCCCCGCGCGGCAGCGTGCGCGGATCGAGCCAGCGGACGTTGAGCGGCCGCTCGCCGAGCTGCACGGCGAAGCCCCACTCGAGCTCCCACGGGCGCTCGATGGTGCGCGGGAGGTACATGGTGCCGACGCGCAGATCGCCGGCGGAGTCCGGCGCGATGTCGCTGCTCGTGGCCTTGCCGACGACGGGCGCGCGCGCGGCGGCGCCGAGGCGGAGCGGGTGGGCCCGGGGCGCCCACAGGAAGCCGACCTCGGGGGCGAGGCCCGCCATGGTGAGGAGCCCCTCCGTGCCGGGGACGGCGGTGAACTCGGACTGCCCGGAGTCGCGGAGCGTGAGCAGCGCGCCCCGGAGCCCGAACCCGAGGTGCACCTCGTCGTCGAGGCTGTAGCCGGCCATGAGGTGGAGCGAGGCGAGGCGCACCGACGCGCTCTTGATGACGGGCGCGCCGCCGACGCGCCCGAGCTCGTACTGCTGGAGGTCGAGCGCGACGCCGATGCCGAGCGGCCCCTCCTGGACGTAGCCGCTCGTGGAGAGGAAGACGAAGTCGTTGTAGGCGAAGCCCTTCGTGCCGTTGTTGTCGAAGTCGGTCGTGCCGAGCTGGCTCGGGAAGCGCCACTCGATGCCCGCGTTCCAGTCGGTGATCGAGTGCGACGACGCGTAGCGCACCGCGGGCGTCGCGGGGTTCGCGGTCATGATGTCGGCGCCCGCGGCGAGCGCGACGACCGCGCCGCCCACCGCCGTGACGCGCGACGAGCCGATGAGCGGCCCCTGGAACAGGTCGATCGTGTAGCTGCTCGTGGTGATCGGCGAGCCCTGCGCGCCGAGCGGTCCGCCGCCGCGCGCGGGCGAGGCCACGAGCACGCCGACAGCGAGCCCGAGGCCGGACAGGAGGCGTGGTAGCGACCTTGTTCGCACGGCGGGCGGGCACGATAGCAAGCTTCCGCGCGAGCGGCCTACCGGCCTTCGATCTTCGGGCAGGCGCGAGCGCGTGCTAGTTCCAGATGCCCGCGGTCACGCTCCAGCCGAAGTACTCGCGGGCGAAGTCGAGCGAGCCGCCGACGCGAAACGGCAGCGGATCCTCGTAGAGCCCGAACACGTCGGAGGCGAAGGTCTTCAGGTCCATGCCGACGGTGCCGTGGAGCCGGCGCGCCCCTCCGCGGAAGCGCGTGGGCTCCGAGTAGGTGCCCGCCCGGAAGATCATGCGGTTCGGCCACGCCTCGGTCTCGACGCCCACGCGCGGGGTGAGCGAGACGCGCTCGCCGGAGCGATCGACCTGCCCGGCCAGGAACGACTCGAGCCCGACCGCGCTCGCGACCGGCCCCGTCGCGGTGAACGAGATCGAGAGCAGCAGCTTCTCGCGAGGGAGCTTCTCGTAGGTGCGCCGGCCCATGCGCGAGACGACCGTGGAGCGCTGCTCGTCCGGGGTCTTTCGGTACGACTCGACCACCTCGTGCTGCACGGCCGTGGAGTCGAGCCACTTCACGTTGAACGGGCGCGGCCCAAGCTGCACGGCGACGCCCCACTCGATCTGCCAGGGCACCTCGACGCGATCGGGGAGGTAGAGCTTGCCGAGGCGACGATCGCCGGCGGCGTCGATCACCGTCGTGTCTCCCGGGATGAGCTGCCCCGCGACCGGCGCGCGCAGCGACAGGCCCATGCGGATCGGGAGGCGGAGCGGGGCCCACAGCGCGCCGACCTCGGGACCGACGCCGGCCATCGTGAGCACGCCGCGCAGGTCGGTGATGCTCGAGAAGCCGATGCCCGAGAGCGCCGCGTCGCGGAGCGTGAAGAGCACGCCGCGGAGGCCTCCGCCGATCGTCAGCTCGTCGCCGACGGCCGTGGCCGCGAGGAGCCGCGCCTGCACGAGGCGAAAGGCCACGCTGGACACGCCCTCCGCGCCGGTGGTCGCGCCGAGATCGTACTGCTGCACGTCGACCGTGGCGCCGAGCCCGAACGGCCCTTGCTGGACCTGCCCCGCCATCGTCACGAAGAAGAAGTTCTCGTAGGCGAAGCCGCGCTTGCCGTTGTTGTCGTAGTCGAGGTTGCGGAGCGCGCCGGGGAGCGTGAGCCCCGCGCTGATGTCAAACTCGGTCACCGAGTGCGACGAGGCGGTGCGCACGGCGGGCGAGGCCGCGTTGAACGCGTGCATGTCGATGCCCTCGGCCAGCGGCGCGACCGCGCCGGCGAGGCCCGTCACGCGGTTGGAGGCGGCGAGGGGCCCCTGGAAGAGGTCGACCGTGTAGCGGCTCGTGTCGAGCGGCGCGCCCTGCGGCCCGAGCGGCCCGGCGGCCTCGGCCGGTCCCGCCCCGACGAGCGCGGCGAGCGCGGCGAGCGCGGCGAGCGCCCGCGACCTCGGGGACACCGCGCCCGGCCACCGCACCTCGGCTCCCCCGCCAGAGCGCGCGCGCGGCGCACGCGGGAGCGCGGGGACGGGTCGGCGGCCTTCCACGAGACCCTCAGCGATAGCACGGAGCGGGCGCTCAGGTGGCGCGGTTGTCTCTTGCGGCGCCCCAGGCGCGGGGCTAGAAGCATCGCGCGCGCACGGTCGGTCGTTAGCGAACTGACTGGGCCCGCGAGCTCGATGAGCAGCGACTTCAGATAGTCGAGTCTTTTCAGCAAGTTACAGCACGCGCCAGATCTAGCACGAAGTTTGCACGTTGCGGGCCGCCGGCGACGAGCGCGCCAGGGCAACAAGGGAAGCGGGAAGCGATGAAGAGAGCAGCAGGGTCGTTGGCGTTCGTGTTGGGTGTGGCCATCGTGGGCGCGGGGGTCTTCTCGGTGAGCTCGGCGCGCGCGCAGAGCGAGGAGCCCGCGCCGGCTCCGACCACCACGGCCCCGGCCCCCACCACGCCGCCGCCGGCCGAGCCGCCGCCCGCCGAG
>DAORJJ010000011.1:0-31311 GCA_035439005.1 Polyangiaceae bacterium | reverse complement strand
GCCTCAGGGTCGTCCATCGGCGCCCCCACGTCCACGCCGACGCGCGACGCGCGACGCGCGCCGAGCTACGCGAGCAGCGACGCGAGGAACTCCTCGGGGATCACGATGCCGCGCGCGGCGAGCGGGGCCGCGATGCCGTCGCGCACCGCCGCGGCGACGTCGGGCGCGAACGAGCTCGCGGGGACCCACCCGAGCGTCGCGATCTGCTCGGGCGTCGCGCGCCGCCGGGCCGCTTGGTGCGGGTCGGGCGTCGCCGCGGGGCGCCTTCGGCGGACCACCCCGAGGCCTTGGAGCGCCTGCTGAGCGACCACGGCGAGGCGCGCGCGCTCGGCGTCGTCGAGCTCTGCCTCGGCCCAGTCGAAGTACACGCCACCGAGGCGGTAGTGGAGCGACTCGTCCGCGACGATGCGCTCGTACACGGCGCGCGTGAGCGGGTGCGCGGTCGCGCGGAGCGAGCTCACGGCCATCTTTCCGCTGAACGCCTCGGCGACGCAGGAGACCCGGAGCACGAGCTCGTTCGCGCGCTGAAAGGGCGTGAGCTCCGGCGAGGGGTAGGCGCAGAGCTGCTCGAAGTCGACCGGCCGCGCCACGCCGCCGCCGAGCTCCGCCGCGACGCGGCTCGCGAGCTCCACGTGCACGACCTCGTCGGCGACGAACGAGCTCGCCATGCCGACGACGTCGAGCGGCACCTTGGCCTCGCACATCGCGCGCAGCACGGCGGCGAACGCGGCGACCGCGCGGTACTCGGTGTAGGCCGACTCGGTCCAGCTCGCGCGCGCGGCGTCGACGATCTCGGGCGGGTAGTCCGAAGTGTCGAGCGTGCCCCACGGCAGCTCCTCGATGCCCGGGCGCGCGCGGCGGAAATGGTGCTCCGCCGCGCCCCCCATCCACTCGAGCTCGAAGAGCTCCTGCACGTCAGTCGCCCCCCGAGTCGACCGAGACGCCGGCGTCCACCGAGCCCGCCTCGCTCGCGTCGATCCCGGCGTCGAACGCGGGCAGCCCGTCCCGCGTGTCAGGGCCCGCGTCCCGCGCTGGGGGGCCCGCATCCTGCACGGGCAGGCCAATCACCAGGTTATCGGCGGCCGCATCGGCCGCGCCGGCGTCCGCCGCGCCCGGATCGGGATCGCTCGAGCACCCGGCCACGCCCACCACCGCCCCGCTGCCGAGCGCCACCGCCGCCAAGAGGAGAGTCCGCCCCCGAGCCCCACGTTTTCCTGACGTCTTCTGCGACATAATGTCTTTTTCTTTCTCACGGACAGGCCAGATCACACGAACCAAACGATACCACCCCGAAGTACCGCTCGCGCTCTCCGTCTTGATCACCTAGACGGCGGCGGCCCGATTCCGGGTGACATTTTTTTCGCTCGGCACGCAACGCGCTGCCCATCCCTGTCGACACAAGGGCACGGCAGCTCGGTCCCACGACGATTCGGGGACGAGGGCGCCGGGTCACCCCGACTGTTGGAGGTTGTCATGCGTCGTCTGGTCCTCGTTGCGCTCGTGCTCGGTTCGTTCTCTTCCCTCGCGTGCTCGTCGGCGCCGGAGGCTCCCCCGGCGCTCGGGGCCGCGGACGGCGGCGCAGCCTCGCCCGCCCCGGGCAACGTCGCCCCCGGCGACGCCGGCAAGCCCAGCGAGCCGTCCGCGCCGCCCCCGAAGGCGGAGGAGGTCACCGAGCAGTTTGGCGTGTTCGTCGCCCCGAGCGGCGCGGCCGGCAACCCGGGCTCGCGCAGCGCGCCCCTCGCCACCATCGCCGAGGGGATCGACCAGGCCGTCGCGACCAAGAAGGGGCGCGTCTTCGTGTGCGAGGGCACCTACGCCGAGTCGCTCGAGCTCGCCAACGGCGTCTCGATCGTCGGCGGCCTCGACTGCTCCACGCCGACCTGGAAGCTCACCGACAAGCGCAGCACCCTCCAGAGCCCCACGACCCCCGCCATCCGCGCGGCCAACATCACCACGGCCACACGTCTCGACAACCTCGACGTGGTCGCCCCCAGCGCGACGGTCCCCTCCGGCTCCTCGGTCGGCCTCCTCGCCATCGACTCGAACGCCCTCACCTTCGCGAAGGGCTCGATCCGCGCCGGCGACGGCATGAAGGGCGACGACGGCGTGGAGGGCGCCCAGCTGGCGCACGTGCTCGGCTACGGGCCCGAGATCGGGCAGATGCCGGCGACTGCCCCCGCCGGCGTGACGAGCGACCTGGCCGGCGGCTTCGGGAAGGACGGCGTCTGCAACCTGCCCGACGGCGCGGCGTTCGCCCGCACCGGCGGCGGCAAGGGCGGCAGCAGCGGCATCTGGTCCAGGAGCGCGCTCGGCGACATGTGGTCGGCGCTGCCCCAGAACCTCCCCTCGCTGCCAGGCCCCGTCCTCGGCACGGGCGCGGCGGGCACCGCGGGCGTGTCAGGCGCCGACGGCGCCCTCACCGACGAGGGCTACGCGCCCGCCGACGGCACCGCCGGCACGAACGGCGACGTGGGGCGCGGCGGCGTTGGCGGCGCGGGCAAGGCACCTCCCGTGGGCATGTTCGCCACGGGCCGCACGTACGGCGAGTCGGGCGCGGGCGGCGGCAGCGGCGGGTGCCCGGGCCTCGCGGGCACCGCCGGCAAGGGCGGCGGCGCCAGCCTCGCGGCGGCGCTCGTGCGGAGCCCCGTGCGCTTCGACGGCATGCTCCTCCAGGCCGGCAACGGCGGCGCGGGCGGCCGCGGGACCTTCGGCAGCGACCCCACCCAGGGCACGCCCGGCGCGAACGACGGCTCGGTGCTCGTCGGTCGCGATCGCCCACGCCGGGCTCGCGCCCATCCTCACCCAGAGCACCACCAAGTTCGGCGCGGGTGGGGCGGGCCTCCCCGCGAGCCCCCGCGGCGCGAGGACGATCCCGGCGGCCGCTGCCGGCGTCGCGGTGGGGGTGAAGCCGTACTGAACGGCGAGCCCCGCATCCAGAGACGGCGAGCCCGCGGGCGGCGAGAGCCCCCGCGGGCTTCGTCGTGTCGCCGACGCGCCCGGCGCGGAGGACAAGGGAAAAGAAAGGAAATCGGGCCGTGACCCCTTTTGACTCCCCGCGTGCACTTACCCAACGGGGGGTCATTCGTGCGCCGGGCCGACCGCGGTCGCGCCGCACCAAAGACGAGCACGTGACACCTTCCTCCTTCCGCGCATTGGCCATCGCGGCCATCATCTCCCTCTACCTGCTCATGCGGTTGGCGGCTCGCGGCTCGCGCGGCCCCGGCGCACCCGAGCCTGCGCCCTCGCCGACGGAGCCCGGCCTGCTCGCCCGGCTCGCCACGCAAGACTGGCTCGTGGCGGGCTACTTGTTCATTTTGACGGTGCTCGTCGCGTTCGGGGGCGGCGAGCGCCAAGCCCAGGCGGCCCGGTGGCTCGTGCTCGACGATCTCGGGTTCGTCGCGCTGCTCGTGCTCGCGCGCGCCCCGAGCACGCCGCCCCTCGTGGCGAACGCCGCGTACCGGCTCGCGCTGCCCGGCGCCATCGTCGTCACCTTCTCGCAGCTCCACTACATCCTCCCGAGCGCGCGGGCCACCTCGTGGGACGCCCAGATCTACGCCCTCGACAAAGCGCTCTTTCACTTCGAGCCCGCCGAGTCGTGGGACCGCTTCGTGACCCCCCAGACCACCGAGTGGTTCTCGTTTTTCTACTATCTCTATTTCGGTATTCTCCTCGTGCACGTGCTCCCGATGGCGCTGTTCGAGCGGCGCATGCACGTCTTGCGCGAGTTCGCGTGGGGCATCTTCACCGTGTTCTGCGTGGGGCAGCTCGTGTACACGCTCGTCCCGGGGTTCGGCCCTTACCGACTGCTCGCGACGAGGTTCCACCACCCGCTCGTGGGCCACGTCTTCTGGCCGCTCGTGGAGAAGACCGTGGCGTCGTTCGACGGGGCGCAACGCACCGACATCTTCCCCAGCCTGCACACGGCGGTGCCGTCGTTCTTCACGCTCTTTGCGTACCGACACCGCGACAAGCTCCCCTTCCGCTACACCTGGCCCGTCATGGCGTTCGTCACGGTGAACATCATCCTCGCGACCATGTTCCTGCGCTGGCACTACCTCCTCGACGTCTTCGCCGGGCTGGCGCTCGCGAGCACCGCCTTCGCCACGGCGATCCGCCTGCCCGCGCGGGAGGACGCGCGCCGCCGGGCGGCCGGCCTGCCCCCCATCTGGCGACCGCTCTTCAGCGCGCCTCGCCCGGAAGGCGGCGCCGAGGGGGCAAGCCTCACCCGGTGACCGCCTCGCCCTGGCGCAAGCGACCGCCGCGCGTGAAGCACGCAGGGCCCGGACGTACACATTGACGGACGCCGCGGCGCGGCCCATGTGTTCGGGGTGCGCGCCGCGTGTCGCTCTCTCGTCGTCGGCCTCGTCGGCCTCGTCGGCCTCGTCGGCCTGACGAGCTGCGCGGCCAGCCCCTCAGTGCCCGAGGAGCGCTCCTGCGAGACCACGATCTGGCACCGCCCCGCCAGCCGCGGCGCGCGCGTCGAAATCGCAGGCGATTTCAACGGGTGGCAGCGACCCGGCGTCGCGCCCGAGGAGGTGGGCGACGGGTGGCGAGCCCTCACGCTCACGCTGCCCCCGGGCGAGCAGCGCTACCTCATCTACGAAGACGGCGTCCCCCTCACCGACCGCACCGTGCCCACCACCGCGTTCGCCGAGGGCCGCGAGGTCACCCTCGTGGAGGTTGCAGACTGCACACAACCCGCCCTGCGCGTCGACGCCGTCTCGGTCGATCCCCGCGGCGACGGCGAGATCCGCGCCACCTTCCTCGCCAGGCACGCGGGCGGAGAGCCGGCCCGGCTCGACCCCGGCAGCCTCGTCGCCACCACGCGCGACGGCGCCACCGTCCGGGGCGAGGGCGATGCGGCGACAGGCCAGGTGCGCTTCCCGCTGCGCGGCCTCCCGCGCGGCAAGGCGCTGTTCACCCTCGCCGCGACCGCCGCCGACGGCACCCCCGCGGAGCGCGCCCGCGCCACCGCGTGGGTCGAGGCGCGGCCGTACGACACGCGCGACACCGTGATGTACCAGGTCGTGCTCGACCGCTTCCGCGGCCCCGAGGGCCCGCTCGCGCCGCCGGCGACCCCCGCCGATCGCGCGGGCGGCACGCTCGGCGGCGTCACCCAGGCGCTGCGCGACGGCTTCTTCGAGCGGCTCGGGGTGAACGCCCTCTGGCTCTCGCCCGTGTACACCAACCCCGAGGGGAAATACCCCGGCAGCGACGGCCGCTCGTACTCCAGCTACCACGGCTATTGGCCTATCGCGCCGCGCGAGGTCGACCCCCGAATTGGCGGCGAAGAGGCCCTCGACACCCTCCTCCGCGAGGCCCACGGGCGCGGCGTTCGTGTGCTGTTCGACGTGGTGCCGAACCACGTCCACGAGGCCCACCCGTACGCCAAGCGGCGGGACTTCGTCGACGGCGACGCCTCCTGCGTGTGCGGCGTGCGCGACTGCGACTGGGCCACGCACATCGACAGCTGCTGGTTCGCGCCTTATCTCCCCGATCTCGACTGGGCGAACGCCGAGCTCGCCCGCACCGCGGCCGACGACACCGTGTGGTGGCTCGACCGCTTCGAGGCCGACGGCTTCCGCATCGACGCGGTGCCCATGACCCCGCGCGCGGCCACGCGGCGCATCGCGAACCTGGCCCGCCGGCGCTTCGCCCACCCGGGAAACCCCCTCCTCGTGCTTGGGGAGAACTTCACCGGCCCGGGCGCCTACAACCTGCTCCGCCGCGATCTCGGCCCCTTCGGGCTCGACGGCACGTTCCACTTCCCCCTCATGTGGACGCTCCGCGAGGCCATCGCCGAGAAGCGCGCGGGCGTGCCGACCGACGCGCGAGGCGCGGGCCTCGCTGCGATCGACGCCTCGATGCGCGAGAGCGAGAAGGCCTGGGGCGGCGCGGGCGCCGTGATGGGCGTCATGCTCGGCAACCACGACGTCTCGCGCTTCGCCTCGGTCAGCGCGGGCACGACGAGCGGCGACACCTGGGAGCCCGCGAGAGACACCACCGACGCGACCGTGCTGCAAAAGCAGCGCCTCGGCTTCTCGGCCGTGTTCTCGCTCCCCGGCGTGCCGGTCGTGTACTACGGCGACGAGGTCGCGCTCGCGGGCAAGTCCGACCCCGACTGCCGCCGCGTGCTCCCGGCCGAGGCCTCGCTCACGGCCGAGCAGCGAGCCCTGCGCGACTACGTGGGCGCCCTCGCGCGGGCGCGCGCGTGCTCCGAGCCGCTCCGCCGAGGCACCTACGTGAGCCTCTACGCCGACGCCGAGCGGCTCGTCTTCGCGCGGGAGCTCCCGGGCGACCAGCGCGTGGTCGTGGTGCTCTCGCGCGAGCCGCTCGGCCCGCTCGATCTCGCCGTGGCGAAGATCCCCCCGGGCGCCTACCGCGATCTGCTCACCGGCGAGAAGCGCACGCTGGCCGGCGCCGGCACCCTCGAGCTCCCCGCGTACTCCGCGCTCGCGCTCTCCAACGTCGAGCCGAGCTGCCCGTGAGCCCGCCGAGCCCCCGCCGGGGCGACGTCACTCTGTCCTGAGTTGACATTCGCCCGGGGCGGTTCATGCTCCAGGCGATCCTTCGCTCCCCGCCACCTCTCGCCCCCCCGCATCTCCTCCGAGCCCCATGCTTTTTCGCCGCTTCGCCGCCGCCGCGCTCCCCCTCACCGCCGCCTACGCCTTCTCCGCCTCGCTCGCCGCGTGCAGCGGTGAGTCGGCCCAGAACAAGGATTTCGGCGCGCCGCCCGACGCGGGCATCTTCAACCCGCCGCCGAACGTCGGCCCGGGGGACGGCTACGGCTCCGGCGGCAACACGGGCGGCCCCCCGGTGTGCCCGGAGGACTTCAAGGCCTGCTCGCACACCTTCACCTACCCCGCGGGTAGCGAGACCTCGGTGGAGCTGCGCGGCGACTTCGGCGGCCCCGACACCTGGAGCGCGGGCGTCGCCATGACGAAGAACGGCGCCGTGTGGGAGGCCACCACGAGCGTCCCCTTCGGTAAGCCTGTACAATACAAGTTCTTCATCAACGGCTCCACGTGGCTGCACGATCCCGCGCAGCCCACCGTCATGGTCGGCAACGACACGAACAACGCGTTCGCCGGGAAGACCTGTGAGCCGTTCACCTGCGCCGAGCCCGGCGCGGTGGCGCCTGGGGTGTTCGACTGGCGCGACTCGGTCATCTACTTCGCCTTCGTCGACCGCTTCTTCGACGGCAACAGCGCCAACAACTGCAACGTCGCGGGCACGAGCGGGCCTATCGCCAACTACCAGGGCGGCGACTGGGCGGGCATCAAGCAGAAGATCGACGCGAATTACTTCAACGATCTCGGCGTCAACACCCTGTGGCTCACCGTACCGCTGAACAACACCAGCAAGGTGGGGCGCGGCGTGGGCGGCGACACCCACCAATACTCGGGCTACCACGGCTACTGGCCGCAGATCGACGACCCCACGAACCCCGGAAACCTCTCGCAGGAGAGCTGCTTCGGCACCATGGCGGAGCTGAAGGACCTGGTCACCGCCGCGCACGCGAAGGGCCTCAAGGTCCTCTTCGACTACGCGATGGTCCACGTGCACAGCGACAGCGGCATCTTCCAGCAGCGCCCGCAGTGGTTCTGGCCGAACGACAACGGCCGCGGCGGCAACTGCCTCTGCGGGCAGGGCTGCTCGTGGGACGCCATGCCCGACCGCGAGCGCTGCTGGTTCACCGACTACCTGCCCCACTGGAACTACACGAACGCCGAGGCGCGCAACTACTCGGTGTCGAACGCGGTGGAGTGGGCCAAGCAGCTCGGCATCGACGGCTTCCGCGCCGACGCCATCAAGCACGTCGATCTCTCCTGGCTCACCCAGCTTCGCCAGCAAATCAAGGCCGAGATCACCTCGAAGCAGACGCCCCCGCAGCGCTTCTACATGGTGGGAGAGACCTACGACTTCGGCAACCGCGACGTGCTGAAGGCCTACGTCGACCCGGCCACCAAGCTCGACGGCCAGTTCGACTTCCCGCTGCGCAAGAACCTCGTCGAGGCGGTGATCATGCGCAAATACCAGGGCATGAACGATCTCGCGGCGTTCATGAACGGCAACGACTTCTTCTATGGCGGCAACGCCATCATGAGCACCTTCATTGGCAATCACGATCTCCCCCGCGTGATCCACCTGGCGGCCAACAGCCGCCTCTGGGGCGACGACCAGGGCGCCGACGGCAAAGACCGCTCGTGGTCGAGCCAGCCCACCATTCCCCAAGAGCGCGAGGCCTTCGAGCGCCTGGCGAACGCGTACGCGGTGCTCTTCACGAACCGCGGCGCGCCGCTCATCTACTACGGCGACGAGATCGGCCTGCCGGGCGCGGGCGATCCCGACAACCGCCGGTTCATGCAGTGGACAGGCCTCGACGCGAACCAGACCTTCCTCCGCGACCGCGTGAAGAAGCTCCTCGACATTCGCGCGAAGCACCCGGCCACGCGGCGCGGCGTGCGCGCCACCATCTCGGCCGACGCCGACACCTGGGTCTACTCGCGCACCACCACGGGCGACACGGTGTATGTCGCCGTGAACCGCGGCGACTCCGAGAAGACCATCTCGGGCCTGCCGGGCGGCCCGCTCGAGGAGCTCGTCACCGGCGTGGCCGCGAGCGGCCCCTCCGTGGCCATCCCCGCGCGGCAGACGCGGGTGTTCTACAAGAAGTAGGTGATGCCGGCTCGCCCCTCGCGCCCCTCGCGCCCCTCGCGCTCTGGCCGCCCCGCACCCCCTCGCGCTTCGCGGCGGGCCGCGCTCGCCGCGGTCCCGCTCCTCGCGTGCGCGCTCTTTGCCTGCGGAGGCCCACCCGCGGCCGCGCCGGCCCGCGCCCGGGCGCCCGTCACCGAGTTCACGTCGATCCCCTGGGGCTTCTCCACATCGTCGTATTGGATAGAAGGGCCCACCGGGCTCGTGGCCGTCGACACGCAGTTTTTGCCCTCCGAAGCCGAGCGCATGATCGCGACGGCGGAGCGGCAGACAGGCAAGAAGTTCGCGCTCGCCGTCGTCCTCCACGCGAACCCCGACAAGTTCAACGGCACCGCGACCTTCCAGCACCACGGCGTGCGGGTCGTGACCTCCAAGCAGGTGAAGGACCTCTTGCCGAGCGTGCACGACAAACGCCTCCGCGCTTTCTACGATCGCTACGCGCCCGACTACCCGAAGGAGCTGCCCGCGCCGGAGGTGTTCGGCGAGGCAACCACGGAGCTGACCGCGGGGGGCCTCACGCTGAAGCTCCACGTGATGGGTGCAGGGTGCAGCGAGGCGCACGTCGCCCTGGAGTGGCGAGATCCCGCGCGGCCGGCGCGGCACCTGTTCGTCGGCGATCTCGTGGGCAACGGCGTGCACTCGTGGCTCGAGATAGGCAAGACCGACGCGTGGCTCGCGCGCCTCGCCGAGCTCGAGCGCCTCGCCCCGACCTTCGTGCACCCAGGCCGCGGCAAGAGCGGCGGCCCCGAGTTGCTCACGGCCGAGCGTGTCTACCTCGAGAAGGTCATCGCGCTCGTCGCCGAAGAGCGGCCCACGTTGCCTATTCCGGAAGCGGGGCTCGAGCGCGCCAAAGCGAAGATCGTAGCGGCCTATCCGCACCACGGGTTCCCGGTGTTCCTCGATATCGGCCTCCCGGCGGAGTGGGAGCGCCAGGCCCGCCTCGCGCGCTGAGGAGGCGCGCGCCGACCGGGTGGTCCACGGGGCCGCAACGAAGAGAGCCTCTACCGCGACGCGCTCCACTCGTGCGGAGTGGGGCCCCTCCGAGCGCGCCGCGACGAGCACCTTTTTTTCTGCGAGGCCCTCATGGACTTCGAGGATTCTCGTGCTACCTGCTTCGGGCAGGGGACGGAGCATCACGCTCCGTCGGCGATCGCCGGCTGATCTATGGCACTTCCTTCGCGCGCTAACTGTCTTGTGAACGGGGACTCGAGCGAGCGAGGTGGCGACACCAGGTCGGCGAGCCAGTTGAGGCCCGTGAGGAACGAAGTCGGCGAGCAATTTGCGCGTGTGCTCTTAATCGGCGTGCTTGCTTCTGCTATTGGGGCAAGCGTCGCGTGCGCCTCCACTCCAACCGGGTCGGACGCGGGCCCGGCGACCCATCAGTACGTCGCGGAGTGCGCGAACTGGACCGGGCCGGTGCACTGTAGTCCGAAGGTCCCCGTAACAGTACCCAACATTGAGAAGACGTGCAAAGAGTTGGGAATCGACGAGGGCACACCCTGCCGCGCAGGTGACGCGTCGTGCCTCGATTCACCGGCCGTCGTGGAGGGAGCGCCCGGCGCTCCGCCCTGCCAGCTCGTTCCGGAGCACTTGCTCTGTCGCGAGCGGCGCTCCTTCAAGGGCTGTCCTTCCTCCACCGCGAAGGTCAAGAAGCACATCGAATACCTCACCCCCGCCGAGGTCTCCGAGGCCGCCCGCGAGATCCGCGATCTCCCACTCGTTCGCTACCGTTACAAGTCGCAGGGCGACGGCGTCACCCCCACGGTCGGCATCATCATCGAGGACGTGCCCGGCGCGTCCTTCGTTGACCACGAGAGCCAGCGCGTCAACCTCTACAGCTTCGTGTCGGCCACCGCCGCGGCCTACCAGGCGCAGGCCAAAGAGCTCGAGGCGCTCAAGGCGAGGCTCGCCGCCGTCGAGGCTACCTGCGGCGCGAGCTCCCCCACCACGGCCGTGACGCTCGCGCCCTCCTCGAGCCCCGTGGGAGCTCGGCCTCCGTCGCGCCCCCCACACACCTCCGCCCCCCGGTAGAGGGCGGAAGTGATCGCCAGCGGCCTCGTCCTCGGGACGGCGTACACCACCGTGCTCCTCGCCGAGGTGCTCGGCGACAAGACGCTCTTCACGATGGGCTCGCTCGCGCCTCGGCACCGGCTCCCGCCGCTCCTCGTGGGCGCCAGCGTCGCGGTCGCCCTGAAGATGCTCGCGGCCGTCGCGCTCGGCGGCCTGATAGGCCACCTCCCGCCGCTCGTCGTCTCGCTGGTCAGCGCCGTCACGTTTCTCGTGCTGGCCTTTCGCCTCTGGCGCGATGTCCCAGAGAGGACGCCCGACGCCACCCGGAGAGCCGCCCACGCGACGACCGCCCGCGCTCCGCCGCGCTCGCGTTCAGTGGGCTCTTCTTCACGGAGTGGGGCGACATTGGCCAGATCACCACCGCCTCGCTCGCCGCCAAGCTCGGTCACCCCGGGCTCGTCTGGCTCGCAGCCAGCGCGGCCATGCTCACTAAGATTGTTGTCGGACTCACCCTGGGTCTCGGGCTGAAGCGCTCGCTGTCGCCACGACGCGTGCGCGCCGTCTCCATCTTTCTCTGCGTGGGCATGGCTGTGTTGGCAGCCTTTCGTATCGAGGTCTAAACACGTATGCTCTGGGCCACCAAGAAGCGCATACGCATCGCCCGGGCGGCGACCTGCTGGCTCATTCGCCGCTTCCTCGACCCCGAAGCGAAGCTGGTCTTCACGGGCGAAGACGACGTGCTGCGCCTCGAGCGCGAGGAGGGCGCTCTTGGTTTTCACGTGAAGGACGCTCGGTATCCACCCGTCGACGACCGCGGGCGCATTCCCTTCGAGACGCTCGTGGAGGAGCGGCTCCCCGACGACCCGACGCTCCTGCGATTCGCCCGGATCGTGCGTGACGCGGATCGTCCCTCGCGCGAGCGCCCCATGGAGCCCGAGGCCGCGGGGCTCCGACTCATCTCGGTCGCGTTCCCCGAGGTCCGCTCGGACGACCACGTCATCGTGGCGGAGTCGCGCCTGCTCTACGACGCGCTCTACTGCTCGCTGCGGAAGCTCGTGGCGTAAGCCATCGCATGGACGATAGCCCCTCAGGGCCGCGCCCTCCGCTGGCGCCGCCCTGTGGTCTTCGGACGACGGTACCCTCGTGAGGAGCCCCGTCCCCATGCTAGGGGTGCGCTGTGCCGTCCAAGCCGCCTCACCTCGCCTCGCCCGTGCTCACCGCCGCGCAGCGGGAGCGCTTCGCGCGCGACGGGTACCTCGTCCTGGAGGGCTTCGTGCCCGGCGCGAAGTGCGACGCCCTGCGCGCCCGCGCACTCGAGCTCGTCTCGGGCTTCGACCCCGAGACGCACCGCTCGATCTTCACCACCGACGACCAAACCCGCACGACCGACGACTACTTCCTCGACTCCAGCGACAAGATCCACTTCTTCTTCGAGGAGGGCGCGTTCGACGCGCGCGGGCAGCTCCGGCAGCCGAAGGAGCGCTCCATCAACAAGATCGGGCACGCGCTGCACGATCTCGATCCGGTGTTCGACCGCTTCTCGCGCACCCCCGAGCTCGAGCGCCTGGTGTTCGACGTGGGCCTCGATGACCCGCGGCTCGTGCAGTCGATGGTCATCTTCAAGCAGCCCCGCATCGGCGGTGAGGTGCGCTGCCACCAAGACTCCACGTTCCTCCACACCGAGCCCGAGTCGATGCTCGGTCTGTGGTTCGCCCTCGAGGACGCCCACCTCGGCAACGGGTGCCTGTGGGCCCTCCCGGGAGGGCACCTGGGGGGCCTCCGCGCGCGGTTCGTCCGCCACACCGATCGAACCACGAGCTTCGAGGCGCTCCCCGCGAGCGAAGGCCCGGAGTGGCGCGAGGAGGACCTCGTGCCGCTCGAGGTGAAGAAGGGCGCGGTGATCCTGCTCGACGGCCGGCTGCCGCACATGAGCCACGCGAACGTGTCGGAGCAGTCGCGCCACGCGTACACCCTCCACCTCGTGGGCGGAGGCGCGGACTACCCCAACACGAACTGGCTGCAGCGCGCGCCCGACTTTCCTGCCCGCGGCTTTCGCTGAGCGGCGCGCCGACACACCTCCTCGACCTCCCCTCGTGCCTCGAACTTCCACCTCGTGCCCCTGAAGGACTCCCCATGACGACTGGCACCGTTCGTTTTCACCGCGTGTTCTCGGCGCCCCCGGAGCGGGTCTACCGGGCCTTCTTGAGCGCCGCCGCGCTCGCGAAATGGCTCCCGCCGAACGGCTTCACGTGCACGGTGCACCACCTCGAGGCGACGGTGGGCGGCACGTTCAAGATGTCATTCACGAACCTCACCACGGGGAACGGCCACTCCTTCGGCGGCGAGTACCTCGAGCTTCAGCCGAGCGAGCGCATCGTCTACACCGACGTCTTCGACGATCCCAACTTGCCCGGCACCATGAAGACCACCGTCACGCTCGCGAAGGTGTCGTGCGGCACCGAGCTCTCCATCGTGCAAGAGGGCATCCCGGCGGTGATCCCCACCGAGCAGTGCGTGATGGGCTGGCAGCAGTCGCTCATCCTGCTGCAGATGCTCGTGGAGCCCGAGATCCGGGAGTAGCGCGCTGGCCTGAGCTCGGCTTGCCCTCACCCCGCTCGCCCGTTTCGCGCGAGCCCCTGGAGCCCCCTCGAGCCCTCACCCCGCTCGCGAGCATCGCGACCGGCTCGTGCCCCTCTCCCACGGGGGGAGAGCCCTTCGACGAGGCCGACATCCGCGTTCTTTGGAGACGACGAAGACGAAGGGCCCTGACTCCCGCCCCTTCCGCCCGTGTATCTACACCTCGTAGAGCACGGGCTGGCGGGCGCGCGCGTATTGGGCAATCAGCGCGCGCCCTTCGGGGCCCACCTCGGTGAAGGCCACGCCGTAGCCCGCGGGCCGGTCGCCGTCTTCGTCTTGCACGAAGGCCACGAGGCCCGTCGCCGCGGCCGTGTGGTTGCCGGGGAAGAGGAGCTGCAGCGCCACCTCGGTGCGCAGCGCGGGCGGCTTCGCGTAGGTGCCCACGAACACGCCGCGCACGATGCCCGACGAGTCGCACGTGAGGTTCGTGGTGTCTTGCTTGCGGAGGTCGACCTCCACCGGCCGCCGGTCGATGACGCTCCTCCGCTGGAGCATCGCCTCGAGCTCGGCGAGCTTCGCGACGATGGCCTGCGACGCGCCCGACTCGGGCCCGGACACCCGCGCGACGGCGCTCGCCATGGCCTGCCCGAGCTGCACGATGGCCTCGAGCTCGACCACCTGCGGGTGCGGGTTCTCCAGAGTGACCCGCACGTCCTGCTTCGAGAGCTTCCCGAGGGACTCGCCGAGCCGCGTGAGGGCGTCGGCCAGCGACGCGTCGCGCGCGCCCTTCTCGAGGCGCTCGCGCTGCTCGCGGGCCTGCTCCGCGTACCCGCGATCCGCGGCCACGAGCACCGCCTTGTTCAGCGCGAGGAGCTGCTCCTCCACGCCGCCCACCGAGCCCACCACGCGGGCCACCGGGTCGTCGCCCTCTTTGCCCCCGCGCGTGGTGCGCGCGAAGCCCTCCTTGATCTGCACCCACCGCGCGCGCTGCTCCGGGGTCATGCGCCCGCGGAGCTCGGCGAGCTTCAGCAGGTTCTGCTCGGCGCCCGTGGTCAGGGTCTGCGACTCCGCCGCGTAGTGCTCGTCGACCGCGCGCTCGAGCTCGTCCACGGTCATGACCGGCGCGAGCTTCTGGGCGATCTTGTTCATGTTGCGGTAGCTGCCCTGGAGCTTGAAGGGCGGCTCGGTGCGGTACGCGTCCTCCTGCGAGGCGGC
The DNA here is from genome assembly GCA_035439005.1 of Polyangiaceae bacterium. Lineage (GTDB taxonomy): Bacteria > Myxococcota_A > Polyangia > Polyangiales > Polyangiaceae > JAAFHV01. The sequence continues at coordinate 16,794 of DAORJJ010000011.1, read as the reverse complement.
CGAGATGTACGTCTGGTTCACGCGGAGCAGCACGTCCTGCACGCGGGAGAGCAGCCGCAGCATGGCGAGGATGTCGGCGAGCTCGGCCCCCGAGTACCCGTGCGAGAGCTCCGACGCCGCCACGTCCTCGCCCTTCGCCATGCGCACGAGCTTGTACAGGTCGGCCGGATCGCGGCCGGAGAGGGGCGCGAGCACAGGGTGCGAGGTGAGCGCGTTCTCGAGGTAGCTCAGCTTGAAGAGCTCCTCCATCCCGGCGCCGCCGAGCACGTCGCCGAGGTTGTAGGTGTCGGCGCGGTTCGCGAGCATGTCGGGGATGCGGAAGCGCCCGCCGCTCTCGGTGTACGGGTTCGCGGCCATCACCACGCAGAAGCGCTTGCCGCGGAAGTCGTAGGTGCGGCTCTTGCCGCGGAACACGCCCTCCACCTTGCGCTGCGCGTCGCACAGCGAGATGAACTTCTCGAGGAACACGGGCGAGGTGTGCTGCACGTCGTCGACGTAGAGCATGACGTTGTTGCCCATCTCGAAGCCGAGGTTGATGCGCTCGACCTCCTGCCGCGCCGTGAGGCTCTGGCACTCGGCGGGGTCGAGGGACGTGACGTCGTGGCCGAGGGCGGGGCCGTTCACCTTCACGAACACGAGCCCGAGCACGCTCGCCACGTACTCCATGAGCGTGGTCTTGCCGTAGCCCGGCGGCGACACGAGGAAGAGCAGCCCCATGCGGTCGGTGCGCTTCTGCGCCCCGAGCGCGCCGATCTGCTTGGCGAGGTTCGCCCCGATGAGCGGCAGGTACACCTCGCTGATGAGCCGGTTTCTCACGAACGACGAGAGCACCTTCGGCACGAGCTCGGAGAGGCGCATGCGCTCGCGCTCCTTGGCGAGCAGCTCGGTGCGACGCGTGCGGAATACACGGAATCGCGCGGCCGTGACGACCTCGAAGTGGCGGAGCCTCACGAGCAGCTCGGCGAGCTCGAGCGACAGCGCGCCGTCGCGGATGCGGTCGTGGGTGCCGAGCAGCCCCTTCACCTCGAGGGCGGTCTCGGCCGAGAGCACATCGCGATCGAGCGCGCCGTCGGTGAGCAGGATGGCGGCGATCTCCGGGGCGAACGGCGCGAGGTGGGGCGCGACGCCCGCGAGGCTCGCGGCGTAGTGCAGCGCGAGCTCGGCGCGCTCGCGCGGGCGCCCCGCGAGCAGGCGGAGCTCGTCGGCGAGGGCGCGGTACTGGCCCGCGTCGTCGAGCTTGCGGCGCAAGAGCTTGTGGCCCTCGTCCGAGGCGCGCGCCACGGGGAACCGCGGGATGTGCGCGCCGAGGGTGTCCACCAGCACGTCGGCCGCGTCCTCCGCCTCGGAGGGCCCGGGCGTGAGGCCCACGCCCGCCGCGTAGTCGCGCACGCGCGGCCCGAGCTCCGCCTTCAGCGCGGAGACGCCGCGAGGATCGCCGAGCACCGAGGCGAGGCGCGCCACGCTCGCGGCCCGCCTCGTGAGGACGGTGCGCTCCTCGGCGGGCAGCTCGGCCGTGAACATGAGCGCGAGCGCGCGTGCGCGCGGCGTGAAGCGGAGCGGGCCGGCCGCCTCGAACGAAGGCAGGAGCTGCGCGAGGATCTGCGCCGCGTCGACGTCGTGCACGCCCCGCTCGTAGCCCTCGTCGAGCCGCCGCGCGGCGATCTCCGAGACGAGCGGGAGCAGGCGCGACTCGCGCGCCGCCTCGCGGAGCCTCGCGAGGTCGAGCCCCTCGCGGCTCTCGACGGCGTCGTCGAGCACCCGAAACGCGAGGTACTCGCCGCGGTAGACGGCCTTCGACTCCGACGCGAGCGACTGCTCCCACACGTCGCGGAGCTCGTCGAGCTCGGGGGCGGAGAGCGGGTCGTAGAAGTCGGTCCCGGTGAGGTGGAGCGCGAGGCCCTCCTCACGCGGCACGACCACGAGATCGATCGCGCTCTTCGTAACGGAGAAGGTGAAGCCGCCGAGGCGCACGCCCTCGCCGTCGGCGAGCTCGCGCTTGTCGCGGAGCTTTCGCACCGCGTCTTGCTTGGCCACCTTGAGCGCCGTGCCGAGCTCGTCGGCGCGCACGTTCTCGCCCAGGGCGGCGAGCTTCTCGGCCGACTCGGCGACCTTGTGGACCATCGGATCGCTCGCGAAATAGGCGAGCAGCTCCTCCTCGGTGGCGAACGTGGCCGCCTTCCGCGCGATGCCCTGGAGCATGCGCTCGCCCGCCGAGCCCACGGCGCTCGCGCGCTTGTGGCGCTCGTCGGAGAGGGTCTGGCGGCGCGAGCTGAAGGTCTCGGCGACCTCGTCGCGCTTCGCCTCGATCTCCGCGGCGAACTCGTCGAGCTCTCCGAAGCGCCCGGCGAGCTCCTCGAGCCGCATGAGCAGCTTGCCGAGCTCGGCGTCGCACTGCTCGGGCGTGGCGCACGCGCCCACGGCGGCGCCCACGGCCTGCGCGAACACCCCGAGCTGCACCGCGAGCTCGGCCCGCCCCTCGCGCCCGTAGAGCTCTTTTTTCTTCGCGTCGAACGCCGCGCGCACGCGGTTCTGCACGGCGAGCGCGCGGGAGAGCTGCTCGAGCACGCGCGTGCGCACCGTGGGGTCGTCGACGTCGAGGCCCGACACGGTCTCACCGAGCAGCAAGAGCTCGGAGTGCAGCGTGTCGAGGCGGGTCTTGTGGGGCGTGAGCCCGACGCCGCGATCGGTCTTTTCGACGTTCGCGGCGAGCTCCTCGAGCCCCGCGAGCACGGGGCTCCACGCCTTCTCCGACTCGAAGAAGGTCACGCACGCGGACCGCACCTCGGCGAAGCGCGCGTCCACGCCGGCCTCGAGGGCGGCGACCGCGTCGGTGTCGATGGTGCGCAGCTCCCGGAGCGCGGCGAGCCGGCCGCGCTGGGTGCGCAGCGCGGAGAGCGCGCCGAGGAAGCTGTCGGCCGAGGGCGTGTCCTCGGGGCGGTGGACGCGGAGCAGCTCGGCCTGCGAGGTCTTCGCCTCGGCGAGCGCCTTCTCCGCCTCCGCGCGGTAGGCCTCGACCTTGTCGAACTCCTGGAGGATGGCGTCGGCGCTCGCGCGGACGTCCTTCAGCGCGCTCTTCAGGTCGAAGGCCTCGGCGTGGCCAATCCAGTAGTGGTCGTCGAGGGCGCGCGCCACACAGACGACCAGCTCCTCGAACGTGCGCCGCGTGGGCTCCTCGGTGAGCGCGAGGCGGCGCACGGCGAACGCGTCGCTCACGCCCCGCACGAGGGCGGGGTTCCCCACCTTGGCGAGGTAGGAGGCCGCCGGCGCCTTCTGCCCGTGGCGCTCGGCCTCGTCGGGCGTCATGAACGGCGAGCGCCAGAGCTGGAAGGGGTGCACGCGGGTCGCCTCGGAGCCGAGCGCCGCGCGGAACACCGCCAACGTGCCGTCCGGAAACAGGCTGTAGCCGTGGCAGCGCACCGGCGCGCCGAGGTCCTTCGAGATGACGTTGTACGGCAGCGCCAGGTAGAGCCCCTCGTCCTCGCGGTAGAAGATGTAGAGTACATCTTCCCCGTTGGGCGCTCGCACCGAGCCCTCGTAGCGCATGCCCGCGGTGTCGGGGTCGACGACGCGCGCGCCCGCGGTGGCGACGTAGTGGCCGCCGGGGAAGAGGATGCCCTGGTCCTCCGGCAGCAAGAGGCAGGCGCGGCCGATGGCGTCGATGCGCGTCACCGACTTGTTCAGTGTATTGTACACTAAGTAGCGCGTGCTCTCCTCGCGGTACGGGAGCACCTTGAGCAGGATGAGCGAGCCCACCTTCGCGTAGGAGATCTCGGCGTCGTCGAGGGTCTGGTTCGGGTCGGCCACCGGCTCGCGCCACACGCCGCGGCCGTCTTTGGTGTTGTTCTCGACCTTGATGGTGAGATCGCCGCCCACGGTCTCGACGAACACCTCGTCGAGCACGCTCACGTGCGGGTGCGCGCCCATCACTTGCTGCTCGCGGCCGGTGCGCGTCCACGTGAAGGCGAACCCCGGCGGAGGCACTACGTCCTCCTCGCCGCGCGCGTCGATGTAGGTCACGCGGCCGCGCCCGTCGATCCCGAAGCGGAGCACCCGCACGTCGGTGAGGCGCTCGCCGATCTGCAGCACGATGCAGAGGCGCTTGTCGGTCTTCGTGAGCTTCTGGACGCGCGCGTCCTTCGCGTACCGGAACGCGTTCGAGAAGTCGTTCACGAAGGCCGGATCGGCGAGGAACGTGCCCTCGAGCGACACGGGCTCGAGCCCCTCGCCAGGCTCCTCGCTGCGATCGAGCTTGTAGAGCGAGAAGATGTCGGCCACCGACGGCTGGCTCTTCATGCCGAGCACGACGTTGAAGGCGAAGAGGAGCATGCCCCCCACCGAGACCATGTCGCGCGGCTGCGCGGCGTTCTCGGTGCGCACGCGCGTCGACTGCACGAGCTCGAGCTCCGAGGAGCCGAAGAGGGCCTTGCGGGCCGCGTTCAGGCGCTCCGCGCGGGCGCCGAGCTCGTCGACGTGCCCCACGAGGCGCTGCCGGACGACCTCGTAGCTGCCCGCGTCGAGCTCGCCCGTGCCTGGCTCGCCGGCCGCAGCGCCGGGCTTTTTGTTCATGGCGACACCTCGCCTTCGGCTCGGGGCCGCCATCGACCTTCGTTCGCCCCTCCGGGGCTCACTTCCAGGTTCTCCGCCATGGTGACCAATCTAGGCGGCCTCAGGCGCCCGCCTGGGGGTCCTTCTTCACCATGCCGAGCAGGGCCTTCTTCGCCTCCTTGTCGCCGCGCGAGAAGCGCTCGATGAGGCCCGCGAGCTCCGGGTCGAGGGACGAGTCGCCCGTGAAGTCACGGGCCACCGCGCGGAGCGTGGGGCTCTCGCCGAGCGCGCCCTCGATCGACTGGCCGATGCCGATGGCCTTCACGTAGCGGTCGAAGAACGCGCCGTCGCCGCCGACGATGTTGAACTTGGCGTTCGCGAGCGATCGGCCGAGCACGTCGGCCTGCGCGAGCGCCTGCTCCTTGCGCGCCTTGATGCCCTCGAGCTGCACGGTGCGGTCGCGCTCGAGGGTGAGCCGGAACTCCTCGTGCTCGCGCGAGCTCACGTCGAGCACGCGCATCGCGTCGGCCTTCTCGCGGATGCCCGTGGCCTCGGCGGTCATGCGCTCGCGCACGACGGTGGCCTCGGCGAGCCCCTGCCGCTGGAACACCTCGGCCTCCGCGGAGCGGACCGCCACCTTGGCGAGGCCCTGCTTCTCGTCGCCCTGCGCCGACGCGCTCATCTTCTCGAGGATCACCCTCGCCTCGACGAGCCCCTGCTTCTCGAGCGCGATGGCGTCGGCCTCACGGACGCGCGCCTGGGCGAGCCCCTTCGCGGCCTCCTCGGCTTGCACGCCCTCGGCCATGCGGATCTTGGCCCGCGCCACCTTGTCGGCGGTCTCCAGATCGGCGTCGGCCACGAGCATGCGCTCTCGGGCCTTGTGCTTTGCGGCCTCCTCTTGCGCCTCGGCGCTCTTCACGAGCTTCACCAGGCTCTCTTGGGCCTGCGCCTCCGCGGCGAGCCGCACGACCTCCTTCTCGCGCGTGGCCTGCGACGTGGTGCGGAGGTCCTTGATGAGCTCCTCCTCCACCGCCACGGTCTTGTCGACCGCGATGCGCGTGCGCACGACGTCGGCGATCTCCTTCTTCTGGAGCTCGAGGTCCCGATCGCGGGCGAGGACGGCGATCTGCACCTCGCGCTCGCGCCCCACGGCCTCGAGCTGGCGGGCCTTCTCCACGCGCTCGGTCTCGATGCCGATCTCGCGCTCGCGGTTCTTCTGGGCGACGGCCACGCCGCGCGCCTTCACCTCGCCGGCGACCGCGACCTCCTCCTCGGTCTTCTGGCGGAGCAGCTGGGTCTTCTTGTGCTCCTCGAGGGCGAGGCGCGCGGCCTCGTTCTCCTCGCGGGTCTTCGCGACCGAGATCTCGCGGTCTTTCTTCGCCTCGGCCTCGGCCTTGCGCTGCTCGAACCGGAACATCGCCTCGTCGGCGTTCAGGTTCTGGCTGCCCATGTCCATGCGCTCCTTCTGGCGGAGCTCGTTCGTCTGCACGTTGCGCTCCACGGTGAGCGCGGTGATCTTTCGAATACCCTCCGAGTCCATGATGTTGTCTCGGTCGAGCGCCTCGAGGGGGGTCTGCTCGAGGTAGTCGATGGCGGCGTCGTCGAGGATGAACCCGTTCAGGTCCTTGCCAATCACCTTGATGATGGCGTCCTTGAACTCGTCGCGCTTCGTATAGAGCTGCTCGAAGTCGAAGTGCTTGCCGACGGTCTTCAGCGCCTCCGAGAACTTCGCGTTGAAGAGCTCGTTCAGCGTGCGGCCGTCGCTGGCGCGCACGCAGCCGATCGACTGCGCCACCTTGAGCACGTCCTCGGCGGTCTTGTTCACCCGCACGAAGAACGTGACGTTGATGTCGGCGCGGATGTTGTCATTGCAGATGAGCCCCTCCTTGCCGCGCCGGTCGATCTGGATGGTCTTCACCGAGAGATCCATGATCTCGGCGCGGTTCACCACCGGCAGCACGAGCTTCCCGGTGAAGGTCACCGAGGGCTCGGCGCGCGAGGTATTGATGATGAGCGCCTTGCCTTGCTCCACCTGGCGGTAGAAGCGCGCGAACAGCGCGCCCACGCCGAACAGGATGATGACACCCGCCCCAAACAGCGCCAAAAAGGGAATGAATTCCTGCATATCTCGCGACCGTCCCCTTCGATTGTCTGCCTCGCAGAGGACTCGCGCGCTGGAGCGCCGATTGCCCTCTTCGAGGTCCGTGCGGCGCAGAGCCGCGCGGCCAGTGGATCGTGGCACGCGCCCGCCCGCGCGGAAAAGTTATCCGCGCTTCTTCGGGCGCCCCATCGCCTCGTCCATCGACTCGACGATGTACTCCTCGCGCTCCTCGTCCCACCCCACGATGAGCCCCTCCTCGCCGCGGCGGAGCGCGGCGCCCTCCACGCGGACGCGCAACACGAGATCGGCGCCGGTGTCCTTCACCACGGCCTCGCCGAAGGTCTCGGTCGCCTCGCCGGTGCGGATCGTGCACGTCTTGCCGATGAGGTCTCGCGCCGACTTCGCGTGCTTCGTGACGAGCAGCGGGGCGAGCGGGCGCGCGGCCAGCTTGGCGAGCGGCAGCGCCACCGCGGGCGCGGCGAGAAAGGTGACGAGGCAGCGCACGAGCAGGCTCGGATCGTGCCCGGCGCGCCCGAGGGCCCAGAGCGCCACGAAGCTCGCGGCCCAAGCGAAGAACGAGATGAGCGTGAACTGCACGGTGACGGGCACGTCGCGCATGCGGAACGCCGCGAGCAGCGCGTGCGGTCCCGCGCCGTCGGCCTCGGCGTGGCCCGCGTCCACGTCGCCGTCCAGATCGAGATCGCCGTCCACGTCCGCGTGGAGGTCGACGTCGGGCCCGCCGCCGCCGGCGGCCCCCTCGAGCGCGCCCTTGATGGCCCCGGTCGCGCCGTCGCCGATTCCCCCGCCCAGGCCTTCGCCGACGCCCTCGCCGAGGCCTTCCGCCCCGCCGTCGACGCCCTCGCCGAGGTGGACGAGGCCGCTCATCACGAAGAGCCAATACACGAGCGAGATCGCCACGAACACAGTCCACACGACGACCGGGAAGGCGAAGAGCGGCGCGAGCGCGCTCACGTCGGCTCGCGCTCGGCCGGGGCCGCCGCCGCCAGCAGCCCGGCGATGCGATCGAGGCGCTCGAGGAGGGCCGCGTGCTTGCGCTCGGCGTCCTCCTCGGCCTCGCGGCGCTCGGCCGTGGTGGGGTCGAGCGCCCGCGCGGCCAGGGCGGGGCCGAACGTCATGAGGAGGCTGCCGAGCTGCTTGCCGCGCTCGGTCACCGCGAAGATGTCGCAGTACCCCACCGACAGGTTCGTCGAGACGTAGACGAGCGCGTCGTTCAGGGTGCGCACCTTCGGGTTGTGGCCGTGCTCGGCCTTGAAGAAGAGCTGCGCCCCCACGAGCACCGTCCACACGATCGCCTCCGCCGGATCTTCGTTCGACGAGGCGCGCAGCAGCGCGGTCGCCTCGCCGAGGAGATCGGGCGCCAGGACACCGAGCAACATGGAGGACGCACCACTCACAGGGTCGACGGTAGCCCGCGCCCTCGACCAAAGTCCAATCCGCGGCGGACTGAAGACGATGCAAGAGAGCGGCTCGGGGCCCGTCGAGCCTTGACACGCCCACCCGGGGGAGGTGTCGTGTCTCGCCCCCACACGGGGAGCGGAGGAACACCGAAAATGCCCATGACCGAAGCCGAAGCGTTCGCCAGCCTCAAAGTCCTCGTCGCGGTCGCCCAAGCCGACGGGGAGATCCACGCCGAAGAGCGCAAATCCCTCGAGGCGGCGCTCGAGGCGATCACCCTCCCCGAGGGCACCACCGTCGAGGGCCTGCTCGCCGAGAAGATCGACGCCGCGACCGAGCTCGGCCTCCTCACCTCGAAGGAGGCGCGCGACACCATCTGGAAGAGCGCCTTCGCGATGGCGAACGCCGACGGCACGTGCTCGCCCGAGGAGCAGAAGGTGCTCGACCTCATCGCCGAGAAGACCGCCGTCAGCGCCGAGCAGCGCACGTTCTTCGCGAAGCTCGTCGCCGAGGGCAAGAACACGGTCCTCCCGAGCAACATCCAGGCGGTCACCGATCCGGAGGCCCGCGCCAAGGAGGTCCGCAAGGACATCCTCAAGTACTCGGCCATCACCGCCGTCTTGGGGGCCTTCCCGCTCCCGGTGGTGGGCGAGCTCGCGGTGCTGGGCATTCAGCTCAAGATGATCCGCGACATCGGCCAGTATTGGGGCCACACGGTCGACAAGAACGCGGCAAAATCGATGCTCTACGGGCTCGGCCTCGGCACGGGCGCGCGCATGGCGGTCAACAGCCTGGCCAAGCTGGTCCCGGGCTGGGGCTCGGCCGTGGGCGCGACCACGTCGTTCGCCGCCACGTTCGCCCTCGGCAAGGTGATGGAGAAGTTCTTCGCCGAGGACGCGAAGGGCGACGTCGCGTCGCTGAAGGGCTTCTTCAAGTCGGCCGAGAAGGAGGGCAAGGCCGCCTACGCCGAGCAGAAGGACGACATCGCGAAGAAGGCCGAGGAGAACAAGGCCGCGCTCGACCAGCTCTCCGCCGACCTCAAGGAGGGCAAGATCTCGCAGGAAGACTTCGACGCCCGCCTCGGCGAGCTGAAGTAGTCGCCGACACGAGACGCGGGCTCCTCCCCGGCGCAAGCTGGGGAGGGCCTTTGTGTAGAATACAGAGAACTCGCGCGGACGACTCAGCCCTGGCGGCGGCGGCGCGCGACGAGCGCTCCGAGCGCGAGGCCGAGGAGCGACAGACCCGCGAGCGGCGACGCGGCAGGCCGCGCGGCCGAGCACCCCTGCCCGTTGTCGATCGGCTGGAGCGCCGCGGGGCCGCCCGACGCCTGACCCGGGCCCGGGGCCGCGCCCTCCTCGGGGATGGAGTCGGGCTCCTGGCCGTCGGGCACCTCGGGCGGCTCGTTCGGCGGGAGCGGCGGCTCGACGCCCGCGTCGGTCCCTGGGGCGCCGCCGTCGACCTTGGGAGGGGGCGCGCCCGCGTCGGGGCACGACGGGCCCATCGCGAAGCCGCCGATGGGCGAGCGCGCGAGCCGCGTCTCGGTGGCGGGGCCGTAGACGCCGTCCTCGTCGATGCGGTCGGTGGGGTTGTTGCGGTTCCACAGCACCTGGAACGCCTTCACCGACAGGCCGCGGATGTTCACGCCGCCCGCCGTGTAGTCGTAGTGCACCGGATCGCTCGACCCGAGCCAGCGCCAGCCGTTGTTCTGGAAGGGCGTGCGCCACGCGGCGTTGTCGTTCACGTCGACCGCCACGCCCGACTCGTGGTTGCTCGTGCCGGGGCTCGCGGCGAGGCCGATCCCGCAGCGGCCGGTGCGGTACCACCGGTAGAGCAGGTACTGCTGCGGCAGAGTGCGCAGCGCCGAGTTGATGACGAGCGGCACGCCGCGCGAGGCGGCCACCTTGCGGAGGGCGTCGGCCGCGGGCGACTGGAGGTACGGGAACACCGCGCCGCCCAGCGTGGTGTTGGGCACGGCGTCGATGCGCGCCATCGTGTTCGGGCGCAGGCACTGGATCTGCCCGACGAGCTGCACGCCGAGGCCCCGCACGGAGGCGGTGGTGCAGCTGTCGGTGACCGCCTTGGAGACCGGGTCGGCGTCGACGAGCGCGCTCGTCACCGAGCCCGTGGTCGGCTCGTCCTCGTGGGCGTGCTCGCCGACGGCGGGGTCGGAGGAGGCGCACGCGGAGAGGGCGCCCCCCGCGAGGCACGCGGCGGCGACGAGGAGCGGGGCGACGATCAAAGTGCGCGAGCGGTCCACGACGTGAGCCTAGCGAACGACACCCGCGGCGCACGAAAAATCGCCCCAAAACGAGGCTGAACGCGCGAGGCCTGGCTCACCGAGGCCCCACCCTCGCGTGCCCACCTCCCTTCGCCGGCCCGCGCCTCCGGGAGCCCGGCGGCCGGCCCCGGGGCGCCCGGCCGCCCACAAGCATGGTTTGCGAAAAGGTGGCCACGTGACTAGGTTGCGCCCCCATGTTCGCTTGGGCCATGAAGAAGCTCCTCGGCACCTCCCACGAGCGCGAGATCAAGAAGATCCGGCCGCTGGTCGACCAGATCAACGCGCTCGAGCCGAAGATCGGCAAGCTCTCCGACGCCGACCTGAAGGCCAAGACCGCCGAGTTCAAGCAGAAGCTCGAGAACGGCGCCACGCTCGACGACATCCTCGTCGAGGCGTTCGCCGTGTGCCGCGAGGGCGGCAAGCGCGTGCTGAAGATGCGCCACTACGACGTGCAGCTCATCGGCGGCATGATCCTCCACCGCGGCAACATCGCCGAGATGCGCACCGGCGAGGGCAAGACCCTCGTGGCCACCCTGCCCTGCTACCTGAACGCCCTCGACGGCAAGGGCGTGCACGTCGTCACGGTCAACGACTACCTCGCCAAGCGCGACGCCGAGTGGATGGCCCGCCTCTACGGGTTCCTCGGGCTCTCCACGGGCATCGTCATCCCGTCGCAGGGCGACTGGGAGAAGCGCCACGCCTACCGCTGCGACATCACGTACGGGCAGAACAACGAGTTTGGGTTCGACTACCTGCGCGACAACATGAAGTTCTCGGCGCTCGAGTACGCGCAGCGCGAGCTCAACTTCGCCATCGTCGACGAGGTCGACAGCATCCTCATCGACGAGGCGCGCACGCCGCTCATCATCAGCGGCCAGGCCGAGGCGTCGAGCGAGAAATACCGCAGCATCAGCGACGTCATCCCGCGCCTCAAGAAGGACGAGCACTACATCGTCGACGAGAAGGGCCACTCGGTCGGCATGACCGACGAGGGCGTCGACGCGGCCCAGAAGCTCATGGGCATCAAGAACCTGTACGACCCGGTGAACCTCGAGTCGTTGCACATCATGAACCAGTGCCTGCGCGCGCACGCCCTCTACAAGCGCGACGTGAACTACCTCGTCACGGAGGACGAGAAGGTCCTCATCATCGACGAGTTCACCGGCCGCGTGCTCGCCGGGCGGCGCTGGTCCGACGGCCTGCACCAGGCGGTCGAGGCGAAGGAGAACGTGCGCATCCAAGAGGAGACGCGCACGATGGCCACCATCACCTTCCAGAACCTCTTCCGGCTCTACAAGAAGCTCGGCGGCATGACCGGCACGGCCGACACCGAGGCCGAGGAGTTCCACAAGACCTACAACCTGAACGTCGTCATCATCCCGACGAACAAGCCCATCCAGCGCGTCGACTCCGAAGACCTCATCTACAAGACCGAGCGCGAGAAGTTCACCGCCGTCACCGCGGAGATCCTCGAGTACCACGAGCGCGGCCAGCCCGTGCTCGTCGGCACCACCAGCGTGGAGAAGTCGGGCGCGATCTCGAAGATCTTGAAGAAGCAGGGCGTGCCCCACGCGGTGCTGAACGCCAAGCAGCACGAGAAGGAGGCGTTCGTCGTCGCGCAGGCGGGCCGCAAGGGCGCCATCACCGTGTCGACCAACATGGCCGGGCGCGGCACCGACATCATCCTCGGCGGCAACCCCGAGATGCTCGCGAAGCTCGAGTTCAAGGACCAAGACCGCGACCCCGAGGCCGAGCCGGAGGAGTTCCAGAAGGTCCTCGAGCGCATCGAGGCCGCGTGCAAGGCCGAGGGCGACGAGGTGCGCAAGGCGGGCGGGCTCCACATCGTGGGCACCGAGCGCCACGAGTCGCGCCGCATCGACAACCAGCTCCGCGGGCGCGCGGGGCGCCAGGGCGATCCGGGCTCGTCGCGCTTCTACCTCTCGCTCGAAGACGACCTCATGCGCATCTTCGGCGGCGACCGCGTGAAGGCGCTCATGGAGCGCATGGGCATGCCGGACGACGAGCCGATCGAGCACCCCATGGTGTCGAAGTCGATCCTCGACGCGCAGGCGAAGGTCGAGGGGCGCAACTTCGACATCCGCAAGCACCTGCTCGACTACGACGACGTCATGAGCGAGCAGCGGCGCACGGTGTACACCATCCGCCAGCAGCTCCTGCTCGGCACCTACAAGCCCGAGATCGTCGACGAGGAGGGCAAGCCCACCGGCAAGGCCCGCGCGATCACCACGCTGCCGCGCATGATCGAGGACCTCGTGCCGGCCATCGACGAGCTCTTCCTCGCCCACGCCGCGGCGCCCGAGGGCGACGCGAAGCCCGCGAAGAAGGCGGCGGACGTGAAGGCCCTCCGCGACTTCGAGGCCCTTCGCGGCGACGTGTACCAGGCGTTCGGCTACCGCTTCGACGCGAAGGAGGCCGACCAGGGAGACGCGCAGGCGCTCTACGCGCGCCTCAAGACCGAGCTCCCGCAGAGCCTCACCGAGCAGCGCGAGCGCCTGCTCGACCTCGTCGACGGCATCGTGAGCGCGATGGTCGAGGAGTGCTGCCCCATGAACAAGGCGGCCCCGGAGGACTGGGACTGGAAGGGCATTCGCGCGGGCTTCGCCGAGCACTTCGGCGACAAGCCCACCGACATCGACCACCTGGGCGATCGCGCCGACATCGCCCATGCACTCTACACGCAAGCCATCTCGGTGCTGGAGGAGCGCGAGAAGGAGATGGGCAGCGAGCTCTTGCTGCGCGTCTTCCGTCACTTCTACCTCGAGGAGATCGACCGCCAGTGGGTCGAGCACCTCACCAACATGGAGCACCTCCGGGACGGCATCGGCCTGCGCGGCTACGGCCAGCGCGATCCGAAGCAGGAGTACAAGAAGGAGGGCTACAACATCTTCGTCACCATGATGGCGACCACCAGCAGCAACGTGGCCACGAAGCTGTTCAAGGTGCGCGTCCAGAAGGAGACCGAGATCGAGCGGCTCGAGCGCGAGGACATGGAGCGCCACCAGCGCGCCGCCCAGTCGATGCAGCTCGCGCACGGCGGCGAGCTCTACGGCCCCGAGGAAGACGCGCCGCCGCCCCCGCGACGGCAGCCGCAGGTCACCATGCCGAAGCGCGAGGCGCCGAAGATCGAGAAGAGCGACCCGTGCCCGTGCGGCAGCGGCGAGTCGTTCCGCAAGTGCCACGGCGCGGCCCTCGAGGACGACGCCTGACGCCGCGCGCGGCGAGGAGCCCATCGACCGACGGCCCGAGCGCGCGCGTCGCCCCCGCGGCCACGCGCGCTCAGTAGCCTATTTTCTTCGCGAACCACGCGAGCACGTCGTCGCTCTCGAGCACGCCCACGAGGGCGCCCTCCGCGTCGACGACGGGCAGGTGCGCGAGCCGATCGCTCGCCATGAGCCCGATCGCGTGGGAGAGGCGCGCGTCCTGGGGTAGGCAGAGCGGGGCGCGCACCATCACGTCGCCCGCGGTGCTCTGGCCGAGCTCGGCGACGTGGAAGCCCCGCCCGAGCTCGCGCGGCGCCGCGGGGCTCGCCTCGCCGCGCTCGGAGCGCTCGCGCAGCGCGTCGGTCTTGGAGATGAGCCCCACCACGGCGCGCTTGTCGTCGACCACCACCACGCAGCCGGCCTCGCCCTCGACGAGCCGCTGCGTGACCGCCACGAGGTCCACGTCCGCGGTCACCGCGAGCGCGTCTCGGCGCATCACCTCACCCACGCTGAGGCGCGCGGCCAGCTCGGCCGCGTCGACGTGCCGACCGTCCACCGCGGGCAGCTCGCACGACACCTCGCGCCCGGGCTCGAGGCTCACGAGCTGCGGGCAGCGCTCGCAGTGGCTCGTGGTCTCGGCGCGCTCGCGGAGCGGGCAGAAGACGAACGAGCGCGTCTCGGCGGCGCCGTCGCCCTCGAGGACCGTGCAGCTCCGGATCGGCAGGGTGCGCAGGGTGCGCAGGTGGCGGACCTGGGGCTCCTTCATGGTGAGGCCGTAGCAAGGGACGCGCCCCGCGCCGCGGCCCGCTTCTCGTGGCTGCGCGACGCGCGACGCGCAGGACTTGCGCCGCGCGCCGCACGCTCTGCGCCGGCGCGATCGCCCATGAAATGCTCTACTCCGGGGATGGAAGCCATCCAGAAGATCCTCCTCGCGGTCGACTTCGGTCCCGCCAGCGAGGCCGCGGGCCACCGCGCCGCCGCCATCGCGAAGGTGTTCGGCGCCGAGATCCACGTCATCCACGTCTACGAGGCGCCGGTGTACCCGTACCCGCACCCGCCGGTGCTGGACGTGGACGCCCTCGTGGCCTCGCTCGAGCGGCGCGCCCAGGCGGGGGTCGAGGTGGTCGCGAGGAAGCTCGCCGGCGAGCTCGGCGACGGCGCTCGCGTGGCCAGCGTGCTCCGCCAGGGCTCGGCGTGGCGCAACATCCTCGACGTCGCCGCCGAGCGCGACGTCGACCTCGTGGTGATGGGCACGCACGGCCGCACCGGGGTCGAGCGCGTGCTCATCGGCAGCGTCGCCGAGAAGGTCGTGCGCATGTCGCCGGTGCCGGTGCTCATCGTGCCCGTGCACGAGGGCTGAGGCGAGGGGCGCACTACCGGTGCGCGACGCTCCATGAGGGGCGGGCTTCGATTCGCGCCATCCACGCGACGACGTTCGGGTAGCGGGACAGGTCCACCTGGAGCATGGCCGCCGCCCCGAGCGTGGGCGCCACCGAGAGATCGGCGATCGTGAGGCGCTCGGCGGCGACCCACTCGCGCCCGGCGAGGCGCTGCTCGAGCGCGACGAGGCAGCGGTCGATCTCGGCGCGCGACTCCTCGACGAGCTTCGGGTTCCGCTGCGCCTCGGGCAGGCGGATCGTGTGCGCGAAGACGCGCGCCATGTTCGGCGAGAGGTGCGCCGTGTTCATGTACATCCACCGCGCGACCTCGCCGCGCTCGCGCGCGGTCTCGCCGCCGAGCCGCTTCGCCGGCGCGAGCGCCGCGGCGTACTCGAGGATGGCGTTCGACTCCCACAGCACGAAATCGCCGTCGACCAGCGTCGGCACGCGCGCGGTGGGGTTCAGCGCCTTGTAGGGGGCGCCGCGGTGCTCGCCCGTCATGAGGTCGACCGGCACGCGCTCGTAGGCGAGGCCCGCCTCCTCCAGGCCGAGGATGGCGCGCTTCGTGTTCGGCGACATGGCAAATCCGTGGAGCTTCATGCGGCGGAGCGTAGTCGCGCGGCGAGAGTTTCTCAAAGGGCTGCTATGCTCCGCGGCCTGATGCGGCGCGCGGGGTTCGTGGGTGCGGTGGCTCTGCTCGTGGCGGCCGCGGCGTGCGAGGAGAAGCCGAAGCCGGCCGCCCCGGCGCCCGCGCGCGCCGACGCCGCCGAGGACGCGGCCCTGGCCTCGACCGCGGCCTCGACCCCAACCACCTCGAGCGCGGCGGCCTCCGACGCCCAGGCGCGCGCCGAGACCGACGCGACGGCGACGGCCACCACGGGCTCGTACGGCTCTTTCCGCCAGAGCCCGCGCGCCGGCTGCCTCGCGCTCGCGAAGGGCTCCGGCCCGCGGTGGCTCGCGGAGGCCGACCTGCGCGGCTCCTTCGTCGACGGCGACGATCTGCTCGCGCTCGTGAACCGCTCGCCGCAGGGCGCGCTGCCGCCCGACTACGCGCCCCGCGACATGGTCGACATCGCGCGGTTCCAGCCGCGCACCCCGGCGGAGTGCGACAAGTACCAGTGCATACGCCGCGAGGCCGGCGACGCCATGCGGCCGCTGCTCGCCGCCATGGCCCGCGAGGGGTTCCCGGCGCACATCGACTCGGTCTACCGAAGCTACGCCATGCAGTGCCAGACCTTCCAAGGCTGGGTGAAGCGCAGCGAGTTCTGCTCGGCCACCGAGCAGTCGGCGCTGCCCGGGCACAGCCAGCACCAGCTCGGCACCACCATCGACCTCTTCACGCAGGCGTGGAAGGCCGGCGGCGACACCGTGTTTCGCCAAGGCTTCGGCTGCACCAAGCCCGGGCGCTGGCTGCAGGAGCACACGTGGGAGTTCGGGTTCGTGTTCCCGTATCCCATTCACCCGGACGACCTCCACGAGAAGGACGACTGCGTCGCGCGCAGCGATCACCCCGTGCCCATCAACCCGAAGACCGGGTATCGGTACGAGCACTGGCACATTCGCTACATCGGGAGAGAGAACGCGGCGGCGTTCCACGCGGCGCTGCTCGCGAGCGGCCCCCGCAGCCCCTCGGCCATCACGCTCGAGCAGTGGATCCGCGCGCGGCGCGGCCTCGTGGGCGACACCGAGCTGCCCGTGTGCGACGGGTGCAACTGCGGCGCGTGCAGCACCCTCGCGGGCGCGGCGAGCGCGTGCGGCGCCCGCGCCGTCCAGGTGGGCGAGACCGGCGCGGCGCTCCCCCCAAGCGGCGCGCCCACGCTCGTCTCCGCGCGCCGCGCGACCGGCGCCGAGGCC
>DAORJJ010000010.1:0-31679 GCA_035439005.1 Polyangiaceae bacterium | reverse complement strand
CTCTTCGCCTCTTCGCCTCTTCGCCTCTTCGCCTCTTCGCCTCTTCGCCTCTCGCCCCCTCGCCCCCTCGCCCTCTCGCCCTCTCGCCCCCTCGCTTCTCCACCTCCTCCTGCCGTGGGCGCCCGCCTTGGGGCGCCCACGGCATTGGGGGAGGTCGGCGCGGGCCTTGCCCGCGACGGGTGGGGGCACCCCTTGCTCGTCTCCGTCTCCCTCTCCCTCCCCGCCTCCCTCTCCTCTCCGCTCCCGCTCCGCCTCCCGCTCTCCCATTGCGCGCCCCAACCCCTTTCCGGTAAGCCAACGCCCATGCCCCCCGAGCCCACCGCGTCGCTCCAGGTCCTCGTCGACGGCGCCCCCCTCCCCGCCGAGGAGGCGCGCGCGCTCTGGCTGCGCTTCAGCGCGTGGATGGAGGACCACAAGGGCGATCTCGCCGGCTTCGCGGCGCAAGAGGGGTTCGCGAGCGTGCGCCCGGCGATGGCGGCGGGCGCGCCCGTGCTCGTCGCGAGCCGCACCGACACGCAGGTCGCCTACGCGAACGCGAAGGAGCTCAAGGCGAAGAAGCGCAGGTAGACCTCGCCCACGCGCCGCCCCCAGGACGCGAGCCCCGCCGACGGGCCGCGATGCTACAACCGTCCGATGGCCCGAGCGCACCTCCTCGTCGTCGATGACGAGCCCGCGATCCTCACGACGCTCCAGCGCGCGCTCACCCTCGAGGGGTACGGGGTCGACGTCGCCGGAGGCGTGAGGCTCGCCGAGGAGCGCCTGAAGAAGCGCACGTACGACCTCTGCCTCTTCGACGTGATGCTCCCCGACGGCGACGGCATCGAGCTGCTCCAGCGCGTGCGGGCGACGGGCGTGGAGACCCCCGTCATCATGATGAGCGGCCACGGAACGATCGACACGGCCGTCCGCGCGACCCGCCACGGGGCACAAAACTTCCTCGAGAAGCCCCTCAACACCGACGCGCTGCTCATCGCGATCGAGACCAGCCTGCGCCTCGATCGCGCGGAAAAAGAGGCGAGCGAGCTGCGCGCCGCCACGTTCGGAGAGCTCGTCGGCGAGAGCGCCGCGATGAAGCGCCTCGTCGAGACCATCGCCCGGGCGGCGAAGAGCTCCGCGAGCGTGCTCGTCACCGGCGAGCGCGGCACGGGCAAGGAGCTCGTGGCGCGCGCGATCCACCAGATGTCGCCGCGCGCGAAGGGGCCGCTCGAGAAGCTCAACTGCGCCGCGCTGCCGAGCGAGCTCATCGAGAGCGAGCTGTTCGGCCACGAGGTCGGCGCGTTCACGGGCGCGACCAAGCAGCGGCGAGGCAAGTTCGAGCGCGCGTCGGGCGGCACGCTCTTCCTCGACGAGGTGGGCGACATGCCCCTCGCCATGCAGGCGAAGCTCCTCCGCGTGCTGCAGGAGCGCGAGATCGAGCGCGTCGGCGGGAGCGAGACGCTCAAGGTCGACGCGCGCGTGGTCGCCGCGACGAACCGCGATCTCATCGCGGCGTGCGAGAAGGACCTGTTCCGCCCCGATCTCTACGACCGGCTCAACGTCGTGCCGCTCGCGATCCCGCCGCTCCGCGCGCGACGGGAGGACGTGCCGGTGCTCACGCGGCACTTCCTCCAGCTCGCCACGAAGGCGAACGATCGCCGCGGCATGACGATCGATCCGGGGGCGCTCGACGCGCTGGCCGCGCACTCGTTCCCGGGGAACGTTCGAGAGCTGCGCAACCTCGTGGAACGACTCGTCATTCTAACGCCGGACGACGTCATCAAGGAGGCCGACGTGCGCGACTGCCTGCACGGCGGGGCGCAGACCCGGGGCCAGACCGCGCTCTACCGGCCCGGCGTGCCGTTCCGCGTGCTGGTCGAGGAGGCCGAGCGCGTCATCTTGATGGGCGCGATGGCGCACCACGGCGGGCAGATGGCCGCCACCGCGCGCGCGCTGGAGCTCGAGCGGAGCCACCTCTACAAGAAGGCCCGGGCCTTGGGGCTACGCAAGACCGAGACCGAGACCGACGCGGACGACGAGTAGCGCGCCCTTCCCCACGCCCACGGAGTGGGCTAGTGTGAGCCGGGGTTTTCGTCGCTCCGTCCCTCCGCTCCTCTCTCCTTTAATGGCCACCACCGATCCCATCCAGTTCTTCGCCGCCACGGACGTCGGGCGAGTCCGCGAGCACAACGAAGACAACTTCCTCGTCGACAAGAAGCTCCAGTTCTTCATCGTCTGCGACGGAATGGGCGGGCACGCCGCGGGTGAGGTGGCGAGCGCCATCGCCGTGCGCGCGGTGCACGAGGAGGTGAAGAAGGAGCGCGAGATGCTCCAAGACTTCGCCCGGGGCTCGCGCGGGTCGAGCCGCGTCACCAAGAAGGACGTGCTCGCGCTCCTCGACGCCGCCGTGCTGCGCGCCTGCGCCAAGGTCCACGAGGCCGCCCAGAACGACGACGGCAAGCGCGGCATGGGCACCACGCTGAGCGCGCTGCTCATCCTCGGCAACACGGGCTTCATCGCCCACGTCGGGGACAGCCGCATCTACATGGAGCGCTCCGGCATCGTGAAGCAGATCACCGAAGACCACACGGTGATAAACGAGCTCATCCGGCGCGGGAAGCTCACCGAAGACCAGATCTCTCGGGTAAAACAGAAGAACGCGATCACCCGCGCGGTCGGCGTCTACCAGCGCGTGGAGGTCGACACCCTCACCTTCGAGCTGCTCCCCGGTGACAGCTTCCTGCTCTCGAGCGACGGCCTCACGGGCTACCTCGACGGCCCCGAGGAGCTCGCCGACTACCTCCTGGCGGAGGACGGCTCGAGCGCCGTGAAGGGCCTCATCGCCCTCGCCAACGAGCGGGGCGGCAAGGACAACATCACCTGCATCCTCGTCCACATCACGGGCGAGATCGACGACGCGAAGGAGCGCGCGGCGCGCGTGGCGCAGAAGCGCGAGATCCTCGCGAAGATGCCCATCTTCGCGCGCCTCGTCGACAGCGAGCTCATGCGCGTCATGCAGAGCGTCGAGGTGCGACCGTTCCGGCACGGCGAGACCGTCATCACCGAGGGCGAGAAGGGCGACGAGCTCTTCATCGTCCTCAAGGGCGCGGTCAACGTGCTCCGTGGCGACGACGAGCTCGCGCGGTTCGGCGTGGGCGAGCACTTCGGCGAGATGGCGCTCATCCGCGCGGTGCCGCGCTCCGCCACGGTGGTGAGCGACGGCGCGAGCGAGCTCATGGTCATCAAGCGCGGCGATTTCTTCGAGATCCTGCGCAACGAGCACCAGACCGCGGTGAAGATCCTGTGGCAGTTCTTGGGCGTGCTGGCCGATCGCCTCGATCAGACCAACCAAGAGCTCCGCGACGCGCGCAGGAAAGAGATCGACACCGAGGGCGAGGAGATCGAGATCGACGACGCGACGGTCGAGATCTTCCCCACGTTCACCTCGCACGCAGCGAGGCGCTGAAGGCCGCCTGCTCGAGGGCGGTCCGCGTGGGGTCGAGGGTCTTCTTGCGGGTGGCGGACTCCGCCTGGAGCCGCGCGAGGTTCGCCGAGTACCACCGCGCGAGCTCGTCGGCGCGCGCGGTGGCCGCAGGCCCCGCGGGCGCGATGGTGCGATCGGGCACGAACGGCGGCGCCGCCATCGCCTCGAGCGCGCTGAACCCGTAGACGTAGAGGCGCTTCCACGGATCACCCGCCGCGGGGTCCTGCGAGAGCGTGAGCGCGGCGAGGATGGCGGTGGACGGCGGCGCGAGGCGCTCCTCCCTCCCGGCCCGTGAGCGACGCGCGAGCGCGCGCAGCCCGTACGCCGCGTGCTCGCGGGCGGCGTGGTTCGAGCTCGCCATGAGATCGACCACGATCACCTCCGCGATGGCCTGGCTCTCGGGCGCGTCCCACGCGCGCGCCGCCTCCCCCACGGAGCGCGCCACGAGCTCGGCGGCCCGCGGGTGACCGGCGGAGACCGAGACCGCGTGCCACAACGCCATCACGCGCGGGGTCTTCAGGTGGGGCGCGCCGAGGCTCGTCTCCACGAGGATCGCCGCGTCGTCGTCGCTCGCCCAGGGCAGCGTCTCGCACGCCTCGAGCCACGCGCGCTCGGCCGCCAGAGTGCGCGGAAAGAGCGACCGGAAGAGCTCTTCGAGGGTGTGGTGCACCTGCCACGGCCAGGGCGCGGCGGCCTCCTCCTCCCACGTGAGGGGGTAGTCCCGGTGGCCGGCGGGGCTCTGCCGCACGGTCCACGGCACGCCAAACACGCTCGTGACGCGGGAGCCGTCGACCTCGGCCGGGGGCGCGACCGCGGCGAGCTCGTCGGGGTGCGCGTCGAGGCCCCAGCCGTGCGCGGCGGCCTCGGGCCGGAGCTGGGTGAGGGCGCGGGTGAGCCGCGGCAAGAACGTGAGTGAGAACGTGGGCCTCCACTGGTACGCGAGCGCCCGCCGCTCGAGGTACGGGGTCGTCGGGGCGGTGAGCAGCGCCCACGCGCGCTCGGGGTCCGCGAGGGCGGCGGTGAGCGCGGGCGTCGAGACGGGAGCGAGCGCGGGGCGGGGCGCGCTCGCGGCGGCAAGGGCCAGCTTGCGCCGCTCGGCGAGGTGCGCCGGATCGACAGGCGGCGGCGCGAGCGGCGCCGTCGCGGTGAGCGCGACCTGCGGCGCGGACGACGACGCGTCAGCGCCCGCGGTTCCGGTGGCGCCGGTCGACCGGCAGCCCGCGGCCAGCAGAAGCAGCGGCGCGAGGCCGGTGAGACGGAGCGGGCGCGGCATGCGTGGAGTGTAACCACAGACGGAGCACGACGCGGCACGACGAAGCCGGCGGACGCGGCGCGACGCGGCGCGCCGTCCGATTTGCGTGTCTGCCTCCGTTGACGGGCCGAAAGTGGTGCTAGAACGGGCGCGCTCGAGGGGTAGGACGCCCGGAGGAGGACGCCCGCCCGCGAGGAGCTCCGCACCTTCGACCGCTAGCAACGAGGCGATGTCCCGATGAACCCAGAAGCTTCGAAAGAGTCCGTGATGCCGCAGCGCTCCCACAAGGAGTACGACTTCTTCAAGGTCGTGCAGGACTACCTCGACCGCGCGGCGAAGGCGATCCACCTCGAGCCGTACGTTCAGACCATCCTGAGCCAGCCGAAGAACGAGATCATCATCAACTTCCCGGTCAAGATGGACAACGGGGAGGTGCGGCTCTTCAAGGGCTACCGCGTCCAGCACAACAACCTGCTCGGACCGTTCAAGGGCGGCATTCGCTACCACTCCAGCGTCACGCTCGACGACGTGAAGGCGCTCGCGAGCATGATGACCTGGAAGGCCGCGCTCATGCGCATCCCGTACGGCGGCGGCAAGGGCGGCATCAAGTTCGACCCCACCTCGGTGTCGCGCGGCGAGCTGCAGCGCATCACCCGGCGCTTCACGCACGCGCTCGGCGAGAACATCGGGCCCGACTACGACATCCCGGCGCCCGACATGGGCACGAACGCCCAGTGCATGGCGTGGATGATGGACACCTACGCCAACATGGTGGGCGCGGGGAACAAGCAGAGCGTCAAGGGCGTCGTCACCGGCAAGCCCATCGCGTCGGGCGGCACGCTCGGCCGCAACAAGGCCACCGGCCAGGGCATGGTGTTCTGCATCGTCGAGTGGGCGAAGGCGAACGACTTCAACCTGCAGGGCGCCACCATGACGGTGCAGGGTTTCGGCAACGTCGGCTCGCACTGCTCGGTCATCCTCTCGCGCCTCGGCGTGTCGACCATCGCGGTAGGCGACCACTCGGGCTACCTCTCGAACCCCGAGGGCTTCAACACGCACAAGCTCCAGGAGCACGTCGCCCGCAACGGGAGCATCAAGGGCTACCCCAACGGCAAGGCCATCACGCGCGAGGAGTTCTTCTCGCTCAAGGCCGACATCTTCGCGCCGAGCGCGCTCGAGAACCAGATCGGCGAGGCCGAGGCGAAGGCCCTCGACGTGCGCCTCGTGGTCGAGGGCGCGAACGGCCCGACCACCCCGGCCGGCGAGAAGATCCTCCTCGACCGCGGCATCGTCATCCTCCCCGACGTGCTCGCCAACTCGGGCGGCGTCACCGTGAGCTACTACGAGTGGGTGCAGAACAAGCGCTCCGAGAGCTGGACCGAGGAGGAGGTCGACGACAAGCTCGAGCGCGCGATGGTCCGCGCCTACCGGGAGGTGTCCGACTTCGCGCGCGCGCACAAGCTCGACCTCCGCGTGGCGGCGTACGCCCTCGCGCTCCAGCGCATCGAGGCGGTCTACAAGGAGCGCGAGATCTTCCCGTAGCCTCCCGCCGGTCCTTCGGCGACCTCGAGGCCCGCGTCACGGCGCGGGCCTCGCGTTTTTTGTGCCCGCTCAGCGGACGGTCACGGATATTTTGTGCTGAATACGGACACTTGCGAGCGCAGCCGCGGGCTCCAGGGAGACGCCGCCCGCGCGAGCACCGGTGACCACGGCCCGCACGTCGGCGTCGTCCGTGGAGAGCGCGGCCGCGAGCGCGGGCAGAGCGTCGCGCGCGAGGGTGGGTGTGAGGCGCGGCGACACGCGCCCGCGGGCCTCGAGCGCCGCCTCGAGCGCCTCGGCGGAGACGCCGCTCGCCGCGAGCCTCGCGCGCTCCGCCGGGGCGACCACCGCGTGGGTGTACCCGAGGGCGTCCCCGGTCCACTCGATGCGGGCGTGCGCGCTCACGTCGCCACACACGTCGCCGGCGAGCCCGGTCGTCACGCGCACCTCGGCCCCGTCGGGCGACACCCGCGCGCTCGCGACCCGCGCGCTCCGCGGCCCGAGGGTCATCGGGGGCGGGCCCGTCAGCGCGCGCTCGAGGTCCGTGAGGGGCACCTCGACGCCGACGGACACCTCGGCCGCGGCGGGGGCCTCCGGCGCCGTGGCGAGCGGCGGGAGCAGCGGCGCGTGCAGGCCCGGCGCCTCGTCGCACGCACGCCGGAGCTCGGGCGACGCCTCGAGCAGGAAGTGCAGGCGCACGCCGCCCGGCGCCGCCGTCGAGGGCCCCTGTGAGAGCCCGGAGGGGCGCACGAGCAGGCAGCCGGCCCGGAGCGGCAGCGGGCGAGGAGCCGAGAGCTCGGCCCAACGCGCGACGAGCTGGGGGCGGAGATCGGGCAGGCGCCGAGCGAGCTCCGCTTCGAAGCGGCGCGCCTCGGGCGCGAGCCGCTGCTCGAGCATGGGCGTCACGTCCACCTGCACGAGCCCGCCGAGCGCGCTGAGCTTGCAGCCGCGCACGAGCGACACGGCGACGCGTGGGCGCTGGAGGCCGTAGTCGGCGGTGAGGGCGAGCGGCGCGGTCACCCGGGCGAGCGCCTCGGGCGCGCACGACGCGTAGCAACCGCGCCGGCTCGTGCAGGCGCGCGCCTCGATGTGGAGCGAGGTCGTGACTACGAGGGCGTCGCTCGCCGCGTCGTACGCGACGCGGAGAGGGCCTCGATCGACGGTCGTGTCGAGCGAGCCGGCGAGGCCGATGTCGCGCCCGCGCTCCTCGGCGACGCGGCGGGGGACCGAGGCCTCGAGCTCGCGCGCGATGCGCGTGAACGGGAGCTCCGCCTCGAGCAGCAGGTGCGACGGGGGCCGCTGCGCAGGGTCGCCCGACACCACGGGCGCGAGGGGCTCCGCCACGCCGGCGGGAGGCAGCGTGACGCCGCAAGCTCGCGCACCCTCGGGGGGCGCCAGGCCCGGAACGCTGGGCGACGGCGTGGGGCGCGCGCACGCCGTGAAGACGAGCGCAACGAGGGCCGCGAGCGGAGCGCGCGGGCCATAACCGAGGGACGGGAGGTTCACGCGCACGCCGCGACTCTACCGCGTCCGCGTCCGCGCCGCGGCGTCCGGCGCGCAGAGGCGCGTGGTAGTCTCGCCCCCATGCCGTACGTCTCCACACGCATCGGGCGCTGGTTCTACGAAGAGCGCGGCCAGGCCGGCGGCGGACCGGCGATCGTGTGCCTCCACGGCCTCCTGTTCGACGGCGGCATGTGGCGAAACCAGCTCGATCCGCTCGCGGCGCTCGGCCGCGTCATCGCCTTCGACGGCCCCGGGCACGGCAAGAGCGAGGTGCCGCCGATCTTCACGCTCGTCGAGCACGCCGACGCCCTCGCCGACGCCCTCGCCGAGCTCGGGGTCGAGGAGGCCGTGCTCGTCGGCCTCTCGTGGGGCGGCATGCTCGCCATGCGCTTCGCCCTGCGCCACGCGAGGAGCACGCGCGCGCTCGCGCTGCTCGACACGAGCGCCGAGCGCGAGGTGCCGCTCTTGCGCGCTCGCTTCCGCGCGTTCGCGACGTTTCATCAATACGTGGGCATGCCGTATTTCCTGTACGAGCGGGAGATCGCCCCGCGCATGTTCTGCCGCCGCACGCGCGAGCGCGCCCCCGACCTCGTGCGCCAGACGGGCCGCACGCTCCTCGGCTTCGACCGCGTCGGCGTCGCCCGCGCGGCGATGGCGGTCGCCGTGAACCGCGCCGACGTGCTCGCCTCGCTGCCCCAGATCTCCTGCCCCACCCTCGTGCTCTGCGGGCGCGAGGACCGCTCGACCCCGGTCGCGAAGAGCGAGAACATCGCCGCGCGAATCCCCGGGGCGCGCTTGGTGGTGCTCGAGGGCTCGGGCCACATGACCCCGCTCGAGCAGCCCGACGCCGTGAACGCGACCCTGCTCCCCTTCGTCGAGCGAGCGCTCGCGGAGGCGCGGGCTTGACGCGGCCCGGGTTCTCCTCGAAAGATGCGCGCGCTCTGCCGCAGCTCACTCCCGTCGCTTTGTCCCCCGCCGTCCCGAGGTGCCCCGTGAAGCTCCGCCGTCCCGCGTCCGCCCGCACGCTCGCCACGCTCGCAGCGCTCGCCGTGACGGGCGCGGCCGTCGGCGCGTGCAGCGACGGCGCCGTCGACGCCACCACCTGCGCCTCGGTCGGCATTGGTGAGACACGCCTCGACGTAGACGAGAAGCTCGGCGATCCCGAGAGCGTGACGAAGGCCGCCAACGGCTTCGCGGTCGCGCGCTACCGAACGACGGTCTCGGGCGTCGACAGGTGCTGCTCGGTCACGTTCGACTCCGACTCCGTGACGGCGATCGCCGCGGCGCGGCCGTCGTACGAGAGCGCCTGCGGCAAGTAGCCATGCGCGCCCGCTCCGGGCGTGCAGCGCGATCGTCAGAGGACCACGCGCGCGAGGATGCCCACGAAGAAGAGCACGGCGAGGACCACGCCGCCGATGACGAGCATGTTGCCCCGCTGCACGGCCTCCGCGTCGAAGGTCAACAGCGCGGCCCGGTGGAGGTCGAGCGCCTTCTGCGCGTTCTCGCGCTCCGCCGTGAGGCGGATCACCTCGCCGCGCGCCTCGTCGAAGTCGTCTCCGAAGGTGGTGATGTCGTCCATGACGAACCGGGCGAAATCGGCGCACACGAGCAGGTAGTCCTTGCGCACCGCGGCCGCCTTCGGGCTCAGCGGGGCCGCCGTCTCGAGCCGGCTCACGATCGCGTCGCGGCCCTCGGTGGCGATGGCGAACTTGGCGCGCGCGTCGTCGGCCCGCCGGCGGTCTTCCGGGGTCGCGCGCTCGCCGAGCTTTCGCAGCTCGTTCAGCGCGAGGTCGAGCTCGCGCTTGAACTCGGCCGCGCGACGGTCGATCTCGATGAGGCGCTCGTTCTGAGCCTCGGTCTCGGCGCGCCGATCGCCCTCGAACGTCTTCAGCTGCTCCGCCCCGGTGCGCAGGCGCTCGATGGTGCGCTCGTAGGGCGCGCGCGCGGCCCGAGGGGCCTTGCCTGCCGCCACGGCGCCGCGCGTAGCCATGCGGATGAGGGCGTCGTCGAGCGCCGCCTCCGCGCGCTCCACCGCGGCGCGACGCTCCGCGACGGCGAGCTCGAGCTCCGCGGTGCGCGCCTTGACCCGGCGCGCGTACGCCGGCGTCTCCCAGAGCTTCTGCGGCGCCAGCCCGAACCCACCGAGCAGGCGGGCCTCGAGGGGATCCGCCGTGGGCTTCGCGCGCTTGCGCTCGACCGTTCCGGTCGCCATCGTGGGCGCGGTGGCGACCGCCGCAGGCTTCTTCTGCAGATCGAGCTCGAGCGCGATGGCCGGGGACTCGGGGTCGACCTCGTAGACGATCTGGCGGGCGGTCTCGCCGACGGGGGCCGAGGCCTCTGCGCAGCGCGGGCACGGGCTACCCGGCGCCGGCAGCGGCGTCGAACAGCGGGGGCAGGTCTCCATCGCTGAAGGGTACCAGCCAGGGACCCGCGCCGCGGGCAAAAGCGCAGTGTGGCACGCGCGCCACCTGCGCCCCCCGCGGGCGCGCCCACGCTCGAGAGGTGATTTTTTCCTCGAGGGCGCCGGCGACCGCGGGCACCCGCGCGCTACGGCACCGTGCGCTCGAACGTGTCGCGAACGGTGCCCTCGGTGTCGATCACCGTGCCTCGCAGCACGGGCCCCTCGACCTCGAAGAGCACCCCGTGGTGAAAGCCGCCCGCGCTCTTCCGCGAGGCGCAGTAGTCGCGCCCGAGGTTCTTGTCGGGATCCCCCGGCCGACCGCCGCCCCCGCCCGACGTCACGTACGTGAGGCTCCCCACCTCGAAGCGCTCGTACGCGTGCAGGTGCGCCTGGAGCACGAGCGCGACCTTGTTCTGGAGGAACAGCGGCTCGTAGAAGGCCCGCGCCACGGGGTTGTCGCTCTCGTCGCCGCACGTGATGAAGGGCCTGTGGAAATACACCACCGAGAACCGGAATCCCGGGAGCGTCGTGACGCGCGCGCTCTCCTCCTCGAACCACTTCGACTGGGTCGAGGCGGGGCCGATGGTCTCCTCGCTGGCGAGGACGAAGAAGTGCACGCCGCCCGACTCGAAGCGATACACCGAGTCGCTCCCTGGCAAGCCCGTGTGCCCGAAATACCGACGAACGTACTCCTCGTATTCGGTCGGCTTCTCGTATTCGTGGTTACCAATCGCGGGGAAGAAGGCCCCCTGGCGCAGCATGGGCGCCACGCGGGGCGCCCACGACGCCCAGGTCTCGAGCGTGGAGTCGTAATACTGAATGTCGCCGAGGTGGAGGGTGAAGTCGAAGCCCTTGGGGATCGCGCGCGCGAGCACCTGCTCGGTGGTGTCACCGAGGTTGGGGTTGGTGTCGCCGATCGCGAAGAAGCGGAGCGGCTCCCCGCTGTTGCGCGCGGTGCAGAACCGCCCCGCGGCGGTCGGGTCGGCGGTGAGCTGGTACGTGTAACAGGTCGAGGGCGCGAGCGCCGCGGCGCTCACCTCGTGGGAATACCAGGTGCCGGCGTAGTCGGGCGTCGCCTGCGGGTTCAGCGCGGCCTTGTGGGTGACCGTGACGACGCTCGCCGTCTCCTTCGAGGTCAGCGTGCGCTTCTCGCCCCCGGACGCCGGCGTGAGCGAGACCTGGCCCGACACCCCGGCGCGACACGCCTCGAAGCGAATGCTCGCCGCCGTGCCGGTCACGCCAACGACCCAGGGCCCCTTGCTCACGCCCGAGGGCGGACAGGGGATCCCGGCGTCGGCGTCTTCTTCTGCGGCGGGCGCTCCGCCGGCGTCCTCCGGGGACGACGGCGACGCAGACCCCGCCGGGGTGACCGAGCCGCACGCGAAGAAGAGCAGCGCCAACGCGGGAGAGAGGAGCGGCGCGCGGGAGAGAGCGGTCATGGCGTGTCCTCGAGAGGGGCTGCGCGGGCGAGGTCGCGGCGCGAGAGCAGAAGAGACGCCAAGGTAGCACGGGGCGCGCGCCGCTCCTCGAGTGCCGCCCCTCGGCGTCCGCTTTTCGAAGTTATTTCAAACCGTTGCGAGCCACGCCGGCGCGTCCCCGCGCCCGCGCGCCCGTGAGCTACACTGGAAGGCAGCGCCCGATCGTCGAGGCCTCTGCGCTCTCCACCTCTTCCCGCCAAGGAGGCCACCTCCATGCCCGCACCGCAGAGCTCCCCCGCGCCCACGACGCGCTCGCGCCGAGCGACCCGCCTCCCATGGCTCGCCGGCGCCGCCGCGCCCGGGCTCGCCGCGACGGCCTCGCCGCCCGCGCGCGCGACCGGCATGCAGGGGCACATCTACATGGCGCAGTGCGCGGCGGAGCAGGTGACCGAGCCGCGCCTGCGCGCCATCCTCGACGCGCACCCGACGCACCTCGCGAACGGCGGGTTCTTCCCCGACTCGGGGTACACGGCGAAGGATCACGACCAGGGCGAGGTGCCGCACTGGGAGCCGTTCGTGGAGGCCTACATCCAGCTCTTTCGCGAGCGCTACAAGCCCCCGTACACGCCCGAGGCCACGCAGCACATCGCGTTCCTCATGGGCCTCGCGGCCCACGGCATCACCGACTCCACGTTCGACACGCTCATCTACGAGCGAGCCGAGCAGGTCGACGGCGGCGACTTCGGCGCGTTCGACCTCTCGATGGACATCTTCATCGCGCACGACAAGCCGCGCTACTTCGTCCCCGAGTACGCGTACGACGCCCCGACCCTCTCGGCCGTGTTCGCCAAGGTGCCGCACCCGGTCCCCGCGGAGAACATCACGCAGGCGATGACCACCGCGCGCACGGGCCTCAGCGCGGTGGGGGGCCTCCTCTACGCGGGCGCCGACGACTACGGCAAGCGCTACCCGTGGGCCCGGGCGCACGTGTTCGAGCCGCGCACCGGCGGCAGCTATCCGCACGGCGCGGCCGTCGTGACAGGGTATTACCAAGAGCTCTTGAAGCGCATCGACGGCGACACGTCCGCCGATGGCATCCTCATTGGCACGTATCCCGACGAGCACCGCCGCCTGGCGACGCTCGACCCGGCGCGCGCAGACGGGCGCGTCGTGCTCTTCTTCGGACACGGCCTCGATCGCGCGTCGCTCGCCGACAGCGTGGTCGTGACCGACGGCGCGGGCAACGTGGTGCCGGCGAAGGTCGCGCCGTTCCGCGGCTCGACCTATCCCAACGTGCTGACGGTGACGCCCACGAGCAAGTGGCTGCCCTCGACGAAGTACACAGTCCGCGTGGCGAGGACGCTCCGCACGCTCTACGGCGTGTCGCCCACGAAGGAGCTCGAGCTCCGCTTCGAGACGTGCACCCCGAAGACGCCGGCCTCCGGCGGGGCAGGCGACTGCGGCGAGCCGGACTACCCCGCCCCTCCGTCGGCCTGCCCCAAGCTCGACGCGAGCTACAAGACGCGGCCCGGGCAGGAGCCCGAGGCGCCGGCCGAGCCCGAGGCCGACGCGGGCTCACCACCGGGCGCGACCGGCGGGGGCGCCTCGTCGAGCTGCGCGGCGGCACCAGAAGAGCCGAACCACGGAGCGCTCGCGTGGCTCGGGCTGCCGCTCGCGCTGGCGTGGCGTCGGCGCCGCAAGGCAAGCTCATAGCCATGCTGCGACTCCCTCCCCGGTCGACCTCTCTCGCATCGCTCACTCGCACCGCCGCCGTCGCGGCGATGCTCGCGCTGACGGCGCTCGCGTGCGGAGGCGCCGCGAAGGTGGGCGACGCGTGCACGACGCGCGGCAGCACGTCCGGCGAGAGCGGGGCGGTCTGCAGCCAGAACACCGCGGGCGCCGTCGTGTGCCTGAAGACGTGCGTCGAGCAGACCGACTGCGCCTCGTCCGAGTCGTGCAACGGCGTCGAGGGCTCGAGCCTGAAGGCCTGCCGCACGAAGAAGTAGCGCGACCCGCGCGCCCCGCGAGGAGGGTCAGCGGAGCTTGGCCTGCACCGCCCGCCCCGTCAGCGCGCGCTCGCCTCGGCGAACCAATAGTGAAATACCGTCAAGGCGCCGTGGGCGGCGACGAGGGTGATCTCGGTGCGCGTCTTCGCGGTCTCTGCGGGGATCTCGAGGGGCTCCTCGGTCCAGTCGCCGGTGCTCGCGGTGAAGCCGCCCACGTCGCGCCCGCCGGCGAGCACGCGCACCGTCACGTCGCCGTCGCCGTCGCTGGCCGCCCGCAGGCGCACGAGCCCCACGTGCCGGCGCCCAGGGACGAGCCGCGCCCAGAACCGCTCGCGCCGCCTGTTCGTGCGGCCCCCGTCGGCGACGCGCCGCGCGCGGGCCCCCTCGCCGAGCTCTCCCGACTCGGCGACCTGCTCGCCCTCGGCCGCCCCGAGCAGCGCGTACTGGTGCTCGGCCTCCGACTCGAGATCCCCGACGTCGAGCGCGTCGACCACGGGCGGCAGCGCCGCCACCGGCGCCTCGCCCGTGCCCAACAGCGTGTAGTCTGCACGAAACACCGCCATGGTGACCCCGCCCAGGATCGACGCGTCGCGCACCGTCGACTCGAAGAGCCGCTCGCCGAGCACCGGCGGACAGGAGAGCCACTCGGGATACACCGCGAAGTGCGAGGGGAGCGCACCAGCCGTCGCGGGGTCCCGCGCGAGCCGCTCGTAGTGCTCGAAGCGCGACGCGGCGCCGCCCACCCAATACCGAGCCTCGCTCGGCGTCGTGAGCCCGACGATATCGAAGGTCTTGCGCTCACCGAAATAGGCTATCGCCCCGGTGTCGTTCAGCCCCACGCGCGCGTCGGGCGGGAGGCGCTCGCGCACGTAGCGGGCGACCTCCCCGTGCTGGCGGGAGATGGCGCTGGCCGAGTTGGCCACGTCGTCGATCACCCAGTCGAGCCGCATCGCGAACATGCCCGCAAAGCCGAACGCGAGGGCCGGACCGGCGAGCGCGTAGCTCCGGCGAGCGCGCCCGAGGAGCGCGCCCACGAGCTCGGCCAGGCAGGCGAGGCCCACGAGCCAGCCCGACGCGAATGGCCACAAGTAGCGGAGCCGATTGGCAAGAAACGTCACGTAGGCGCACGGCGCGAACATGGCCAGGGCGAGCGCCAGCACCGCCATCGCGCGGTCGATCTTGCGCGTCATCACGCCGCGCAGCGACACGGCCACCAGGCCCGCTACGGCGACCCCCGCGCCTCCGCGCGGGAGAAACTCGGACGACCACACCTCTCCATTCAGGATGGTGCGGAACAGCACCCGCGCGTTGGCGCTGAAGGTGGCGACGAGCGGGTGGTACGGGTTGCCGATCGCGAGCTTCACCTGCGTCGTGCTCGAGGTGGCCTTCCCGGTGAGCGCGAGGAGCAAGAGCGGCGTGAGCGCGAGGCCGAGCAGCGGGAGCAGCCCCTCGAGGCGGCCGGCGAAGCCTGGCCGGCGCGGGTACGAGAGCACCGCGAGGCTGAGGAGCGCCGAGGCGAGCGCGCCCTCGGGTCGCATGAGCGGCGCGGCGAGCGCCAGGGCGCACAGCTCGAGCCACGCCGCCCGCGTGCGACCCGAAGGGCGCGCCTCGCACCACTCCGCGCCGCGCCGCGCGGAGCGCGCGAGCAGCCACGCGAACGGGATGACCTCCATGCCGCTGGCCGCGCACCACACGTGGCCGCCGAAGGTGAGCACCATCGCGCCCGCGGCCGCGGCCACGCTCTCGGAGACGAGGCCGCGCGCGAGCTTGGCGGTCTCGTACGCGAGCCCGGCGAGGCAGGCGAACGACAGGAGCCACGCGGGCCACATGAGGGCGTCGCCGTGGAAGCCCATCGCATAGAACGGCGCGAGCACCGCCGGCCAGAGCTGGCTCGTGGCGCCGGTCGAGATGGGCTCGCCCGCCTGAAAGCGCATGGGGTGCCCCTCCACCATCGCGCGCGCGTATTGGAAGTGGATGTACGTGTCGTCGAGCGCGGCCGCCGCGTGGCCCACGCGGCGCAGGACGGCCCGCAGCGTGAAGAAGGCGACGATCAACGTCGGCACGCCCACCGGCGCGGCGCGGGTGAGCAGTCGCAGGGCGCGGCCCTCGAGGTCAAGCGCGTCGACCGCCATGGAAGCGTGGCACGCTACCACAGGGGAGGCCGCGGGGCCGGTCGAGCAGCGCCGCGGGCGGCGCGACGACCCCACAAAACGCGCGAGCCCGGCGCCGCGTGGGGCCGGGCTCGGCGGGGCGATAGGCGCCGCTACCTACTTCTTCATCGACCCGGGGGCGATCTCGCCGGAGCGCGGGTTGATCGACACGTTCTCGTCCTTGTCGAACTCGCCGCGGTGGCCGACGTCGTTGAACGTGTAGGCGAAGAAGATGCCGATGAACCCGATGCACGCGAGCACCATGAGGCCGTTGAACTTGGCGTCGTGGCGGATGTGCATGAAGAACAGCACGACGAGCGTGGCCTTCAAGCTGGCGATGACGACGACGGCGGCCAGGTTCAGCCGGCCGAGGTCGACGTACGACTGCCCGACGGTGAGGCCGGTCAGCGTGAGCAGGGCCGCGAACACCGCGACGTAGAACGGGATCGAGGAGACGTGCGTGTGAACGGCGCCGTCGTCGTGGCTTTCGTGTGCGCTCATGGTCGTTCTCGCTCGCTCAGATGAGGTACATGAGGGGGAAGAGGTAAATCCACACGAGGTCGACGAGGTGCCAGTAGAGGGCGGCCAGGTCCACCGGCGTGAAGTACTCCTTGGAGAAGTCCCCGCGCCAGTTGCGAATGTAGATCCAGATGAAGATGCCGATCCCGATCACGACGTGGAGACCGTGGATGCCGGTCATGACGAAGTAGAGCGAGAAGAAGATGTGGGCGTTCTCGGGCAGCGGCTCCGAGCCGTGCTTCAGGTGCTCGGCGTTCGGGTGGAAGAGGTCGCCCGGGAGCAGGCCCGCGTGGAACTTGTGCGTGTACTCGAAGTACTTGATCACGAGGAACATGCACGCGCACAGGATCGTGACGACGATGTAGCGCCCGGTCTCGGCGCGCTTGCCGAGCTGCGAGGAGCGCACCGCCAGCGCCGCCGTGAAGCTCGAGAAGAGCAGCACGACGGTGTTGGTCGCGCCCATCTCCTTGTTGAGCTGGTGCGACGCGGCGACGAACATCTCCGGATACCAGTTCCGGAAGACCCCGTAGGCGACGAACAGCCCGCTGAAGAAGAGGATCTCCTGGACGAGGAAGACCCACATCCCGAGCTTGGCAGTCTCGAACTGCTGCGCGGGCGTGTCGAAGTGGTGCTGAAGCCACTTCGGGCCGTGGTGCCCGTGGTCGTCGTGACCGTGCCCATCGTGTCCGGGCGTTTCGTGGCCTTCTGCGGCCGCGGCTTCGGTGCTCATGAGTGTTTCGTGTCTCCGAGGCGAGCGTGAGTCGAAAGTCGAGAGGTCGGGGCGGGGGGAGGCCTACGCCACGGCGCGACGGGCGTCGCGCCGCGACGCTCAGTCCTCGGCCAGCTCCTCGTCGGTGGCGAGGTGGTACTCGTACGGGCCGCGCGTGATGACGGGCGTCTCGGTGAAGTTGTAGAGCGGAGGCGGCGTCGCGGTCTGCCACTCGAGGGCCGCCGAGCCCCACGGGTTGCGGGGGGACTTGGCGCCGCTGAAGAGCGAGCGGGCAAAGTTGACGAGGAGGATGACGAAGCCCACGCCGAGCACCCACGAGCCCACGGTGGAGATCTGGTGGAGCCCCTGGAACTCGGGGAGGTAGTCGTAGTAGCGGCGCGGCATGCCGCGCGACCCGAGGACGAACTGCGACATGAAGGTGATGTTGAAGCCGATGAAGACGAGCGCCCAGCCCGCGACGGCCGGCTTCTCCTCATAGAGCTTGCCAGTGATCTTCGGCCACCAGTAGTGGAGCCCGCCCACGAAGCCCATGACCGTGCCGCCCACCATGACGTAGTGGAAGTGCGCGACGACGAAGTAGGTGTCGTGGAGGTGCACGTCGACGGCGAGGATGCCCAGGAAGAGCCCCGTGAGGCCGCCAATCGTGAAGAGGAAGATGAACGACAGCGCCCAGAGCATGGGCGACTGGAGCGAGATCGAGCCCTTGTAGAGCGTGGCTACCCAGTTGAAGACCTTCACGCCGGACGGAATGGCGATGAGGAAGGTGAGGGCCGAGAACACCATGCTGGCGTACTCGCTCATGCCGGCGACGAACATGTGGTGACCCCACACGAGGAAGCCGAGGAGCGCGAGGCCGAGAGAGCTCATCGCGATGAACATGTAGCCGACCGGCTCGCGGCGGCTGAACGTGCCGATGAGCTCGCTCACGACGCCCATGCCCGGGACGATCATGATGTAGACGGCCGGGTGCGAGTAAAACCAGAAGAAGTGCTGGTAGAGGACCGGGTCACCGCCGAGGCGCGGGTCGAAGATGCCGAGGCCGAACGCGCGCTCGAGCGTGAGCAGGAGCAGCGTGATGGCGAGCACCGGGGTCGCGAGGACCTGGATGATCGAGGTGGCGTAGAGCGCCCACGTGAAGAGCGAGAGGCGGCGCCACGACATGCCCGGCGCGCGCATCTTGTGCACGGTGGCGATGAAGTTCACGCCGGTGAGGATCGACGAGAAGCCCATGATGAACGCGGCGAGGGTCATCGGGACGACCGCGCTCTGCGAGCCGACGAGCGACGACGAGCTGTAGGGCACGTAGAAGGTCCAGCCGGTGTCGACGCCGCCGTGCACCATGCTGTAGAGGCCGAAGCAGGCGCCGAAGACGTAGATGTAGAGGCTGAGCAGGTTCAGCTTTGGGAAGGCGACGTCTTTCGCCCCGAGCTGGATGGGGAGGATGATGTTCCCCATCGCCGCCGGGATCGACGGGATGATGAACAAGAAGACCATCACCACGCCGTGGAGCGAGAACATCCTGTTGTAGGTGTCCTGGTCCATGATCGTGCGGCCCTTGGTGAGCAGCTCGACGCGCAGCACGAGCGCGAAGATGCCGCCCGCCAGGAAGGCGATGAGCACGGCGACGAGGTACATGACCCCGATGCGCTTGTGGTCGAGCGTGACGAGCCAGCTCCCGATCCCTCGCTTGACCTCGAGGTAGTTCTTCTCGTCGTCGGACCCGTGTCCGTGTTCGCCGGTGTGAGGTGTAGTGACGGCTGCCATGGCGTTCTCCGAGCCCCCTTACTTGACCGACTTGATGTAGGCGATGATGGCGTCCATCTGGGCGTCTTTGAAGACGAAGGGCGGCATCTGCACCGACTCGTAGCCAGAGACGATCTTCGCCTGAGGCTTCGCGATGGACTCACGCAGGTAGTTGTCGTCGGCCATGATCTGCCCGGCGGTCGTGGGCTGCATGGTGCCGGCGATGCCCTTCAGCGAGGGGCCGACGATCTTGGTGCCGTTCACCGAGTGGCAGGCGTTGCAGCCGTTCTTCTTGAAGAGCGACTCGCCCCACTTCACCGGGCCCTCGACGCCCAGCTTGGCGTACTCGTTGGGGATCTTGCTGAGCTCGTCCAGGTGCGCCTTGTAGTCCTGGGCGCTCACCACGTGGATCTTGGCGAGCATGTAGGAGTGATCCTTGCCGCAGTACTCGGCGCAGAACACGGGCGCGTCGCCCAGCTCGTTCGGGGTGAACGTGACGTAGCTGTATTGGCCGGGCACCGCGTCGCGCTTGGCGCGCATCGCGGGGATGAAGAAGCTGTGGAGAACGTCCTCCGAGGAGAGGATGAGCTTCACGGGCTTGTTCACCTCGAGGGTGAGCTCGTTCGGCTCGTTGTCGCCCGTGGGGTACTCGAAGCTCCAGCTCCAGCGCTTGCCGCGGACGCGGTACTCGCGAGCGCCCTCGGGCACCACGGTGTTGCGGGCGTAGGTCTCGTAGCCCCAGTGGAAGAGGAAGACGATGAAGATGAGCGGCGTGATCGTCCAGAACAGCTCGAGCTTCGTGTAGTCCTGGGTGGGCTCCGCCTTCACGCCCTTTTGGCGCCTGTACTTCACCGTGAACGCGACCGTGGCCACCGTGATGACGACGGTGAACACGAGCGAGAAGTAGTAGGTGAAGTTGTAGAGCCAGTCGATGTCGGCGGCGCCGGTCGACATGGCTGGAGGCAGCTGGAAGCTTTCTTGGGGTACAATCATCGTTCGTTCTCGGGGGCGTGGCGGGTCCGCACCTGCAAAAGATCGCGGAGAGAGCTAGGAGGGCGAGGGCGCGGCCTCGCGGGGGGGCCGGGTGTGCGTGGGCTCGAGCGCCGCGAGCAGGCCGCCCTTCTTGCGCTCGCGAAGCCAGAAGAGAGAGAGCATGCCGCCGAGGAGCAGCGCGGTGAGCGCGCCCCCCACCTGCATGACCCGAGTGGCCACGAGCACGTACCGACCGCCCTGGGGGTCGTAGTGGTAGCAGTAGAGGATGATCTGCTCGACCGTGGAGATGCTGCGCCCCTCGGAGGCCTCGAGCAGGCCGAGGCGCACGTCGTTCGGGTCGAACTCGAGCCCGTAGAGGTACCGGGCCATCTGGCCGTTCGGCTTCACGAGCATCATGACCGACGGGTGCGCGTACTGCTTCTGGCGCTCGTCGTACTGGTAGGTGAAGCCGGTGGCCTCGGCCACGCGGTCGATGTTCACCTTGTCGCCGAGGAGGAAGTGGAAGCCTCGGCCGTCGCCGCGGCCGTAGTCCTTCACGATGCTGTCGCGCTTGGCGGCCGCGCGCTCGGCGGTGTCGTTGGGGTCGATGCTGATGACCACCATGTCGAACTCGGCGCCGACCGACCACTGCACGCCCTGGAGCGCGCGCGAGGTGGCGCTCAGGATCATGCTGCAGAGCACGGGGCACGAGTGGTACGCGAAGAGCAGCACCACGGGCCGCTTGCCGTCGAACATCTGCCGGAGCTCGACCGGGTTGCCGGCGAGGTCGCGGAACTTGGCGTCGAGCGGCAGGCCTTGGTCGAGGTGCTCCTTGACGGCGACCTTCTGGAGCTCGTTCGGCATGCCCTCGGGCGTCGGCGCCGTGGGCCCCTGCTCCATGAAGCCCTGCGCCATCGCCGGCCGCTCCGCGCTCACCGCGAGGGCGAGCGCGAGCAGCGCGAAGAGCGCGCGGCCACGGCGGAGGAGGGAGGAGGGAGAGAGCATGGCTTTGGGGCTTAGGGCCTACGGGAGCGTTCGCTCAGGGGCAGTGCTTGGTGACGGTGATGGTGATCCGGCGGTTCACGTTGCGGATGGCCTCGAGCTTCTCGGCGCCGAGCTTCTTGGCCTCTTCCGAGTCGGCCTCGGGCTCTTCGACCGCGGGCTTGGTGGAGCCCGCGCCGCTCGTGGCGCCGATGGCCGTCTCACGGACACCCGCGGCGACGAGCGCCTTCTTCACGGCCACCGCGCGCTGCTCGGAGAGCTTCTGGTTCTTGTCGGCCGCGCCCTCCTTCGAGGTGTGCCCGGTGATGTCGAACGTGAGCTCGGGGCAGCCTTGGGAGAAGGCCACGAGCTCCTGGAGCGCCGCGGCGCTGCTCGGCTTCGTGGCGTCGACCTTGTCGGTGCCGGGCACGAAGTCGATGTCGTTGAAGCTGACCGAGCCGCCGTGCTTCTGGAGCTCCTTCTCCTGCGCGAGCCGCGCCTCGTGCCCGGCCGAGGCCTTGCACGCGGCGAGCTCACCCGAAGAGGGCACCGCGAGCGCCTTCTTCGGGGCCTTCGACCAGCCCGTGAGCGGGCCGAGGTCCTCGGAGGGCTGCGGGCTGAGGTCGGCGGGGCGCGACTTCGCGAGCTCCGCCATGGCCGCCGAGATGGGCATTCCGGTCTGGGTGAGGTTCTTCTGCTCGGCCTCGCGGAGCTGGACGAGGGGCTCGTGCGTGGCGGGGAGCTTCTCCGCCGCCACGGCCTCGTTCACCGCCACGAAGTAGGAGTCGAGCCCGAGCTTCACGCCGATGAGGCACAGCACGACGATGGACCCAATCTTGAAGATGAGCGCGACGCGTGGTTCTGACCTGTCGTATGCCATGATTCGCTTTCCCGCTTTCAGGCCTGCTCGAAGGCCAGGGCGCGCTTGAGGCGCGGATCGCCGACCGGGATGAGCTGGTGCTTACCCATGAAGTAGAAGACCGTCGCGAAGTACGCGCCGCCCACGCCCGCGACGCAGGTCAGGTCGAGCCAGTGCGGCGAGACCTCCTTCGTGAGGTTCGGGAGGATGAACCAGTAGATGTCGATGAGGTGGACCACGAAGAGCCATACGGTGCCCATCTTCAGAATGCCCAGGTTCCGCTTCGCGTGGCGCGAGATGAGCATGAAGAAGGGAATCACGAAGTGGGCCGCCATGAGGCCGATGCTCACGAGGCGCCAGGAGCTGTCGGCCTGGCCGAGCCCGCGCGCGTGGTAGTACGTGGTCTCCTCGGGGAGGCCGGCGTACCAGATGAGCATGTATTGGGAGAAGCCGATGTAGGCCCAGAAGCCGTTGAACCCGAAGAGGAGCTTCCCCATGTCGTGGAAGTGCTCGACGTTCACCATGCCCTTGAGGGGGCCCGAGTCGCGGAGCGACATGGTGAGGAAGATGAGCACGGCGAAGGCCGCCACGGTGGAGCACGCGAAGAGGTACACGCCGAAGATGGTCGAGAACCAGGCGGGGTCGAGGCCCATGACCCAGTCGAACATCGCGAACGTGAGGCTGAGCCCGAACGCCCAGGCCGCGAGGGGCGACACGCGCGCGGCGGCGACGGTGTCCTCAGGGTCCTTCGTGGTGTCCTGGCGGGTGGAGATGCGCAGGAAGCCGAGCCCGAGCGCGCACCAAATGGCCAGGTAGGCCGCGGCGCGGACGAGGAAGAAGGGCTTCTGGAGGAAGGCGGCCTTCGCCGCGAGCGTCGCCGCGTGGGCGACGTGGTGCGGGTCTTGGGGGCCGGCGGCGTGCTCGCCGTGACCGGCGGGGGCGGCGTGCTCCTTCGCGTCGTGCGCGGGGGCCGCGCCGTGCTCACCCGCCGCAGGCGGGGCCGCGTGCTCCGGGGCCGCGCCGTGCTGAGCGGCCTGCGCCTCGGCGACGAGGGCGATCGAGGCGTGGTGCTCGCCGCCGCCGTGCTCGCCCGCGCCGTTCCACCAGGGGAAGAGGTGGCCGGCGGAGAGCAGGACGGGGACGAAGAGCACGGGGAAGGCCACGAGCCCGGCGGCGCAGAACTCGGCGACGCGGCGGACGGTGACGCTCCAGCCCGCGCTGGTCATGCGGTTGATGAGGATGAAGAACACCGAGCCGAGCCCCACGAGGAGGAACGCGACGAAGGCGAACAGGTAG
Organism: Polyangiaceae bacterium; assembly: GCA_035439005.1. Classification (GTDB taxonomy): domain Bacteria; phylum Myxococcota_A; class Polyangia; order Polyangiales; family Polyangiaceae; genus JAAFHV01. The sequence continues at coordinate 8,850 of DAORJJ010000010.1, read as the reverse complement.
GAGAAGGCGAAGCGCTTCGGGTCGATGGCGAGCCCCGAGAGGGACACGAGCAGGCCCACCCCGCCGACGCCCGCCGCGATCTTCCAGGCGTTCGCCCAGGGCGTGCCCTCGATGGTGTAGACGGCCTCTTTCTTGGAAGAGGACTTCTTGGATTTCTCGCTCACAGCGTCGGCTCCTGCGGCACTTTCGCCTGGCTGAGCTGGAGCGCGCGCACGTACGCGACGATCGCCCAGCGGTCATTCACCTGAATCTGCGGGTAGGCCGGCATGTTGTTCTTGCCATTCGCGACGGTCGCGTAGAGCTGCCCGTCGGGCATGTGGCGAATGCGGTCTTGGTGGAAGGTGGGGGGCACGAACGCGCCGGCGCCGCCGGCCACCGCGCGCTTCTTCACCATGCCCTGGCCGCTGCCGGTGTTGTCGTGGCAGGGGGCGCAGAAGATGCCGTAGCGCTCCTGGCCGCGGAGGAGCGTCTGCTCCATGCCGCCGTGCGCGTCGACGACCGACTTGGGCACCGTGAGCAGATAGCCCATGTTGTCGTCGGTGCGGCCGGTGGTGACGGTGCGGTCCGGATCGCGCTCGCGCGGCACGGTCCCGTCGGGAATGGGCCGCATCGTGCGCTTGTCGTCGAAGTAGGGGCTCTCCTCCTGCACGTCGTACCGGGGCTGGTCGTACATGTTGCGGATACCGAAGATCGGCGACTCCTTGCTGGTCTGTCCGCGGCACCCGGCGAGGCCGGCGGCGAGGGCGACGAGCATGAGCGGCGCGAGCGCTGCGAGCGCGGGCGGTGCGGTGCGAGGCATGCGGTTCGAGGGCTTCATCCGTGCGCCTCCTCCTCGGAGGGCAGGCCGCCCTCGTTGTCGTCATACACGAGCTCGACGTGGTCGGCGTGGCACTGCTCGAGCAGCTTCTGGGTCTTCTCGAGGTCGAACTTGGGGTCCTCCGCCTCGATGGCGACGAAGAACTTGTCGTCGCTGCACGAGGTGAAGCGGTCCGAGTTGAAGAGCGGGTGGTGATGCCGGGGCAGCTTGTTCAGCCCGAACATCCCGAACACCGACGCGAACGCCGAGAACAAGACGGTGAGCTCGAACATGATGGGGATCTGCGAGGGGAGCGAGAAGCCCGGCTTCCCGCCGATGACCAGCGGGTAGTCGACGCCGTTCATCCACCACATCATGAAGAAGGCGACCGTGGTGCCGGTCATGGCGGCCCCGAACACGATGGGACCGAGCTTGCTCTGCTCGAGGCCCATGGCCTTGTCCATGCCGTGGATGGGGAACGGAGTGTGGGTGTCCCAGTTCTTGTAGCCCGCGTCACGGACCCGCTCGGCGGCGTGCAGCACGGCGTAGGCCGTGCCGAACTCGGCGAGGATGAGGGCGGGCTTCTTGTCTTTGTCCGACATCACTCGGCCTCCGCGGCGACCGGCTCGCCGCCGTGGCCGTGCTCGTCATCGTGCTCGCCTTCGGGCGCGCTCGGGTCGTAGTGGGCGTCCGCCTCGGGGAGAGTGGCCTTGACCTCGGCGATCGCGATCATGGGCACCCAGCGGATGAAGAGGAGGAACAGCGTGAAGAAGAGCCCCAGCGTGCCCAGGTAGATGAAGATGTCCACCAGGGTGGGCCGGAAGTAACCCCACGAAGAGGGGAGGAAGTCGCGGTGGAGCGACGTCACGATGATGACGAAGCGCTCGAACCACATGCCGATGTTGATGAGGATCGACACCACGAACATCACGGGGATGCTGGTGCGCATCTTCTTGGACCAGAACACCTGCGGCGACAGCACGTTGCAGGAGACCATGATCCAGTAGGCCCAGGCGTAGGGGCCCGTAGCGCGGTTGACGAAGAAGATGTAGCGCTCGTACTCGTTGCCCGAGTACCAGGCGATGAAGAACTCCATCGCGTAGGCGTAGCCAACGAGGCTGCCCGTGGTGAGCATGATCTTGTTCATCAGCTCGAGGTGCTTCATGGTCACGATGCTGCGCAGGCCGTACACCGCGCGGGTGATGAGCATGAGCGTCATGACCATCGCGAAGCCCGAGAAGACGGCGCCGGCGACGAAGTAGGGCGGGAAGATCGTGGTGTGCCAGCCCGGCATGAGCGAGGTGGCGAAGTCGAACGAAACGACCGAGTGCACCGAGAAGACCAGCGGGGTGGAGATGGCCGCGAGGATGAGGTACGCGCGCTCGTAGTTCTGCCAGTGGCGGTTCGCGCCGCGCCAGCCGAGGGCGAGGCCGCCGTAGATGCGGCGGCGGAGCGCGGTGCGCGCGCGGTCGCGGAGCGTGGCGAGGTCGGGGATGAGGCCGACGTACCAGAAGAGCGCGGAGACCGTGGCGTACGTGGAGACCGCGAAGACGTCCCAGATGAGCGGGCTCTTGAAGTTCGGCCACATCTGCATCTCGTTGGGGAGCGGCAGCATGTAGTACGCGTACCAAATGCGCCCGACGTGAATGCCGGGGAACACGAGCGCGCAGAGCACGGCGAAGATGGTCATCGCCTCCGCGAAGCGGTTGATGCTCGTTCGCCACTTCTGGCGGAACAGGAAGAGCACCGCGCTGATGAGCGTGCCGGCGTGGCCGATACCGATCCACCAGACGAAGTTCGTGATGTCCCAGGCCCAGAAGACCGGGGCGTTATTTCCCCAGACGCCGATGCCGGTCCAGAAGAGGTAGCCGATGGCCAGCCCCATGATGCCGGTGAAGTTGAAGGCGAGGAGGAAGCCGATCCACCAGCCGCGCGGGGCGGGGTTCTCGGTGACACGGCAGACCGTCTCGCTGATCGACTTGATCGTGGTGCCCTCGCCGACGAGCGAGACCTCACCGATTTCTTTGATGGGAAGATGCGGGCTGCTCATCTCAAGCCTTCCCCATTTCGGGATTCGGGTTCCGGATCTTTCCGAGGTACTTGGTGCGCGGGTGCGTGCCGAGCTCGGCGAGGAGGTGATAGCCACGCTGCTGCTCGTCGAGCTGGGCGACGCGGCTCTTGGGGTCGTTCAGGTCGCCGAACACGATCGCCTGGGCGGGGCAGACCTGCGCGCACGCGGTGACGATGTCGCCCTCGCGGAGCTCCCTGCCCTGGGCGCGCGAGGCGATCTTCGCCTCCTCGATGCGCTGGACGCAGTAGTTGCACTTCTCCATGACGCCGCGCATGCGGACCGTCACGTTCGGGTTGAACTTCAGCTTCTCGACCTCGGGGATCTCGCCGAGATCACCGTGGTAGTTGAGGAAGTTGAAGCGGCGCACCTTGTACGGGCAGTTGTTCGCGCAGTAGCGCGTGCCGATGCAGCGGTTGTAGGCCATGTCGTTCAGCCCCTCGGGGCTGTGCGTGGTGGCGCTGACCGGGCACACGTTCTCGCAGGGGGCCTCTTCGCACTGCACGCAGGCGACGGGCTGGATGGTGACCTCGGGGTTGTCGATGTCGTCGCCCACGAAGTAGCGGTCGATGCGGATCCAGGCCATCTCGCGGCCGCGCATGATCTGCTCCTTGCCGACGACCGGGATGTTGTTCTCGGCCTGGCAGGCGATGACGCAGGCGTTGCAGCCCGTGCACGCCGACAGGTCGATGCTCATGCCCCACTTGTGGCCCTTGGAGTAGTCGGCCTGCTTCCACAGGGGCAGCACCTTGGGATCGGGCGAGCCCGAGCGGCGCTTGCGCGCGTCGCTGGGGAACTCCACGAAGTTCGGGAGCTTGCGGTACTCCTCCAGGGTCGCGTCGATCGCCACCGGGCGACCTTCCATGTCGTGGTGGTCCTGGGTCTGCGCGATCTTGAATTTGCCCGTCGCGACGTCGTACGGGTGGTTGGGCTCGACGCGGCCGGGGCCGGGGGAGTCGTTGCCCGAGATGCCCGGGCGCCGCAGCTTGTCGGCGAGCTTCTCGCGCTCGTCGGCGGTCATCTTCGCGATGGTGGCGCCCTCGGCGAACCCCATCGCGTCGGTGGTGCGGAGCGGGCCGATGTTGAAGCCGTGCTTGTCGCCGTAGCGACCCGCCTCCTGCCGACCCCACCCGAGGGTGAGGGCGATCGTGTTGTCGCCCTGGCCAGGCTGGACCCAGGTCGCGATCGCCGCCGACTCCGCGCCGCGCGTGATGCGGATCATGTCGCCGCTCTCGAGGCCGAGGGCCTTCGCGGTGGCCGGCGACAAGGAGGCGACGTTGTCCCAGGTGATCTTGCTGGCCAGCTCCGGCAGCTCGAGGAGCCACGGGTTGTTGGCGAAGCGGCCGTCGTAGATGCGGGCGTCGGGGGCGAAGGTGAGCTCCAGGTTGTCCTGGCCGAGCGGCTTGGTGGACCGGGTCGCCTTCGCGATCGCCTGGGCGATTTCCGCCGATTTCGGGGTGAGGTTGCCCTTCGGTCGCTGCTCGGCGCCGGCCACGACGCCCTTGTGGAGCGCGCGGGTCCAGAGCTGCTCGAACGCGGGCGCTCCACACGGCTTGCCGCCCTCGAGGGGCATGGCGCGGAGGGTGTCGCGGACGAGATCGTGGCCTTTGCGGCTGGCCTCGCCCGCGATGAGGGCGAGGATCTCGAGGTCGCTCCGCCCGGAGTGGATCGGCTGGATGAGGGGCTGCTGCACCGCGAGCGTGCCGTCGAGCGCCCTCGCGTCGCCCCAGGTCTCGAGCTCGTGCGCGCGGGGTACCGCCCAGGTGGACGCGAGCGCGGTCTCGCTCATGTGCGAGGTGTAGGCGAACGTGTTCAGGACGGCGTGGATCTTCTCGCCGAACTTGAGATCGCCCGGCGCGTCGTAGGCCGGGTTTCCGCCCAGGATGACGAGCAGGTTGACCCGGTTGCCCTCCATGTCGGCGGCGAGGGTCTTGAGCTCCTCGAGGCTCTCGACCTCGTCGTGGGCGGGGTAGAAGTTCACCGTCCGGCCCACGTTGCCGAGGGCGACGTTGACCGCGCAGGCGGCGGCGTGGACGCGCGCCGGCTGGCGGGCCCCCACGAGCACGGCGCTCTTGCCCTTGTTGGCGAAGAGCTCCTTGGCGACGGCCTTGAGCCAGCTCGCGGGGATGGACTTCGCGTCCACCTTGTCGGACTCGGCCGCGATCGGCGCGAGCGCGTCGCCGCCGGCGCCGAGCGCCTTCAGCTCCTTCGCGAGCGCGAGGAGGTAGCCCTCCACGTCGCGCGCGGCGAGGCGCAGGCGGTGGTCGGCGTTCGAGCCCGTGATGGTGAGCGCGGGCTCGACCACGTAGAGGCGGTTCATGCCCTCGTTGGGCGACTTCGGCCGGCGACCCGCGGAGAAGCCGCGCGCGTTGCGGACGGCGCCGCTCTCGAGGCCGAGGAAGTCGGAGTCGAGCGCGAGGATGGTCTCGGCCTGCGAGAGGTCGTGCACCACGTTCAGGGACTCGCCGAACGCGAGCTTCGTGCCCTCGCGAGCGGTCGAGTCGTTCACGGGCGTGTACGCGACGAGCTGCGCCTTGGGGAAGCGCGCCTTCACCGCGTCGCGGAGGCGGGTGAACGTGGGCGACGCCGCGGGCTGGTAGAGCACGCGGAGCTTCTGGCCGCCGTCGGCCATCTGCAGCTTGAGCGCCTCTTGGAGGGCCTGCTCGGCCTCGGCGAAGCCGGCGACGGCGTGCCCGACGTTGCGGGTGCCCTCGCGGCGGGCGTGCATCGGCGCGCGGATGCGGTCGGGATCGTAGACGTCGAAGATGCTCGCCTGCGCGAAATGGTCCGTCTTTCCGCGGCTCGCCGGGTGGTCGGGGTTGCCCTCGATCTTCGTGGGGCGGCCCTCGTGCGACTCGGCGATGAGGCCGATGGCCTCGCCGCGCTGCACGCGCACGGTGGCGTAGTGCTCGGACACGCCGGGGAGCGCGTACTCGGGCGCCTTCGTGTACGGGAGGATCTTCTCGACCGGGCGGCGAGCGCAGCCCTCGGCGAAGACGGCGGTCGACAGCCCGGCGAAGAGCATGAAGCCGCGGCGCCCGACCGAGCCGGGCTCGTCGGCGGCCTGCGCGAGCGCGCGGGCCTCGTCGAATCCCTTGGGGAACTCGGCGGTGGCGCGCGCGTCACGGGCGCCAGGGTCGGCCTTCGCCTCGAGGCTCTTCCAGAAGGTCTTGGCGCCGTCGATGGGGGACGGCGCGGGGGCGGGATGCGGCTGGCGGCGGCTCATCGGTGACACCCCGAGCAGTGCGTGGGCGGGTTGACTTGCGGCGCGGTCCAGTTGGCCGCCGCGGCGGGGGTCCACTCCATGTTCGTGACCTGATCCTTCGGGCGAAGGTTGGGCGTGGGGTTGCGGTGGCAGTCGAGGCACCAGCCCATGTTGATTGGGGCGTCGCTGCGCACGACTTCCATGCGGTCGATGCGGCCGTGGCAGGTGGCGCACCCGACGCCGACCGACACGTGCACGCTGTGGTTGAAGAAGGCGTGGTCGGGGAGCTTGTGGATCTGCACCCACTCGACGGCGGTGTTCTTCTCCCAGCTCTCCCGGACGGGCTTGAGCCGGGCGCTGTCGGTCTTGATCATCGCGTGGCAGCCCATGCAGGTCTGCGTGGGCGGGATCATCGCCTTCGCGGCGCTCTCCACGTTCGTGTGGCAGTAGCGGCAGTCCATGCCGAGCTGCCCGACGTGGAGCCGGTGCGAGTAGGGCACCGGCTGCTCGGGCGCGTAGCCAACCTGGAAGTGCTTGGGACCGACGTAGTACCAAACGAGGAGAACCAGCGCCGCCGGCACCACGGAGCCTACGGCGCCGAGGATCATCGGGAGCTTGTTGAGCGATCGGGGGAAGATCTGCATAGGCGTGCCAGACTGCGGAGAGCGGGGAGGGCCAGGCTCGCGCCCTTCCGCCCGCGGGCATGGGCCCACGGGCGCGGAGGCGCCGGATAGCGGCGCTCTTATAGAGGAGCCATGCCTCCGCGTACAAGTGCGTTCGGGCAGGAAATCAACCGTGCGGCCGCGAAGCCGCAAGTGTCGAGAAGCACTCGCGAAAAGCCACGCGCCGGATCGCGAAAAGTTTGCGCGAGGGCGGCGCGGGGCCGCCCCGAAGTCGGCGCCCTCGCGCGTGACCCCTGGGGGCGATTGCCCCCAAGCGGACCGTCACTGGGCCAGGCGGTCGGCCTCGGGCTTGTGGGTGGGGCAGTCGCGCGAGAGCCAGGTCACCTCGACCGTGCCGCCGCGCGAGGCCCGCACGAGGACCGATCCTGGGTGGAGGTCGCGGCGCGCCCCGCGCGAGGCGCTGTCGGCGGGCTCGAGGTTGGCGCGGACCGCGACGAGCATCCCGCTGTGGAACTCGAAGCGCACTTTCGGGACGTCGCGGCTCGGCACGGAGTACTCGAGCATTCCCTCGCCGCCGGGGACCGAGCGCCACACCGCGCGGGCGTCGCCCCCGCTCGGCGGCTGAAACCGCGCGCGGACGTCGCCGGGCGTCATGCCCAAGCGGACCCCGTGGAACGTGTCCGGGGGCTCGCGGCGACCGCACGCCGCCAGCGCGGCGAGCGCGACCAGCGCGGCGAGCGCGATCCGCGCCCGCGTCGACCCGCCGAGGCGGCGCGCGGGGTGCGGGGAGAGCGAGGGGGCCACGCCGGTTCGTTAGGAGGCGGCCGCGCGGGCGTCAAGCGCGGCGCCGTCGAGCGCGGTCACGGCGCGCCCTTGCCCGCGATCTAGAGGAGCGGCAGGTAGAGGCCGGCCACGCAGAGCCCGCTGAGCAGCGCGCCCGCGACCGCCGCGCCGGCGAGCCGCGGCCGCCGCCGCCCCGGCGCGGTGAGCCCAGAGACGAGGAGCATGCCGACGGCCAGCCCGGCGCCAGTCGGCACGTACCAGCGCAGCGCGAGCGCGGTGAGCAGCGGCATGCGCGAGAGATCGCTGGTCATGGCACCCAGCCGCTGCCCGGCGACGAGCGAGAATCCGAGCAAGAACACCGAGGCGTTCCCCGCGACCAGGGTGAGCGCCCAGTCGAGAAAGCCGAACTTCGGGCGGGGCGCGACCGGGCCGTTCGGGGCGCCCTCAGACGCGCGGGCCGCCTTGGCCTCGAGGGTCAGCGGGGGCGTGGAGTGCGTCGAGGCGGTCGCGTCGGTCGGCTCGCTCATGGCGCGGCAACCTAGCACCTCGCGGCGGCGGCGAAACCGCCCCGAGGCTCCTGCGTAGCGTGGACATGTGGTCGCTCGCGCCCGCGCTCGCCTCGAGCGCCGGTCCTCTATTTTTCCCCTTCGCCGAGCCCGCGGGCGCTACGGTGCCCGGCGTGCGGGACGCGCGGGACGTACGGGAGGGGCCAGCGGCGGAGAGCGAGCCGCGAGACGAGGGCCGCGCCCGCGCGAGCGCGGCGATGGCCCGCTACGGCGCGGGCGACGACGCCGCGTTCGGCGAGGTCTACGACGAGCTCTCACCGCGCCTCTACCGCTACCTGCTGCGGCTCGCGCGCGACCAGGCCCGCGCCGAGGATCTGCTCCAGCAGACGTTCCTCCAGCTCCACGACGCGCGGGGTCGGTTCCTGCCCGGCGCCGACGTGGTGCCTTGGTCGTACGCCATCGCGCGGCGGCTCTTCATCGACGGGACGCGGCGCCGCAAGCGCGATCACCTCCACGACGAGTACGACGAGGGGCGCTCCGCGGAGCAGAACGCGGCCCCGTCCGGCCAGGCGCTCGCCGAGGCCCGAGAGATCGCCGAGGCGCTCCGCGCGAAGCTCGAGCAGCTGCCGCCGCTCCAGCGGGAGGCGTTCCGGCTGATCCGCGAGGAGGGGCTCAGCGTGGCGGACGCGGCCAGCGTCCTCGGCGTGACGCCGGCCGCCGTGAAGCTCCGAACGCACCGGGCGTACGAGGGGCTCCGCGAGGCCCTCGCGGCATTCGACGTGGTCGACGAGCTCGACAAGGGGGCGCGCTCATGAACCGGCATGTGAGCCCCGCAGGGGCGAACGAAGGTCGATGGCGAGCCCGAGCCG
>DAORJJ010000009.1:0-32131 GCA_035439005.1 Polyangiaceae bacterium | reverse complement strand
AGCTAAATTCCCGCCTCTTTCGACAATCGCCCGGCGCGTAGCACGCGCCTGCTCCCCAACGCTCGTGAATCATACGGGCTAGAGAACTGCTCGCTTTTCGCGGCGTCGGCAAGCCGAAAAGCCTGCTAACCTCCCCTCTGCTTTGGTCCGCGCGCGTGCCCTCCCTCCGTTGCTCTTCCTCGCGTTCGTCACGAGCGCGTGCGTGTGGAACATCTCCGACCGGGAGGAGCCCGGCCCCGACGGCGACGTCACGGGCGAGCGCGCCGACTGCTCCGCGGGCCCCAAGGAGCCCCTGAGCTCGCCCCAGGGCGCGCCTGGCCCCCGCCTCGCGGGTCGCTTCTCGCCTACAGGGCAGTTCGCGTGGTCCGGCTCGGAGATGACCGCGCGCTTCAAGGGCACCGGCATCTCGGTCACGCTCGAGCTGGGCGCGCCCGATCCGGACTACGATCCCGCGAAGGACCAGCGGGTCTTCACCTCGTGGGTCGACGGCAAGGCCAGCCTGGTCGCCACGAAGGCGGGCAAGAACCGGTACGAGCTCGCCAAGGGCCTCGACCCGAACGCCGTCCACGAGGTCGTGCTCCACCGCGAGTTCGAGGCCGCGGGGGGCCTCGCCACGTTCCACGCGTTCGAGCCCGCGGCCGGCGGCGAGCTGCTGCCGCCACGCGTGCGCACGCGGCGCATCGAGATCATCGGCGACTCGATTTCGTGCGGGTACGGCGTGCTCGGCGCGGACGGCGCGTGCCCGTTCACCTACGGCACCCAGCGCCACTCGCTCAGCTACGGCGCGCTCGCGGCGCGCACCCTCGACGCCGAGCTCACCAGCGTGTGCGTCTCGGGCAAGGGGCTCACGCGAAACGAGAACGGCGACGACGGCGGCCAGCCCACGCGGGATCCGGCCTACCCCCCAGGCACCATCGCGAACGCGATGCCCCAGCTGTACGGCAAGCTCGACCCCACGAAGCCCACCTACGACGCCCTCTACGTCGCTCACCCCGACGTGCCGGACATGCCCAACGACCCCGCGGGGATCGCCATCGCGCCCAGCCCCGACACCGCGCCCCAGGTCGTCGTGGTGAACCTCGGCACGAACGACTTCAACTTCGACGTCCGCGACGACGTCTTCGTCGCCACCGGGATCGATCTCCTCCAGCGGGTCCGCTCGATCTACCCGGAAGCGCACCTCTTTTTTGCCCTGAGCCCCATGTTGAGCGACTCTCTCGGCGCCGAGATCCGCACGCGCGCGGCGGCGGCGCTACGAACCATCGTCGACTCGGCCGTCCAACGCGGCGACAAACGGGCCTACTACATGCAATTCATCGAGCAGCGCCAGGCACGGGACGGCCTCGGGTGCTCGGGCCACCCGAGCCCGCGCACCCACGAGCTCGCGGCGAGCCAGCTCGTCCAAGCGATCCAGTCGAAGCTCTGCTGGTGAGGCGGTGAGCAACAACAGCTACCGCCCGGGGCCTCAGCGGCCGAGGACCGCCTCGCAAATCCAATACGAGGCGATGCAGCGCCGCATCAGCGAGCGCTTCGGCGAGTTCGGCGAGCGCGACGCCGCCAACGTGTCGCACGACCCGCTCGAGGACAACCACGTCCGGCCCATCCTCAAGGTGATGGTCGGCTTGCTCGTGGCCTCCGCGATCATGACCTACACGGTGGGCACCGCCTCGCGGATCGCGAACGGCTTCGTCGCGGTGATCGTCGCCGGCCTCGTGTACCACATGGTCACGCGCTTCCCCGTCCACGTGAGCGCGCGGTACTTCTTCGGCGTCTCGATCTTCCTCGAGGCCGCGACCGACATCCCCACGTACTGGCACCCGCCGCTCGCCTTCGCCGACATGGCGTTCTACGCCTCGCTCAAGGACTTCGCGGGCGTGCCGGGGCTGTCGCTGCCGATCTTCTTCTTCGGGGCCGTGGGGCTCTTGCATCGCGCACGCAAGAACCTACGGAGGCACGACGACCTCGTCCCCCCTCCGCGCCACGCCGTGCGGGCGATGACCTTCTTCTTGGTGGCCGTGCTCGCCGTGGAGGCCTGGGGCCTCGCCCGCGGCGGCAACCTCCAGCCGTCGTTCTTCCAAATCCTGCACCTCGTCACGATGCCCATCGTGGGGCTCACGTTCCTCTACGCGTTTCGCGGCCCGGAGGACCTGCCCGCCATCGGCTCGATCATCGTGACGGCGGCGGTCGCGCGCAGCGCGCTGTGCACGTTCACCTACTTCACGCTGGCGGCCCGGTTCCACAACGAGGAGGGGTTCTTCGTCACCACGCACGCCGACACCGTGCTCTTCACCACGGCGATCTTCATCCTCCTGGCGTACGCGATCGAGACCCGAAACCGCCGCACGGTGCTCCGGTGCCTCGGGCTGACGGCCGCGATCTTCGCGGGCGTCGCGCTGAACAACCGCCGGCTCGCGTTCGTGTCGCTCGGCGCCGCGCCGGTGATGATGTACCTCTCGCTGAAGCCGAGCCCGACCAAGCGCAAGGTCACGCGCGCCGGGTTCCTCGTCGTGGGGATCGTGCTGGCCTACCTCATCGTCGGCAGCCAGATGGAGGGCGACTCGCCGCTCTGGAAGCCGGCCAAGCTCGCGATGAGCGTGCTCGACCAGAAAGACTCGTCGAGCGAGTCGCGCGACATCGAGAACTACAACCTGATCTACACGATGGCGCAGAGCCCCGCCGTCGGGCAGGGGTTCGGGTGGGAGTACAAAGAAAAACTCCAACTCTATGACATTTCAGAGCTATTTTCGCTCTATCGCTACATCGCGCACAACGGCGTGCTGTGGATCTGGTCGGTCGGCGGCGTGGTTGGCTTCACGGCCCTCTGGTTCATCTACCCGCTCACCATCACCCTCGGCATGCGCGCCTACCGTACGGCCCAGAACCCCGTCGAGCGCGCCGCCTCGCTCGCCGGGATCGGCGTGGTCGTGGCCGTCATCGCGCAGATCTGGGGCGATCAGGGCTGGAACAGCTACCTCACCCTCATTTTGTTCGCCGTCGCGTTCGCGTCGCTGGCTCGGCTCGAGGCCGCGGGCGAAGCCGCCTGACGCGGCCGCCTGGCGAATAGACTTGCCAGGCGCCTTGCGCTACGGTCCGGCCCTGTGCTCTGGGGGACTTCCTTTCACTAGCGGCGCCGTCGCCGGCTACGCTCCATGATCACCTGACGTGAGTTCCCCTCCATGGGATTCGAAGAGCGACGCATCGGCACGGTCATCGGCAAGTGGCGGGTGGACTCCCTCCTGGGATCCGGCTCGATGGCGGCCGTGTACGCCGTCACCCACCGCAACGGCTCGCGCGCCGCGCTGAAGATCCTCCACGCCCAGCTCTGCAACGACGAGCTGGTGGTCGAGCGGTTCCTCAGCGAGGGCTACCTCGCGAACGTCGTCAAGCACCCCGGCATCGTTCGGGTGTTCGACGATGGCATGACCGACGAGGGGTGCCCCTTCCTCGCGATGGAGATGCTCGAGGGCGAGACCCTCGACGACTACTGCGAGGCCAAGGGCCCGAAGATTCCGCTGAGCACGGCGCTCGGCATCGCTGACTCGATCATGGACGTCCTGGCCGCCGTCCATGACGGCAACGTCATCCACCGCGACCTCAAGCCGTCGAACGTGTTTCTCACGACCGAGCTGCAGATCAAGCTGCTCGATTTCGGCGTCGCGAAGCTCTCCGACAAGAAGTCGGTCAGCAAGCTCAGCCTCGTGGGGATGGTGCTCGGCACCCCCTCGTTCATGGCGCCGGAGCAGGCGCGCGGGGCGCGCGACGAGGTCGACGCGCGCTCCGACATCTTCGCGCTCGGCGCCATCTTGTTCACCATGCTCACGGGCGAGAACGTGCACCCGGTCGAGGGCGTGCAGCAGAAGCTCGTCGCGGCGGCGACCCAGCGCGCGCGCTCCATCAGCCTCGTGTTGCCCTCGGTGCCCGGCCCCATCGCCGCGGTGATCGACCAGGCGCTCCAGTTCCGCAAAGACGACCGCTGGCAGACCGTGACGCAGATGCGGCGCGCCCTGAAAGAGGCGGCCGAAGGGCTCGTGAACGAGACCCTGCGCCCACCCCCTCCGTCCACGGCGCGCATCAGCGTCCCCAGCAACGGCGGCGGGCTCGGCGACGACGAGGCGACCGAGGCGATGGCCCCCCTCGCCTACGACGACGACGCCCCCACGTCCATCTCGTTCGTCGGCGCCGCCGCCCCGCGGCAGGGCGTGGACGCCCCCCCGCTCAACGCCATGGCCGCCAGCATGGGCATGAGCGCGGCCGCGTCGAGCCCGCGCATGGCCGACGGGCCCGCGAGCCCGCGCGCGCACGCGAGCGGCGCGCTCGACGACGAGATGCCGACCGACTCGACCATGGTCGCCATGTCGAACCCCTACGGCCGAATGCCTCTCCCGCCCACGCAGAGCGGGCGGCGCCTGGCCGTGCCGCCGGTCACGGAGAGCGGACGGGTCGGCTTCTTTTTCGACGAGCACAAGTCGAGCACGTCGCTCGAGCCCGCGCCGTCGTCGTCGGCGCGGCTCCACGCCGACCCTCTGAGCGCCCCGAATGGGCACGCGGCCGCCCACGCCGACTACGCCGCACTCACCGCGCCGTCGCCGAAACGATCGCGCGTGCCAGTGGTCCTCGCCGTCCTCGCCGCGATGCTCGCCCTCGCGGCCGCCACGGGCGTCTATTTCCGGGCCAGCCTTCGCGTGGCCGACCCTCCGGATCCCACGCCTGTCCCCAGCCTCTCCGCGTCGGTCGAGCCACCCGCGCTCGCCCCCTCGACCGCTCCCACTCCGAGCCCCGTCGACACCGGCGCCACGACGGCGCCCTCCGCCAGCGCGGCCGGGTTCATCCCGACCGTCTCGCCCGACTCGCTCAAGCCCGCTCCGAAGCCGCAGTCGTTCACGCCCCCGGTCGCGAAGCCCACCGTCGCGCCCGCGAGCCCCGCCGCCGAGCCGCCGTCCGGGCCGACGCCGACGCCGACCCCGGCGGAGAAGCCGGACTTCGAACTGCTCCAGTAACATCGGCGGCGAAGCGGCTCGCCGCGCCGCGAAAGTGCGGGGGAGAGTTGCAGGTCCCGAACGGCCCTGTGATACCGTGTCGACGGAGGTTTCTTTCAGAGATGGCGAGAGCAGCAGACGGCACGCTATTTCAACGCGCGGACCAGCTCACCGCACCCGGCCGGGGTGGCGGCGGCGGAGGGCGGCGCGGTCGGCAAGACGACGAAGAGCCGGAGGGCTCGATCACCGATCGCATCCGCGACGCCGCCAAGGCGGCCGGTCGTAGGAAGGCCCTCACCGCCTTCGTCGGCGTGATCTGCCTCGCGATGACCGTGGTCGCCTCCATCTTCGCGCCCAAGTCGTACGAGGTCGACGCGAAGGTCCTCGTCACGCGCGCTCAGCTCATCGGCGCCGCGAACCAGTGGGGCCCCACGCCGGAGGAGCAGAAGACCCAGGCGCGGCAGTTCGAAGAGCAGGTCAAGGCGCGCGACAACATTCTGTCGCTCATCAAGCAGACGCAGCTCGTCGAGCGCTGGGACTCGATGCGCCAGCCCCACCGGCGCCTGCTCGACCAGATCACCCAGAAGATGGGCAGCCAGCCGCCCACCGACGAGCAAAAATTCGACACCATCATGAAGACCCTGGACGCGAAGCTCCGGGTCGTCGTGGACGACGCCACCGTGACCATCCTGCTCGAGTGGTCCGACCCGGTCGCCGCGCGCGACATCGTCGCGGCCGCGATGAAGAACTTCCAAGACGCCCGCTACGGCGTGGAGATCGGCGGCATCAACGAGCAGCTCAAGATCCTCGAGTCGAACGTCGCCCGCGCCCAGGGCGAGGTCGCGGCGGCCGCGACCGAGCTCGCCATCCGCCAGCGTGATCTGAACGGCAAGCCCGCCAGCGAGACCGTCATGCGCTACGTGCAGCGCTCCGGCGGCGCCCCCGCGCCCGTGGGCACCGACCCGGCGCTCGCCAAGAAGCTCGAGCAGATCCGCGGCGAGAAGGCGGCGATCCTCGAGCAGCGGCAGCAGCGCGTGACGCAGCTCCAGACCCAGCTCCAGGAGCTCCAGCAGCAGTACGCGGACGGGCACCCCGCCGTGCGCGCCCTGAAGGACAACATCAAGGCCGCCCAGGCCGACACCCCCGCCCTCACGGCCCTCAAGCAGCAAGAAGCGGACGTTCTCGCCCAAATCGAGGCGGCCAAGAAGGCCGCCCCGAAGGAGGAGCCGAAGGGTGCGATGGTCGCGACGCAGGTCGTGGTGCCCGTCGACGCCGGCGTGCCGGCGCGCCCCAAGTCGATCAGCGACGTGCAGGCGGAGTTCGACACCGCCCGCAACAAGTACGACCAGCTCACGACCAAGCTCGAGGGCGCGCGCATCGAGGCGCAGACCGCGGAGGCGGGCTTCAAGCGCCGCTACTCGGTCACCCACCCCGCGGAGCTGCCCCCGGGCCCCAAGCGCCCGTCCGGCCTCATCGCGGCGGTCATCGGGCTCGCGCTGACCATCGTCGCGGGGCTCGCCACGGCGGCGATCGCCGATCGCTTCTCCGGCATCTTCTTCGAGCCTCGGCACGTGCGCGACCGGCTCGGCATCCCCGTCTTCGGCACGATGAAGTGGTAGCTCCGGTGGGGCCCGGGGGAGCGCTCTGGGCCCGGCCACACCCCCGCGGAACGGAGCCCACGCGGCCCCCGTTCATGCTATCGGTGGAGCAGGTGGCATGGCGACACCTCGCCTCTGGCTCGGGCTCGCCACCGACCTTCGTTCGCCCCCTGGGGCTCACTTCAGGTTCGCGCGCCCTCGGCGCAACGCCCGCCTCCGCCCCGACAGCCCGCTAGTCCCGCGCGCCCGCGCCCGCACGCCCCCGATGCTGCCCTTCGCGAACCTCCCGCCCCTCGACACCACGAGCCTCGTGGCCGCTCAGGTGCGCGTGGAGGGCCGCGGCCGGTTCACGGCCGAGACCACGAGCGCGTCGGTCACCCCGCAGACCCGCCCCGTGCTCGAGAGCGAGCTCGCCCCGCAGCTCCGCTACGACCTGCTCTGGCGCCACGGCTTCTCGCATTTCGTGGCCATCTACGCGCCGCGCTTCATCATCCCCGACACCACCAACATCGACACCCTGCGGTTCTCGGCGCCCACGCAAGAGGAGCGCGACGACTCGCAGGCCAACAACACGCCGCTGCCGCCGCAGTTCGGCGCGTTCCACAACTTCGCCCTCGGCCTCGAGATCGACCAGAAGCGCACGCACTGGGGCCTCTATGGCTTCGGCGGCTACGGGCCCATCTCCAACACGGCGCTCCTCGTGCAGAAGCCCTGGTCGGGCGAGGGCATGCCCGCCTCCCCGTACCCCATCATCCCCACGCTCGGCGCGGCGAGCTTCAACCTGCTCTTCCTGCAGGCGCAAGGCTTCGTAAACATTCGACTTACTCCGCGGGTGACCCTCACGCCCCAGGCGAGCTTCGGCGCGTTCGGCGGCGCAGAGAGCCTTTCGCGGCGCACGATCCCGCTCACGTACGGGCCCGCGTACCGGCTCACCCTCGACCTCAAGACCACGCCGCTCGACACGTGGAAGACCTCGTTTGGCGGGGGCTACCAGCTCCCCGCCCTCTTCAACGACGATCGCGTCGGCTCCCCCACGCTGCTCTTCGAGGCCGAAGAGCGCCTCGTGCACCAGTGGAGGCCGCTCATCACGAGCGAGGTCGCAGTCGGCGCGCGCACCGCGCAGAACCCCACGTTCGGCGCGCGCATGTACCCCACGGCGGAGGCCAACACCATCTTCGGCTGGGACCACCGCGCCAGCGAGACGCGCCTCGCGGCCATCGCCAAGATCGGCCCGTGGATCAACCTCCTGTCCGGCGACGTCGAGCAGAAGGTGGAGAGCATCGTCGCCGTCAACCACCGCATCGACAAGACCACCCTGCGCGGCCAGGCGTCGGTGGGGGTCATCGCCGGCAACATCGACGTCATCTCTCGGTACGTGCTCGCCACCGCCCAGACCTCGGTGGCGTACCAGTTCACGCGCATCTTCTCGGCCGACGTGGGCGTGCGCACGACCACTCAGCTCTTCAGCAACGCGCAGCGCAAGTTCGACACCCAGCAGCTCATGTTCTTCGGCGGCCTGACCGTCCACACCGATCCCTCGCTCCGCCTCTGAGCGCGGGCGAGACCTCGGAGCACGAAGCGTGACCTCGGAAGCCGACGACACCGCAGCAGCAGCGGCCGAAGAGCCCGCCGCGCCGGCCGCGGACGCCCCCGCCGAAGGCGATCGCCCCTCGGAGGCGCACGCGCACAGCGACGTCGCGACCGCCATGCGCAACACGCTGAAGCTCGGCCTGTCGCTCATGGCGACGTGGGCCGTCGCGCTCGGCGTACGGTTCATCCTGCCGCGCTTCCTCGGCCCGGAGCGGTTCGGGCAGTACGCCTGGGCGGAGAGCACCGCCGCGCTCGCGTTCATCTTCGCCGGCCTCGGCCTCAACACGTACATCCAGCGCGAGGTGTCGGTCCGGCCCGCGCACGCCTCCGACTTCTTCGGGGGCGTGCTCGTGGCGCGCCTCCTCGTGATGCTCGCGCTCTTCTTCGGGCTCTACGGGTACGCCTCGCACGCCGACAGCGACCCCGAGCTGCACGTCACCGTGCTCGTGTTTGGACTCACGCAGGCGCTGGTGGTCACGAACGAGTCGCTCGCGGCGCTCCTCCAGGCGAGCACCCGCGTCGGTCGGCTCGCCATCGCGAACGTGGCCGCGAAGCTCGTGTGGGGCATGGGCGTCGTCGCGATGGTGCAGGTGACCCACCGCTACCCGCTGCTCGCGCTGCCCATGTTCCTGTCCGAGCTGCTCAAGGCCTTCGTGCTGTGGCCCTCGGCCCGAAAAGAGGTCGGGCTGCGGCTCCGCTTCGACTGGCAGATCACGCGCACGGTGCTCATCGCGTGCATCCCGTTCTTCGTGAACACCATCTCCTACACGATGGGCAACAAGCTCGACATCGCGATGCTGAAGTCGCTCGCGACCGACGCCACGCGCGAGGCCGCCGAGGCGGCGCAGGCCGCGAAGGTCGAGGTGGGCCTCTACGGCGCGGCGCAGAACCTGGCCTCGCTCGCGATGCTGCTCGCGCCGCTCGAGGCCTGGGTCATCACGCCGCTCCTCACGCGCGCGCTCCGCCGCAGCGAGGCCGAGTTCTTCTCCATCCTCCGCCGCGCCGTCGAGGGCATCCTCGTCGTCGCCATCCCGGCGACCATGATGATCAGCCTGGGCGCGACCTTCTGGATTCGCATGACCACGGGCAGCAAGTTCCTCGACGCGGCGCCCGCCCTCCAGCAGCTCGCGCCCTCGTTCGTGTTCACGTACGCGGCGGTGCTCTTCGCGACGGCGCTCATCATCATGAAGCGCTCGTGGAGCGTCACCCTCATCTCCATCTCTCGGCTCTTGCTCCAGCCGCTCCTCATGTGGCTCGTCATCCCCTGGGCGCACCGCAAGCTCGGGACCGGCGGTGCGGGCGTCGGCGACGCGTTCTGCTTCACGTTCCTCGAGCTCTACGTCTCGATCGTGTTCCTCGTCACCCTCGGCCGTCGCGCCCTCGACAAGCGGCTCGTGGCCGCGCTCGCCAAGTCGCTCCTCGCGTACGCCGCAGCCTGGACGGTGGACCATTTCGCGAAGCCTCTGGGCGACGTGCGCCTCGTGCTCGACGTCCTCACGTACGCCGTCGTCGTGCTCGGGACGGGCGGCGTGCGCCTCGCGGACGTCAAGGCCGTGGTGCAAATGGTTCGCAACCGGCGCAACCTCGCCAGCTAGCGCTCGCCCCGCGAAAATTGCGCTTCGGGCGCATTTTTCCCGCGCCGCCGACGGGCTCGCGTTACATATGGACGGCTTGCACATCGTCGCGGGAAACAAGCTCGGTCCGTACGTGTTCGAACGCCCGCTCGGTGTCGGGGCTTACGGCGTCGTCTGGCTCGCGCACCGCCACGACAGCCCCACCTCGAAGGTCGCCATCAAGGTGCTCCACCCGCAGGCGGTCTCGCACGAGAGCGTCGAGCGCTTCCGCCGCGAGGCGCGCGCGCTCGAGCAGCTCTCGAGCCCGTACATCGCGAAGATGTTCGAGTTCGTGGTCGGCCCGCCGTTCGGCTTCGCGCTCGTCATGGAGTACATCCAGGGCGAGCTGCTCGCGAACGTCTTCAAGCGCACGAAGCTCGGCGTGGAAGACAGCATCCACCTCGGCGCCGATCTCCTCCGGGGCGTCATCGAGATGCACGGTCGCGGCATCATCCATCGCGACCTCAAGCCCGCGAACGTCATGCTCCGCCCCATCGAAGGCGGCTGGATCGCGGTCGTGCTCGACTTCAACCTGAGCCGCTTCAAAGACGGCACCGACGAGAACGGCCGGCCTCAGGGCAACCTCACGGCGATGGGGTCCGCGATTGGCACGATCCCGTTCATGGCGCCCGAGCAAATCGTCGACGCGCGCCGCGCCAACGAGTCCGCCGACGTCTACTCCGTGGGCGCCATCCTCTACAACGCCGTCGTCGGCGCCCCGGCGTTCGACATCAGCACCTTCCGCGTGAAGCTCACCGAGGAGGCGCCGCCGGTCGCCACTGGGCGCACCGATCCGACCGCCGTCGGCTTCGCGGACTTGGTCCAGCGCGCCATGCGCCGCCGGCCCGCGGAGCGCTTCGCCAGCGCCCAGGAGATGCTCGTCGCGCTCGAGTCCATCCCGCTCGCGCCGCCGAGCGCCCGCTGAGGCCACGGCGCGCAGGCAAGTAGCTGCATCATGCATGTTCTCTACCTCACGACCGAGCTGCCGTTCCCGCCCGTGAGCGGCGGGCAGGTCCGCACCGCCGCCGACCTGCGCCTCCTCCAGTCGCTGGAGGAGGTGCGCTCGATCGACCTCGTGTGCGTCGAGGAGGAGTCGTCGCCGCGCGGCGAGGAGGGGGCGCGCGCGCTCGCCGCCGAGCTGCCGAAGGTCACGCTGCGCGGCCCGGTGTTCCACCCCATCCACCTGAAGCGCTTCCCCCACTACTTCGCGCTCGTCGCCGCGCTCGAGGTCGTGCCGGGCTTCCCCTACCTGGCCGGCAAGTGGGCGAGCCCGCGGGTCGCGGCGGCCCTCGTGCGGGCCGTCCGCGCCCGTGTCCCCGATGTGGTGTACGTCGACCACCTCGGCATGATGGTCTACGCGAGCCTCCTCGCCCGGCTCGCCCCGCGCGCCCGCCTCGTGCTCGGCCAGCACAACGTCGAGAGCGACTTCTTCTCGCAGTTCGCCGCGCGCCAGACCGGGGTCGTGCGCCTCGCGGCCGAGCTCGAGACCCGCCGCGCGAGGCGGTTCGAGCGCACCGCGCTCCGGCGGGTGGACGCGGTGGTCGCCATCTCCGCGAGCGACGCGGCGGAGTTCCGCACGCTCGCCGGCGTCTCGGCCCACCTCGTGCCGCAGGTCGTCACGTTCGAGCGCACGCCGTGGAGCCCGCGCCCGGCGCCGCGCCTCGTCTACGTGGGCAACCTCTCCTGGCACCCCAACGTCGCCGGGCTCGACTGGTTCACCCAGGAGGTGTGGCCGACGCTCCGCGCGGCCGTCCCCGACGTGACGCTCGACGTCGTCGGCTCAGGGCTCCCGCGCGACGCCGCCGGCAAGGAGCTCGTCCCCGAGCGGTGGCGCCTGCCCGGCGTCACGGTGCACGGCTTCGCCAAGGAGCTCGCGCCCCACTACGCGACGGCGAGCGCGTTCATCGCGCCCATCCTCGGCGGGTCGGGCGTGCGCATCAAGCTCCTCGAGGGCTTCCGCGCCGGGCTGCCGCTCATCACCACGTCCGCCGGCGCCCTCGGCCTGCCGCTCACGAGCGGGCGCGAGCTGCTCGTCGCCGACGACCCGCGCGAGTACGCCGCGCACGTCGCCGACGTCCTCCGGAGCCCGGAGCTCCAGGCGCGCCTGCGCGAGGGCGCCTACGACTTCCTCGAGCGCGAGCACGGCCTCGCGCGCGCCCAGGCCGTGATGCGCGCGGTGCTCGGCGCCCGCGCGGCCTCCTGAAGCGCGGCGCAATTAAGTCGGACCTGTTTTGCGATCGCGCAGGTCTTGCGTCAACGCAGCGCTTCGTCGCGCGGCAAGTGCTGCAAATCGTTTAGCATCGGCGCACCTTGGACAATCGTAAGAGTCGCCTCGGCGTCGCGCTCGCTGCCCTCGCCTTCTACGCGGTGTTCATCTACCGCACGAGCTTCGTCCTCGGGGGGACGCGCACCTTCGTCCTCTTCGAGGACGCGATGATCTCCATGCGCTACGCGCGGAACCTCGCGGAGGGCCACGGCCTCGTCTGGAACCCCGGCGAGGCGCACATCGAGGGCTTCACGAACCTGCTCTGGGTGCTGTGGATGAGCGTGGCGCACCTGCTCCACCTGTCCGAGGCGAAGATCTCCCTCTTCATCATGCTCACCGGCGTGGGCATCTTGTTCGCGAACGCGTGGGTCGTGGCGAAGATCGCGCGGCGCCTCTCCGACGCGAAGTGGCTCCCGCTGGCGGTGCTCGCGGCGACGCTCTTCGACTACCCGCTCGTGTTCTGGACGCTCCGCGGGATGGAGGTGGGCGCCCTCACCCTGCTCGTCGACGTGCTGCTCTACCTCGTCCTCGAGAACGAGGTGAAGTTCACCATGCGCCGCACGGTGCTCATGTCGGTCGTCACCGCGGCCGCGCTCCTGCTCCGCTCCGACTCGGTGGTGCCCATCGCGCTCATCGGGCTCTACGGCCTCTACACGGCGGAGAAGCGCGTGCTCTTCGCCGTCACCATGGCGGCCGGCGCGGGCGGCGCGGTGGGGGCGCAGACCGCGTTCCGCATCGCCTATTTCCACGATCGACTGCCCAACACGGCCTACCTCAAGCTCATCGGCATCCCGCTGTCGGCGCGCCTGAAGCGCGGCGTGTTCGTCGCCCTCGAGATGCTCGCGATGCACCTCGCGGTGCCGCTCGCGGTCATCGCCGCCCGCCTCGGCAAGCCCGAGAAGACCTTCTACCAAGACCCGCCCACGCGCCGTCGCGCGCTCCTCGGCGCGCTGTTCGCCGCGCAGATCGCCTACGCCACCTACGTCGGCGGCGACGCGTGGGAGTGGATGCTCTACGCGAACCGCTACTCGTGCGTGGGCATGCCCGCGCTCATCCTGCTCGTGGCGCTCTGCCTCGACGATCTGCTCCGCGCCGACGAGGCCGCGCGCGAGCGGGCCGCGCGCAAGTTCGCCGGCGCCCTCGTCGCCATGGGCCTCGTGCTCGTGCTGCTCAACGTGTACGGCAAGCTGCGCCCCGAGCAGGGCGTCGCGCGCACCATCTACTTCAGCAAGACCCCGTTCGCCTTCGGCGGCGCGTACGTCGGCCTCGGCGCGGCGTTCTTCATGAAGGACCTGCGCGAGGGCGTCCGCGACGGCCTCGGCTGGCTGCGCGTGCGCTTCGGCTCGCGCGCGACCCTCACCACCGCGGCGCTCGTCGCCATGGCGCTCGTGTGGTTCCCGTCGCACGCCGTCGCGCTCGGGCGGTGGGCCACGCAGAACGCTGCACAATACATCGATGAGGCGCGCTACACGCGGCTCGGCTTCCTGCTCCGCGCGACCACGCCGGACGACCACCGCATCGCCGTCGCTGCCGCCGGCGCCACGCCCTACTTCTCTCGCCGCCCCACCGAGGATCTGCTCGGCAAGAACGACGCGCACATCGCGCACCTGCCGCCGAAGGGCGTGTTCTCGCCCGGCCACGACAAGTGGGACTACGCGTGGAGCCTCGGCGAGCGAAAGACCCAGCTCATCGTCGAGCCGGTCGACGTCAGCGCGAGCGAGCAGGCGTACATCGACGAGCTCGGCTTCGAGAAGCTCCCGAACGACATGCTGCTGCGGCGGGGCGCGCCCGGCGTGAAGCCCGAGCTCGTGGGCGCCAAGGTCGACACCGTGGCGGAGCTCGAGGCCGTGCTCGAGAAGGTCGACGTCAAGGCGCCCGAGCCCGCGCGCGGCGTGGACCTCGGCGTGTGCTTCGCGCTCGCGCTCGTGGGCCTCGGGCTCGTCGTCGGCCTCGCGCGCGACGCCGACGATCTCTCCGCGCTCGACGAGGCCGCCCCGCCGCCGACGCCCGGGCCCGCGCCCACGAGCGGACACGACCACATCAAGACCCTCGACGGCATGCGCGGCATCGCCGTGCTCCTCGTGCTCGCGTTCCACTTCTCGTGGGAGTTCCCCGAGGTGGGCACGGTCGCCACCCACGTCAAGCGCGTGCTGTGGACCGGGTGGATCGGCGTCGATCTCTTCTTCGTGCTCTCGGGGTTCCTCATCACGCGCGGCCTCGTCGCGCCCAGCGACAAGCCGCTGCTCACGCGCATGAAGATGTTCTGGATGCGCCGCGTCCTCCGCATCTTCCCGCTGTATTACGCCTTCATCATCGTCGGCAGCGTCATCGGGCTCGCGCTCGGCCACTGGATCCCCGGCCCGGCGTATTGGCTCTACATGCAGAACTACGTGCTCGCGTTCGACCCCGAGGAGCTCCGCTGGACGGCGCACTTCTGGTCGCTCGCCATCGAGGAGCAGTTCTACTTCGTGTGGCCGGTGGTGGCCCTCGTCACCCCACGCAAGCGCCTCGTGCCGCTCACGCTCACCCTCATCGCCGCGTGCGTGGTGCTTCGCGCCGGCATCACGCTGAAGGCGCACTTCTGGGACCCGCTCACGATCGTCAAGTTCGTTTACCGAGCGACGCTCACGCGGGCCGACGGCCTGCTGCTCGGGGCGCTCGTCGCCACGCTCCAGCGCGAGTCGTCCCACACGATCTCGCATCTCTGGCGGCGCCTACGCTTCCCGCTCTTCGCGCTCACGGGCGTCGGCATCGTGGGGCTCTACGTCGTCGCCAAGGGGCTCAACGGCTACGACCGCCGCGTGGTGGTCGCCGGGTACTTCTTGCTGGCGCTCTTCTTCGCGAGCGCCGTGTCGCTCTGCGCCGACGGCCAAATCGGCCCGCGCATGCGCGCCTTCCTCTCCTCCCGAGTGCTCGTGTCGTGCGGCAAGGTGAGCTACGGCATGTACATCTTCCACTGGCCGGTGCTCATCCTCGCGATCCCCACGCTCAAGCGCGTGCAGGTCGGGCTCTCCGAAGGCGGACAGCTCGGCGTGAACACCGCGTTCTTGCTTGGCGCGGTCGGCCTCGTCTGGGGCGCCGCCCAGCTCAGCTTCACCTATTTCGAGACCCCCTTCTTGAAGCTGAAGGGGCGCTTCCTCGGCTGAAGCGCGCGCGAACGCGGCCGCACGCGCCTTGCGGTTGAGTCGCCCCTCGACTTCGCGTCATGATGCGCGCATGCAGGTGCTCCTCCTCGGCGCGGACTACTACGGCACGCTCGCGGCGGTGCGCTGCCTGGGCTCGCGAGGCGTGCGCGTCTTCGTCGCCGACGAGACCCGCGACGCCCGCGCGCTCTTCTCGCGCTACGCCGCCGAGCGCCTCCAGCACCCGCCCCTGGCCAAGGTCGACGAGCTGCTCGACTGGCTGGTCGCGTTCGGCCGCTCGCACCCCGCCACGGTCATCTACCCCACGAACGACCACCTCGCGTGGCTGCTCGCCGCCCACGAGGAGCGCCTCCGCGACGTGTTCCTCACGATGCACCCCGGCGAGGCCACCACCCTGGACTTGCTCGACAAAGGGCGCCTCTCCGGCGTGTGCGCGGAGCTCGGGATCGACGTGCCTCTCACGCTCTACGCCGACACCGACGCGGAGCTGCTCGCGCTCGCCGAGCGCGCCACCTTCCCGCTGCTCATCAAGCCGCGCACGCAGATCTACCTCGAGAGCGGCATCAAGGGCTCGCTCGTCGAGCGCCTCGCCGACCTGCCCTCCACCCTGGCCCGGTACCACGAGCTCGTCCGGTTCAACCCCGCGCTCACCTCGCGCCACCCGGACATCGCCCGCCCGATGCTCCAGGCGTACCACCCGGCCGCCGAGACCAGCATCTTCAGCGTGTCCGGCTACGCCGACGACACGCACCTCGTGTCGCGCTCCGCGATGAAGGTGCTCCAGCGCCCGCGCAAGGTCGGCATTGGCCTCTGCTTCGAGGGGCGCGAGCCCGAGCCCGCCGTCACGGCCCAGCTCCGCGCGCTCTTCACGCGCGTGGGCTACCGCGGGGCGTTCGAGGCCGAGTTCATCGCCGACGGCGACCGTCGCCTGCTCATCGACATCAACCCCCGGTTTTACAGCCAGATGGCGTTCGACGTCGCGCGCGGTCTGCCCCTGCCGTACGTCATCGCCCTCCGCGCCTCCGGCCAAGACGCCGAGGCCGACCGCGTCCTCGACGAGGCCGCCCGGTGGGTGCCCGCGGGAAAGCACGTCTACTGCCACGAGCTCATGCTCGATCTCGTGCTCGGGCTCCAAGGCCTCAGCGGCCAGATGTCGCGCGACGAGGTCAAGCGCTGGCGCTCGTGGCTCCGCGACAACCGCGCGCGCGCCACCGACGCCGTGCGCGATCCCGACGACCGCAAGCCGGCGCTCGTCGACGCGGCCTCGTGGGTGCGCCACTTCGCCAAGCACCCGCGGAGCTTCCTCCGCTCGTACGTCCTGAACCGCTGATCCGAGGAGCCCCCCTTGCTCGCACCCGCCGCACAAGCTCACCTCGGTCCTGACCTCTGGGTCAGCGTGGTCGTCGCAAACTACAACCGCCCGGAGCTCGTGCGCCGCCTCCTCGGGGAGCTCGCCGCGCAGTCCGTGCCTCCGTCTCGGTTCGAGGCGATCGTGGTGGACGACGGCTCCGAGGTCGACGTGCGCGAGGTGGTGTCGGCGGCCGACTTCCCGTTCTCGCTCACGGTGCACCGCCAGCCGAACGCCGGCGCCGCGCGGGCGCGCCAGGCCGGCGCCGAGCTCGCGCGCGGCAAGGTCGTGCTCTTCCTCGACGACGACATGCGCGTCGGCCCCGACTTCCTCGAGGGGCACCTCACGCTGCACGACGCGCCCGACACCGTGGTGCTCGGGCAGCTGCGGCCGGACACGGACATCGCGAAGATGCCGCTCTTCGAGAAGTTCTTCGCCCGCATGCTCTCCGACAAGGCCGACTCCCTGCTCGCCGGCCAGCCCCTCAAGGGCCACGGCGTCTACACGGGGAACGTCTCGATGGACCGCGAGCTGTTCCTCCGCGTGGGCGGCTTCGATCCGCAGTTCCGCGCGCTCGAGGACGAGGAGCTCGGCATCCGCCTCGAGAAAGCCGGCGCGCGCCTCTTGTTCTCCGACCGCGGCTCGAGCGTCCACGGCTCCGACAAGACCTCGCTCGAGAAGTGGCTCGCGCGGAGCTACAACGACGGCGCCTACGCGGTGCGCGTCGGCCGCAAGCACCGCGATCTCCCTTCGGCGAGCCCGTTCCGCCACTTCGAGCACATCTCTCCGATATCCTTGCCATTTCTTGGCCTCGGCCTCGGCCTCCCGGCCGCCGCGGAGCCCCTCGCGAAGCTCGCGGTGCAGGTGGCGATCTCGGCCGACAAGCTCGGGCTCGAGCGGCTCGGCGTGGCCGGCGCCACGCTCGTGTACGGCATCCAGTTCTACCGCGGCGTGCGGCACGAGGCCGGGAGCCTCCCGGGGCTGTGGAGCGAGTACCGCGCCTTCCGCGCCGCCCTCCGCGACCTCGGGTCCGGCGGGCAAGGCGAAGGCGGGGGCGCCCTCGCCGACTTCACCGCCGCGGTGCGCGAGGACCACGCGGTGATGCTCGCGTACCAGGGAAAATACAGCCAAGGGGAGGGGAGCGGCAGCCTCCCGTCCGACGGCGTGAAGAAGATCGGCTTCCAGATCCTCGTGGCCTACCGCCTCATGCGCCTCTTCCGCGCGCGCGGCAACACGCTCGCCGCGCAGTTCACGAGCCGCCTCATGCGGCACCTCTACGCCTCCGACATCCACTGGGACGCCGAGCTCGCGCCCGGCGTGATGATCGTCCACGGCTTCGGGCTCGCCATCAGCCACTCGGCCAAGGTGGCGCGCGGCTGCATCCTCTTCCAGGGCGTCACCCTCGGCTTCGGCACCGACACCGAGGGCCGCGCCGGCGCGCCGAGCCTCGAAGAGAACGTGCACGTGGGCGTGGGCGCGACCCTCTACGGGCCCATCACGGTGGGCGAGAGCAGCAAGATCATGGCGGGCTGCGTGCTCGGCGAGTCGGTCCCCGCGCGCTCGCTCGTCGAGGCGCCGCGGCCCGCGGTGAGCGCCCGCCGCGGCCGCCCACGCACCTGAGGCCAGGGCCGCGCGCGCGCCTCGAGCGGAGCGCGGGCGCCCTGTCCAGGGGGCGCGTTTCCGGCGCATCCGTTTTGGAAGAACCCGTGTATGCTGGTGGCGATGTCCACCCTGAGGATTGCGCTTGGGTTCTCTGCCGCGGTCGCGCTCGCGGCGTGTGGCTCCACCGGCCCGTTCGTCTGGGCCTCCAGCTTGCCGCCGCAGCCCGCGGCCCACGACACCGTCATCACGACGGCCGACATCGTGAACGTCCGCGTCTTCCGGGAAGACACCTTCTCGACCCGCGAGCACGTGCGGCCCGACGGCAAGATCTCGGTGCCCGTGGTCGGCGAGGTCATGGTCCGCGGCCGCAAGCCCGACGAGGTCGCCAAGGAGATCGAGGGGCGGCTCAAGTCCATGCTGAAGGAGCCGAGCGTGTCCATCGTGCTCGAGCAGCCCGTGCAGATGCCCGTCTCGGTCACGGGTGAGGTCCGGCAGAGCGGCACCTACCAGCTCGAGCCCGGCGCCAACGTCCTGCACGCCATCGCGTCCGCCGGCGGCCTCAACGACTACGCCGACGGCGACAAGATCTTTCTCGTGCGAAAGAGCCTGAACGATCGCGTGCGCTTCCGCTTCTCCGACCTGCGCTCGGGCGTGACGACGAACATCACGCTCATGCCCGGCGACCTCATCGTCGTCGAATGAGGTCCGCGCCGCCGCTCGTCGCGCTCGCCGCGATCGCGCTGGCAGCGTGCGCGGCCAGCTCGCCGTCTCCGGCGACCCCGCTCGACGCGGGCACGAGCGCCGACGGGGCCACCCCGCCGCCTGGTCCCACCGGCTCCTCTCCGCCGGGCCCGGCCGCGGGCTCCGCGGGCTGCGCCAAGCCGACGGCCGCCCCGGGCGGCGCCGGGCTCACGCTCACCGTGGGCGGAAAGGCGCGGAGCTACGCGCTGTTCGTGCCCGAAGACTACGCGCCCACGCGCGCGTATTCGCTGGTCTTCGCGTTCCACGGAGACGGCGGCACGGGCGCGGGCCTCCAGCGCTCGATGAAGCTCGACGCGGCCTCCTCGGGCGGCGCCCTCGTGGTCTACCCCGACGGCCTCGGCAAGAGCTGGGACCTCGACACCGCGCCCGAGCAGAACGCCGACGCCGCGCTGTTCGACGGCCTCGTCGCCGAGCTCGAGGCGTCGTACTGCGTCGATCCGAAGCGCGTGTTCGCGACCGGCTACAGCCGAGGCGGTTACTTCGCCAACCAGCTCGGGTGCTGGCGCGCCTCGGCGCTCCGGGCGATCGCGTCGAACGGCTCCGGCGGGCCCTTCGGCAAGCAGTACGACGGCACGGGCCACCTCGTCTGCCCGCAGCGCGGCATGCCCACGATCATCTTCCACGGCACCAACGACAGCCCCACCGAGGGACAAAAGAGCCTCGATCATTGGGCGTGGGCGAACGAGTGCCCCGACAAGAACAAGATGACCGACACGGCCCCATCGCCCTGCAAGAGCGTCTCCGGCTGCGCGGCGGAAAAGCCGGTGGTCTGGTGCCTCATCCCGGGCATGGGGCACCAGATCTGGTCGGAGAGCGACGCGGCGACCTGGGCGTTCTTCTCGAAGCTCTGAGCGCCAGCCTCCGCGCCTCCTCCGTCAGGGCACGCCGGGGATGCGCATGGTGAGCGCGTAGATCGCGGGCTGGGAGACGCCGCGGCCCAGCGTCGAGCCGACGAACAGCGTCTTGCCCTGCGGATCACCGAAGGCGAGCGAGGTGGGCTGCTGGTTGGCGGGGAGGGGCAGCACGCCCCACTTCGTGCCCGCCGACGAGAACGCCTCGACGCCGGCAGAAGTTGCAACATACACATTTCCGGCGGTGTCGGTCGCGACGCCGTCGGGCGCGGGGCCCGTGTTCGCGAACACGGTGGGCGCGCCCACCGCGGTGCCGTCGGCCGCGAGCGCGAACCGCACGAGCTGCGACTCGCCCGTGAGGCTCACGAACAGCGACGCGCCGTCGGCCGAGAGGGCGATGCCGTTCGGGTATTTGCCCTTCGCGTACTCGGCCAGGAGGGTCACGGTCGGCGGCGTCCCCGCCACGCGGTACACGCCCTCCATCGCCTGGGTCCCGCCCTGGTAGCTCGGATCGGTGAAGTAGACACCCTTCCCCGCGGCCGCGACGCAGTCGTTCGGCGAGTTGAACGCCACGCCGTTCGCCGTGGTCGCGAGCTCGGCGCGCGCGGTGCCGTCGACTTTGCGCCGTGCGACCGCGGACGGCTTGGTCTCGGTGAGCACGAGCGAGCCGCCGTTGTCGGGGTCGAAGCAGAGCCCGATGGCGGAGCCCGACGGGCGAATGAAGGCGGGCGCGAGCCCCACGCGCGGCAGCCGCCACACGTGGCCGGTGCTGCCCTCCGCGAACGGATCGGTGAACATGAGTGCGCCGTCGGCCCAGAGCAGGCCGTCCATGTAGCCGAGCCCCATGGCCTGGCCGTCGGCGACCGACAGGTGCTCACGCGGCGTGACGCCCGAGAGCGGGTTGGGGTCGACCGCGCCGTCGGGCAGGGGCGCGCCGTCGCCCAAGGGCGGCGGAGGCGCGCTGTCTTTCGGGGCGCCGCCGTCGTCGACGGGCGCCACCGCGCCGTCGGGGAGGACGGTCGACGAGTCGGGATCCTCCGAGGGGAGCGTGCCGGCGGGCCCCCCGGGGTCGGGCGTGCTCGAGCACGCGTAGGCGGCCGTCGCCAGGCAAGACAAGAGGGGCAAGAAGGCGCGGAGCTTCATCCCCTAAGGGTTAGCAGGCCTGCCGTGCTTCGTCACCGCCGGGCGCCGCGCGCTCAGTCCGTGCGCTCTGCACGCTTTTTGTGAGGGCGCGCGGGGATGCCGCTCACCACGGTGTCGGGCTCGACGTCGCTCAGCACCACGGCGTTGGCGCCGATGACCGCCCGCGCGCCCACGCGCACGGGCCCGAGGATGCGCGCGCCGCACCCGACGATGACGTCGTCCTCGATGATCGGGTAGCCGTTGTCCTTCGCGGTGCCCACCGTGTTGTTCCCCATGAACTTCACGCGGTCGCCGATGCGCGCGTCGCCGCCGATGACGATGCCGAGCGTGTGGGTGAAATTCACGCCGCGGCCGAGCGTCACGTCCTTGCCGATCTCGATCCCGAAGAGGGCGGTCTGCACCATGCGCAGCGCGTGGTTCACGCCCGGCACGCGCCCGCGCGCGGCCTCGCGCACGCGGTTGAGCAGCAGCACGCGGTAGCTGTCTTGGCTGGCGGCGACGCTGAGGATGGCCTTCGCCCCCGGTGACGTGTCGCCGCGGTTGGCCCGCGTCAGCTCCACGGCGTCGGCGAACGCCTGGCCGAACAAGTGGGAGAGGCGGCCGCCTGTCGTCGGTGATGTCATGTCAAACCCCCGAGCCTCGCACCACCACGCCCACGGTCTTGGCCAAGATGTAGATGTCGAGCCAGGGCGACCAGTTACGGACGTAGTGCACGTCGACCTGCACGCGCCAGGCGAACGACGAGGCGTTTCGGTCGCTCACCTGCCACATGCCCGTCATCCCCGG
Source organism: Polyangiaceae bacterium (assembly GCA_035439005.1). GTDB lineage: Bacteria > Myxococcota_A > Polyangia > Polyangiales > Polyangiaceae > JAAFHV01. The sequence goes on along the minus strand of DAORJJ010000009.1, from coordinate 10,453 downwards.
GGTGGCCCGCAAGATGAGCTTCTCGTTGCCGCCCATCTCGGGCAGCTCGCGCTCGATGTAAGGGCGCGGGCCGACGAGGCTCATGTCGCCGCGGATCACGTTCCAGAGCTGCGGGAACTCGTCGAGGCTGTACTTGCGCAGCACCCGGCCGATGCGCGTCACGCGCGGGTCCTTCCGCAGCTTGTGGAAGACCTCGTACTCCTTGCGCAGCTCCGGATCGGCGTCGAGCACCTGCTTGAGCCGCGCCTCGCCGTCGCCGTGCATCGTGCGGAACTTCGCCGCCATGAAGTGGCGGTTGTCGCGGCCGAGCCGCTTTTGCATGTAGAATACAGGCCCCTTCGAGTCGAGCTTGATGAGCAGCGCGATCAGCACGAGGAACGGGAGGATGAACAGGCTCCCGACGAGGGTGAACGACACGTCGAGCACCCGCTTCGCGAGCCGCGGCCACGGCAGCAAGAGCTGCTGGCGCACCTCGACGCCGAGCACGCTGCCCACGCTCTTGGCGGGCACGCCGAGGGTCGCGAACCCGAACAGATCGGGGATGAGCAGCAGGTGCGAGAACTGCCCGCCGACGCGCTCGACGATCGACAGCAGCGTGGCCGAGGGCTGGCCGGGCATCGCCACGATCGCGTAGGGGATCTTCAGCTTCTTCGCGAGCAGCGGCGCGAGCGAGAGATCGCCCACGAGCGGCACACCCTCGACCTCGGCGAACTTGCCGCGCGGGAAGTTCGAGCTGCGCACGGGGAAGGCCGAGCTCGGCGTGGTGATGTCGATGGGCGCGTTGGGCGGGTGCGAGCTGAGCTTCTCCTCGTCGCGCGCCGCCTCGATCTCGTTGTTCGTTCGGGGCTCGTCGCCGAAGAAGTCGTCCGCAAGGGCGGCCCGCGTGGACTCGGAGAGGAACGTGGCGGCGCGGACGTTGATCGAGTGGATGTCGACGTCCATGCCGTTGACCTGGCTCGCGAGCAGCGTGCCGTGTTTGGCGCGGTCGTCGTCGAGCAGCACGACGGGCTTGAGGCCGCTCCGGGGCTGGGCCTGGAGGGTGCGCACCACGAGGCGCCCGGTCTTGGCGGCCCCGAGCACGATGACCGGGATACCCCACCACGGCCGCCGCGAGAATTTGCCGCGCGCGAGCGCGCGCACGAGCGGCACGAGCGCGATGGTGGAGGTCCACCACACGAGCTTGGAGGTGAGGTGCCAGCGCGCGCTGAGGTTGCCGCTCACCGACAGGATGAACATGGCCGCGTGCACGATCGACGTGCTCAGCACGATCTCGCGGAGCTCGTCGGGCGCGGTCTTCGCCAGGGGCGAGTAGAGGTCGAGGAACGCGTACACGAGGATGCACAGCAGCAGCGTAGGGCCCACCACGTAGGCCTCGCTCGTGAGCACGTAGCCGTCGGCGAGGTACCAGTCGACCAGCGTGCCGAGCAGCGCCGTGAAGATGAGGGTGAGCGCGTCCACCCCGAGCAGCACGAACGACGTGAGCGCTGGGCGCGACAGCACGCCGAGGCCGGCCACCTCGGGGTTGGCGCGCGCGGCGCTGGAGAGATCGGTGTACCCCTGCTTCGAACGGACCCGGATCTGCTCGGTGACCGCGTCGGCGATCTGGTCTTCGGTGCACGCGCCGAGGCCGACGAGGATGCGCCCGAGCTGGCCTCCCCGCTCCTCCTGCTCGGAGAGCGCGCGCTCGACGTCGTCCGCGGTGACGGCGCCGGACGCGATGAGGAGCTGTCCGAGGAACGTGGCGTCCGCCCGGGAGGTGCGGTTGAAGAGCGTGCCCTCGACCTTGAACTCCGCGCCCGTGGGGATCTTGAGCTCGGTCATCGCGGGCGGCAGCGCGCCCGTGAGCGTGTCGCCCATGCGCTCCTGCGAGAGCTGGAGCGCGAGCGGCTCGGGCAGCCGCTCCGCGAGGAGCCCCGCCGGGATCTCCACCTTGATGGAGGCCTCCTCGTCGAACTCGGGCTCGAGCGCTAGCTGGAGCCCCGCGGCTTTCGTCTTCTGCGAACGGTCCTCCGGCACGCTCTCAGTATCTCACAAGAAGCCGCGAGCCACACGGCGCGAAGGCCCCGCGCCCCGCGCCCCGCGCCGACAGACTGCGTATGCCACGCAAGGTCGCCCCGAGCCGGTCGACCGGGGGATGACGAATTTGCACGTGATTACGGAGTCTTGCGCCGGCTTCGTCGGGCAACCGCGGCCGCGAGGCCGAGCGCGGCGAGGCCGAGCGCGGTGGTCGGAGCCGGGCCTCGGCCGACGACGTCGCACCCGCACGCCGACTTCTTGGGCGGCTCGGTGCTCGGCGCCGAGGGCGCGGACGCGGGCGCGGGCGCGTCGAGCAGCCCGAGCTTCTGGGCCGCGAGCTTCGAGATGCAGCGATCCTTGACCGAGCAGGTCTGGCTCGACGGGCACGCGCCGCCCGGCCCGCAGCGCTGGGTCGCGGCCAGCCGCTCCTCTCCGGCGGCGCCGGCGTCGGAGAGCGTCCCCACCTCGACGCAGAGCGGGACGGGGCGGCACACCTCCCCCGGCGTGCAGTTGCCGTCGTGGAGGCACACCGAGGGCTCGCACCACGCGAAGGAGCCCGAGGCCTTCCCGGTCGAGCCCGGCGGGCAGTCGGTGGGGGGCTCGACGCCCGCGGAGGCCAGACGAGGCCCCGCGACCAGGAGAGCGAGCGCGAGCGCGGGGACGGCGGTGATCTTCAGGGCTCTCACGCGAGGAACGATACGGCCTCCGCGCCCGCGGGCACAATGGCGACGGCCCGCGGTCGCCCCGCGATTTTCCTCGCTCCCGCCTCCGAAATGACAGCTACGCTCCGCGGTTCGCAGCGCCCGCGTCGGCGGGCTTCCCCGAGGAGAGATACACATGTGCGGAATCGTCGCGTACACGGGTTCGAAAGACAGCGCGCCCATCCTCGTGGAGGGGCTTCGTCGGCTCGAGTACCGAGGCTACGACTCGGCCGGGCTCGCGGTGCAGACCCCGAAGGGCGTGGAGATCCGCCGCGCGGTCGGCAAGCTCGCCAACCTCGACGCGGCGCTGCGTAGCACGCCGCTCACCGGCACGACCGGGGTGGGGCACACGCGCTGGGCGACCCACGGGCGCCCCAACGAGGCGAACGCGCACCCGCACGTGTCGGGCAAGGTGGCGGTGGTGCACAACGGCATCATCGAGAACCACGTGGAGCTTCGGCGCGAGCTCGAGGGCCGCGGCGTGCGGTTCGCGAGCGACACCGACACCGAGATCGTCGCCCACCTCGTGAACGAGGCGCGCGCCGCGGGCGCCGAGAGCCTCACCGCCGCGGTGCGCAGCGCGCTCAAGCGGGTGCGCGGCGCGTACGCGATCGCCGTGGTCGCGGGAGACTGCCCCGGCGAGATCGTGGTGGCCAAGCAAGACTCGCCGCTCGTGCTCGGCATCGGCCAAGACGAGAACTTCGCGGCCAGCGACATCCCGGCGCTCCTCGCCTACACGCGCGACGTCATCCTGCTCGACGACGGCGAGATGGCCCGCCTCACGAGCGGCGGCATCGAGATCACGGTCATCGCGGACGGCGCGCCCGTCACCCGGCCGTCGAAGCGCATCGACTGGTCGCCCACCCAGGCGGAGAAGGGCGGCTACAAGCACTTCATGCTCAAGGAGATCCACGAGCAGCCCCGCGCCATCGAGGACACGCTCCGCGGCCGCATCGACCTCCAGGCGGCCGACGTCATCGCCGCCGAGATCGGCGTCACCGAGGAGCACGCCAAGAGAATAGGTCGGGTGTATTTCGTCGCGTGCGGCACGAGCGCGCACGCCGCCATGGCGGGGCGCTACTGGATCGAGCAGCTCGCCCGCGTGCCGGCGACGGTGGAGATCGGCAGCGAGGTCCGCTACCGCGAGCCGGTCTTCCTGCCGACCGACCTCGTCGTGGCGGTGAGCCAGAGCGGCGAGACCCTCGACACGATGGCGGCGGTGAAGGCCGCGAAGGCGCAGGGCGCGCACGTGCTCGCGGTGGCGAACGTCGTCGACAGCGCGATCCCCCGCGCGTCGGACGGCTCGCTCTACACGCACGCCGGCCCCGAGATCGGCGTCGCCTCCACCAAGTGCTTCACGACGCAGCTCGCGGCGCTGCTCATGCTCGCGGTCTACCTCGGGCGCCGCCGCGGCACCCTGCCCGAGGGCGAGGCGCGGCGCGTGCTGAACGCGCTCTGGCACGTGCCCGCGCAGATGCGCGAGGCGCTCCTCGAGGCCGACCGCATCAAGGCCATCGCCAAGCACCACCTCCGCGCCCGCGACATGCTCTTCCTCGGCCGCGGCACCGGCTTCCCCATGGCGCTCGAGGGCGCGCTCAAGCTCAAGGAGATCTCCTACATCCACGCCGAAGGCTACGCGGCGGGCGAGATGAAGCACGGCCCCATCGCCCTCATCGACGAGGAGATGCCGGTCGTGGTCGTGTGCCCGCGCGACGTGCACTACGAGAAGACGATCTCGAACCTCCAGGAGGTGCGAGCGCGCGAGGGGCAGGTCATCGCGATCTGCACGAAGGGCGACACCGACGTGGCCAAGCTCTGCCTCGACGGCGCCCCGCAGAGCCTCCGAGGCGGCGCCCCCGCGCGCGAGGCCGACGTCATCGAGGTGCCCGCGGCCGAGGGCGAGGTGCTGCCGCTCCTCACCGTGCTGCCGATGCAGCTGCTCGCGTATTACATGGCCGACCTGAAGGGCACGGACGTGGACCAGCCGCGAAACCTCGCGAAGACCGTCACCGTCGAGTGACCGCGCGGGCGCGCGCCGCCTCGCGCGGGCGCGCGCCGCCTCGCGCGGGCGCGCCCTCGGCCCACGGGCTCAGCTCACGCGCTTGATCTTCTCGCTGGCGCGCTCGACGTCGTTCACCGCGCCGGCGTCGGCGCGGGCGCGCTGCTCGATGGTCTCCACCTGGGCGAGCAGCCGCCGCACGCTGTCGGTCTGCGAGCGCTGCACGCGGCTCATCTGCTCGAGCGCGCCGGCGACCTCCGCGAGCGTGCTCGCGACCGAGCGCTCGCTCTTGGTCTGCTCGGCCGCGCGCCGCTCGACCTCGTGGGTGACGACGCGCATGCGCTCGGCGCCCTTCAGCACGAGCTCGGCGCCCCTCACCTGCTGCGCGGTGGCCGCCGCGATCTGCTGGACGGTCTCGGCGATACGCCCGATCGACTCGGCCACCTGGCGCGAGCCCTTGGCCTGCTGCACGGTCGCGTGGGCGATCTCGCGCACCATCGTCGTCGACTTCTGGCTCGAGTCGAGGATCTTCTTCAGCGCCCGCTCGGCCTCGTTCGACACGACGACGCCGCGATCGACGTTGAGCGCGCCCCGCTCGACGGCGCTCACCGCGTTGCGCGACTCGGCCTGCACGGTCTTGATGAGGTCGGTGATCTCGCGCGTGCTGGCGCCCGCCCGCTGGGCGAGCTCCTTGATCTCGTCGGCCACGACCGCGAAGCCCTTGCCCTGCTCGCCGGCCTGGGCCGCGATGATGGCCGCGTTCAGCGCCAGCAGGTTCGTCTGCTCGGCGACGTCGTCAATGACGTTGACTATCTGCCCGATGGCGTCGATCCGCGAGCCGAGCGTCGAGATGACGGCGACCACCTCCTGCGACGACTCCTTGATGCGGGTGATCTCGCCGATGGTCTTCAAGATCGCCTCCGCGCCTCGATCGGCGTCGAGCGCGACCTCCTCGGAGAGGCGCGTGGTCTCGTTGGCGTTCGATCGCACGCGATCGATCGAGCCGTCGATCTCGGTCATGGCCGAGTTGGTCTCGTCCGCGGTGAGCGACAGCGCGTCGGCGCTCTTCGCGACCTCGCGGATGGCGGAGGTCATCTCCTCGAGCGACGACGCGGTCTTGCGCACGCCGCTCGCGAGCTCGCTCAGGTTCTCCGCGGCCTCGTCGCTGCGGCGGACGATGCCGTCGAGACCGGACGCCGAGTCCTTCGCGGCCTTGGCGGCCTCGTCGAGCTTCGTGGACGTGTCGCCGAGGGCCGAGGTGAGGCGGGCGAGGGTCTCGCTCGTCTCGGCGGCCGCGCGGCTCTGCTCCGCCATGCCCCGCTTCAGCCGGTCGGTGGCCTCGCTGAGCGCCTCGAGGGACGCGTCGGTCTCCTTGGCGCGCGCCTCGCGCTCGGCGTCGAGCTTGGCGTGCGCGGCCGCGAGCTCACCGAGCTCGTCGTAGATGCGCGCGACGGACCCGCTCGCGCCCGGGGGCGCCTCGAGGCGTCGGCCACGGCGGGCGCGTCGCACGGCCTCCTCGATGGCCGCGTCGTTGCCCGCGCCGGCGCCGGCGACGACCGACGCGACGATGCCCGCCACGGCGACGAGCACCAAGTAGGGCAGCGCCTCGCGCATGAGGTACGCGCCGGCGAGCGCGGCCCCGAGGATGATCCCGGCGCTCGCGAGCAGCTTCGACTGAGGGGTCACGTGGCGCTCCTTCGGTGCACTGGCCGGCGAGGATAGCAAGGCGCGGGCGCCTGCGCGCGCTCGCTCACGCGGACCGCTTCCGGCGCGCGCGCGGCGGCGCCTCGCAGGTCGCCACGCCCGTCGACGTTCCGCGCGCCTCGTCGTCGCGCGCGTCGGGCGTCGCGCCGGCGTCCTCCCGGCGCAGCGTCGCGCCGATCGCGCCGAGGCGCTGCGTCACGGTCTCGAGCGACAGCGTGCTCTCGTCGAGCCCGAGGAACTGGCGCCCGAGGCGCGCCGCGGAGACCAGCGTCGTGCCGCTGCCCGCGTACGGGTCGAGCACCACCTCGCCGGGATCGCTCAGCGCGAGCACGAGCCTGTCGAGCAGCGCGAGCGGCTTCTGCGACGGGTAGCCCGTGCGCTCCTTCGACATGGGCGCGAGCACGCCGATCTCCCACACGTCGCCCATGGGCACGCCGAGGGAGGCCTCCTCGGTCGTCGACGAGCGCTGGCGGTGCCCGTCGTCGCGAAACACGGCGCGCTGCTTGGTCTCGCCCCACGTGGCCCGCGTCGAGGCGGCGAGCGGCTCGTACGGCGTGTTCCAGCGCGGGCGGACGCGCGCGTCGCGGCGGTAGCGGAGCAGCACGTCGTGCACGCGCTGGAAGTTCGGCGTCTTGCTCGGCCACCGCCGGTACCGCCACACGATCTCGCTCGCGAAGCACTCCTCGCCGAAGAGCTCGTCGCACAGGACCTTCACGTAGTGGCTCGTCTTCGGGTCCACGTGGATCACCACGCTCCCGTGGGGCGCGAGCAGCCCGCGCACCTCCACGAGCCGCGCGCCGAGCGCCTCGAGGTACGCCCCGCGGTCGGTCCACCGGTCGTCGAAGGCCGCGCGCCTGCGCCGCTCCGACTTGGGCGCGTCGCGGTCGCCGGCCTCCACGAGCGCGTGGACGCGGTTCGTGTGGAACGGCGGGTCGAGGTACGCGAGCGTCACCGAGCCCGGCGCCTTCGCGCGGAGGCTCCGCAGGCCCGTGAGGTTGTCGCCGAAGAGGTAGCGCCCGGCGACGCCTTCGGCGGTCTCGGCGGCGTAGCGCACGGGAGCGGGGCCCTCGGCAGACGCCTCGTCCGGGTCGGGCACGGCCTCGGGGTTGAAGGGGCGTCGTCCGTTCCAGGCGAGGGTGATGGGCCGTTCGATGCGCACATCGGCACCGTATGGATACAATGTAGGATACGCCAATTTTCAGCAAAAAGTGCCCAGTCCTGCCCGCCACGCTCGCGCCGACGGGCTTCCCTGGTACACAGGCCTTCGAATGGCCGATCCATCGAAGACCGACGCGCCCGCCGTGCCCGGCGGCACCAAGAAGAAGGCCGACAAGAAGGCCCCGCCGCCCGACTACGCCGCAGGGGCACCCCGCGTGTTCTCGGGCATCCAGCCCACCGGCGAGCTGCACGTGGGCAACTGGCTCGGCGCCGTGCGCACCTGGGCCGCGCAGGTCGCCGCGGCCGAGGAGGAGACCCTCTTCTGCATCGTCGACGCGCACGCCATCACAGTGCCCTACGAGCCCGCCGTGCTCCGCGCGCGCATCCGCTCGTTCGCCCGCGATCTCGTCGCGTGCGGCGTCGACCCGGAGAAGACCACCCTCTTCGTGCAGAGCGACGTGCGTGAGCACACCGAGCTCAACTGGTACCTCTCCACGGTCACGCCGATGGGCGATCTCGGGCGCATGACGCAGTTCAAGGAGAAGGGCGAGGGGAAGGACTTCGTCTCGTCGGCGCTCTTCAGCTACCCCACGCTCATGAGCGCGGACATCTTGCTCTACAAGGCGACGATCGTGCCGGTGGGCGACGACCAGCTCCAGCACCTCGAGCTCGCGCGCGAGACGGCGCGGCGCTTCAACCACCGGTTCGGCCCGGTGTTCCCCGAGCCGAAGCCCCGCCTCAGCGCGGCGCCGCGCATCCGCGGGCTCGACGGCGCGGGCAAGATGTCGAAGTCGAAGGGCAACGCCCTCGATCTGTTCGAGCCGCCGGCCGCCTTCTGGAAGAAGCTGAAGGGCGCGTTCACCGATCCGCTCCGCCTCGAGCGCACCGATCCGGGGCGCCCCGAGGTGTGCAACGTCTACACGATGCACTCGGCGCTCGCCTCGCCCGAGGCCCTCGCCGAGGTCGCCAGCAACTGCCGCGGCGCGGTCTGGGGCTGCTTCGACTGCAAGAAGGCGCTGAACGACAGCTTCGAGCGCGAGCTCGTGCCGCTGCGCACGAAGCGCGAGGCCCTCACCGACGAGCGGCTGCGCCAGGCGCTCGGCGACGGGGCGGCGAAGGCGCGGCGGCTCGCGAGCGAGACCATGCGCGAGGTGCGCGACGTGATGGGCCTCGGCGCGGAGGGCCCCGGCGCGTGGACGTGAGCCCGCGGCGGCTCGTCTTGGCGTTCGCGCTGCTCGCGTTCTCGGCGCTCGGCTGCTCGCGCGCGGCGCCCGACGCCTCCCCCGACGGCGCGCTGCGGCTCTTCCTCGAGCGCATGGAGGTGGCGACCGACGACCCCCGCGCGATGGCGGAAGCCTATGATTTGCTTGGCAAAAACGCGAAGCAGAACCTCGACGAGCGCGCCGCCCGGGCGAGCCTCGTGATGGGCAAGCGCGTGAGCCCTCGCGAGATGCTCGCGATGGGGCGCTTCGGGCTCCGCTTCCGGCCGAAGGGCATGACGGCGCGCGTCGAGGGCGACTCGGCCGTCGTGTCGGTCACGGGCAGCGATCCGCAAGAGCGGGCGGACATCGCCTGCGTACGCGAGGGCGCGGCCTGGCGCATCGAGCCGGAGCTCCCGCCCCTCTCGATCCAGCAGCGCCGGCCCGACGGCGGCGCGCGCTGACTTCGCGCGGCGCGGTCGCCTAGAACGCGATGCCCTCGCGCACGTCGCCCTTGAAGTGGGCGTCGAGCTTCTCGAGGAGCTCGCCGAGCTCGGGCGCGTCGGCCGTGGGCACGTGCACGATGAACCGCACGTAGAGATCGCCGGCGGGCTTGCCCTTCCGCGCGACGCCCTTGCCGCGCACCCGCACCTCCGAGCCGCTCTGCGTGCGCGCGGGGACCTTCAGCGTGACCGAGCCTTCGGCCGTGGGCACGGTGACCTTCGCGCCCCTCCAGGCCTCGCCCGGCGTGATGGGGAGCTCGAGCTTGAGGTCGTCGCCCTCGCGGCGGAAGAGCGCGTGCGGCTCGACGTGGATGACGAGCGTGAGATCGCCGGGCGGCCCGCCGTTGCGGGAGGGGCCGCCTTGCCCCGCGAGGCGGAGGCGGCTGCCCTCGTTGGCGCCGGGGGGGATGCGCACCTGCACCGGCGTGCCCTCGGCCGAGCGCAGCTCCAGCGTGGCGCCGCGCACCGCCTGCACGAACGGGATCGTGATCTCTTGCTCGTAGTCCTGGCCGCGGGCGGGGCCCCGGCGCCGGCTGAACGGATCGCCGCCGACGGCGCCGCCACCGAAGAGGTCCTCGATGGACACGCCGGGGCCGAAGCCGCCGCCGAACGGGCCCGCGCCGCCCCGTGCGCCGCGGGCCTGCCACTGCGACTGCGCGTGGGCGTAGGCCCGCGCCTTCTCGGGGTCGAAGCCCTCCCGCAGGCCCTCCTCGCCGAACTCGTCGTAGAGCTTCCGCTTGTTCGCGTCGCTCAGGGTGTCGAACGCGTGGTTCACCTGCTTGAAGCGGGCCTCCGCCTTCGCGTTGTTGGGGTTCTTGTCGGGGTGCAGGTCCTTCGCGAGGCGGCGGTACGCCTTCTTGATGGTCGCGTCGTCCGCGGACTTGGGCACGCCGAGCAGGCCGTAGAGATCTTGCGCCATGGGTTCGCGACGGAACGTATGTCTCTGCCCCGGGTTCGGCAACGCCTCTTGGCACGCCGCTTGGGGGGCGCGCCCGCCCTCACGCGCCCCCTCGCGCCGCGAGGATTCGGATACGCTGCGGTCATGGTGGCCTCGCGCTCGGGCGCGTCTCGACGGTCTCTCGCGCGCGGCGGGCTCGCCCTCGCGCTCGCGAGCGCTGCGCTCGTCGCGGCGTGCGGGGCTCCCTCGGTGGAGGGGGCCGGCGCCTCGGCGCC
>DAORJJ010000008.1:0-32574 GCA_035439005.1 Polyangiaceae bacterium | reverse complement strand
CTCGGGGTCGGGCACCGTGGCGGCGCCCCCCGAGCACGCCCCGAGGGCCGCCAAGAGCCCGAGGAGCAGCGGCGACAGCGGCGTGCGGGCGAGGAAGGCCATCGGCTCATGGCAGCAAGACCCGTTCCCGGGTCGCGCAGGCGAGGGCGCGGCCACGGCGGCCGAAAAAAGCGGCGCGGCGCGACGCGCTCGCGGGGCCGGGCGGGGCCGGTGGTGCGCCGACGCCCCACGCGCGCGATCCAGGCTCGCGCTTGCGCGCACGCGGCGGGTTGTGGTCTATGCCAGCGTTGCGCGCCGGGCCCGCATGCGAAGAAGAGCGCTCACACACGACGTCCACGAGGCGCGCCCCATCGTCAAGTGGGCGGGCGGCAAGGCCGCGCTCGTGCCGGCGCTCCTCGCCGAGCTGCCGCCGGAGATCCGCACCTACGTGGAGCCCTTCGCGGGCGGGGCCGCGCTGTTCTTCGCCCTCGCGTCGTCGCCCGTGCGGCGCTTTCGTCGCGCGCGGCTCAACGATCGCAACGCCGAGCTCGTCGCCTGCTACCGGGCAGTCCAGAGCGACCTGCCGGCGCTGGTCGAGCGGCTCGGCACCTACCGATACGACAAGGAGCTTTACTACCAGGTGCGCGACGTCGACCCGCGCGACCTCGGCGACGTGGAGCGCGGCGCGCGCCTGCTCTTCTTGAATCGCACCTGCTTCAACGGCCTGTGGCGTGAGAACTCGAAGGGCAAGTTCAACGTCCCCTTCGGCACCTACAAGAACCCGCGCATCCTCGACCCGCTGCTGCTCGAGCGCGCGGCCGCCGCGCTCGCCGGCGTGAAGCTCACGAGCGAAGACTTCGCGGACGCCTGCGGGCGGCTCGGCGTCGGCGACTTCGTGTACTTCGATCCCCCGTACGTGCCGGCCACGAAGACCGCCTCGTTCACCGCGTACTCGGCCTCGGGGTTCACGATGGCCGATCAGCTGCGCCTCGTCGCCCTGCTCGGCGACCTCGCGAAGCGCGGCGTGAAGGCGATGCTGTCGAACGCCGACACACCCGAGACGCGCGAGCTCTACGCAGGCTTTCGCGTGCGCGCCGTGAGCGCGCGGCGCCCCATCAACTCCGACCCTCGCAAGCGCGGGGCCGCGGGTGAGCTCATCGTCATGAATTTCGAGGCCCAGGCGGCAGCGCCGGCGCGCGCGTCGAGGAAGCCTGCGGCGAAGGGAGCGGCCCGATGAGCGATCGCGCAGCCGAGGGCGGCCCGCGCCAGGGCCTCTACGCCGACGAGGTCATCGCGGTGAAGGTGAAGGCCGAGCTCCGCAAGCGCATGCGCGGCCTCCGGCGAGCCGCGCCCGCGGCCGCGTGCGAGGCCCGCTCCGAGAAGATTCGCGAGCGGCTGCTCTCCCTCCCGCGCGTCGCGGCGGCGCGCTCGATCGCGCTCTTCTACCCGATCGAGGGGCGCAACGAGGTGAACCTCGTGCCGCTCGACGCGGCGCTCCGCGCGCGGGGCGTGGTCGTCGGGTACCCCTCGATCGACCCTGAGTCGCGCGTGATGTGCTTCCGCACCGTCGCCGACCCCGACGCCCTGGAGGAGCGCGGCTTCGGGTTCCGCGAGCCGGCCTCCGACTGCCCGGAGCTCGGGGCGCCGGACGTGATCGTCGTCCCCGCGCTGGCGGTGGCGCCGAGCGGTCATCGCCTCGGGTATGGCGCCGGGTATTACGATCGCGCGCTGGCCGCGAGCCCCGCGTGGACCGTGGCCGTGCTCTACGACTACCAGGTGCTCGCCGACCTGCCGACCCTTCCCCACGACGTGCCCGTCGCGCACGTCGTCACCGACGCGCGCGCGTTCGAGCCCGAGCCCGCTACTTGAACGTGAGAAACCGCCGAATCCGCGCCGCAGTGGCCCGCACCGCCGACGGGTGGTGCGCGGAGACGACCTTGCCCGTGCGCCCGGAGAGCACGACGTAGTACTCCTCGCCGGGGCGGCTCCGCGCCTCGCCCTCGTACGCGTAGCGCACGAAGTAGAGGGGCACGCGCACGAACAGCGCCGACTTCACGCGGCGCTTCGTGTCGACGTAGAGCGCGCTGTTCGGTGAGATCGCGCGCGTGAGCAGGGTGAGCGCGTCGCGTTCGGCGGCCTCGCGGGGCACGTCGGCCTCCAGCAGCTCGCCCCCCACGGGCGTGAAGTTCCCGAGCGACTCGAGCTCGGCGAGATCGATCTCGAGCGGCTCGTGGTCCGACACGACGCCGGAGAGGAACGACGGGAGCGCGAGCTCGTAGGGGAACGCGCGGCGCGCGCACACGAAGAGCACCGCGTCGCGGTGGCGGTTTCCCCCGGTGGGGAGAGGGACGCCACCCACGCGCACGCCGGAGAGCCCGAGGTGGAAGGTGTCGACGCCGGCGTCGATGCGCCAGAAGGGGGTCCACACGAGCCGCGGCACGTCGCGCGCGGGATCGCCCAAATCGGCGGGGCGCAGGGTCCGCTCGACGATCGCCTTGCGCGCGAGGTCGGCGGCCTCGGCGAAGGACACGCGCGCGCGCACGACGAAGGTGTCGCCGTCGGGGATGACGACGGGATCCGTGAGCGGGCCGAGGAGCGGCCCTCGCGGGAAGTCGGTGGAGCCCATGGGGTGGTGTGCCTACCGTACGCGCTCGAGGGCATGGTCGCACGTCGCACGTCGCACGTCGCCGTTCGGCCGGACCTGGCGCCCCTCAGCGCAGCGCGTCCAGCACCGCCCGCACCACGAGCACCGGATCGTCCGCCGTGCTCGCGCGAACCAGGCGGCCGTTCCTGGCCAAGAGCGCAGAACTCCACGTGTTTCTCGACTGCTCGAGCGCCGCCAGGTACCGCTCGCGCGCCGCGCCGTCGCACTCGACCTCGACGTCGCCCTCGAGCGATCTCAGGCGCGTGGTCTCCTCGAAGGGGAAGTCGAGCTCATCGGGATCGAGCACCTCGAGCACCACCACCGCGCGGCCTCGGAGCGCCATCGCCGCGACGAGGTCGGGCGCCGAAGGGCCGAGGTCGAGGAGGTCGGAGAGCACGACGATCGCCGAGCCGCGCCTCGCCGACCGGGCGATGGCGCTGATCCCGGCGTCGAGGAGCGCGGCGTCGCGCGTGCTGTCGCCCGTGGCCTCCAGCGACTCGAGCGTGCCGATGAGGCGCTCGAACGCCTCGCGCCCCCCGGAGACGGGCAGGCCCCGCGCGCTCCCGCCGATGAGCGCGCAACCGAACGGATCGCCGCTCGTGACCGAGACGCGGGCGAGCGCGGCGGCGACGAGCGCGGCGAACGCGAGCTTCGAGGCGGGGGCCCGCGAGCCGCGGTAGGCCATGGAAGCGGTCGCGTCGAGGCACAGGCGCAGGGCGCGGTCGGTCTCGGTCTCGAACTCGCGGACGAGCAGGTGCTCGTGGCGCAGGAGGGAGCGCCGGTCGAGCCAGCGGAGGTCGTCGCCCGGCACGTAGGGCCGATGCCCGCCGAACTCGACGCCGGCGCCGCGGCGCGCGCTGCGATGGGAGCCCGCGTACACGCCCTCCGCCACGAGGCGCGCGCGGAGCCGGAGAGGCGCGAGGGAGCCCCAGTCGATCTTCGTGCGCAGCTCGCTCTTCATGTCCCCGCCGTCACGGCAAGCCGACGTCGGGCGGCGGGCCGCCAAGGACGCCCTTGTCGTCGCTCAGCAGGTCCCGCGCGAGGCCAACCTCCATGAGGTCGAGGCCGCCTGCGTCGAGCGTCTTGCGGAGCCCCTCCTCGGCGCCCTTCGTGTCCCCCCGGAGCCGGCGCTCCATCGCGCCGTAAAAATAGGCCTCCGCGCGCTGGGCCGGATTGGACGCGGCCTGCAGGAGGTCGGCCGCGGGCAGCTTCCCCAGCCCGAAAGCGGCGATCTTGCCGATCCAGCGGGGATCGCCCTCGGTCTGGGAGAGGAGCTTCTCCGCGAGGCCGTCCGGCGGCTGCTTCGACCCGCGCTCCAGCAGGCGCGTCCAAAGTGCATAATACACGAGATCTTCGCGCTCGAGCTGGGCGGCGGCGCCGCGGGCGAGGCCGCTCTGTGCGAGCCGCAGGTCGCCGCGGAGCAACGCCCTCGCCACCTGCTGACCCACCGTCGCCGCCGCCTGCTTCTTGTCGTGCGCGCCCGCCTCGAACGCGCGGTCGAGCGCGCGCTCCGCGCCCGAGGCGTCGCCGAAGCGGTCGAGCACCCGCGCGAGGAGGCGCTCGACGCGCGCGCGGAGCTCGCCCTCGGCGTCCGCGCGCACGCGCGCGAGGTCTTGGAGCGCCCGGCGGTACACGGCCCGCGCGGCGTCGCGATCGCCCGCGTGGCGGAGCAGGTCGGCCTGGAAGAGCAGCGCCTCGCCCCGCAGCGCCGGATCGCGCTGGGTGTCCTCCTTCGTGAGCGCGGCCTCCACCCGCGACTTGGCCGACGCGCGGCGGTTCGTTTGCGCGTCGATGCGGGCGAGCGACAGCAGGATGGCGCCGGTCGCCTCGTGGTGCGCGGCCGCGGTGAAGAGCGCCTCGGCCTCTTTCAGGTGCCCCTCGCGGACCTCGAGCTCACCCATCATGGCGCGGGCGCGCGCGGCGTTCGGGCTCGCTTGCCGCGCCAGCTTGGGATCGTCGGCGATCGCCAGGACGGGGGCGGCCGCGTGGTAGGTGTGCCGCGCGAGCTCCAGGTCTTCGAGCTCGGCGGCGCGCAGCATCGCGAGCAGCGTGATCGAGATCGCGCCGCTGAGGATGGAGGGCTCGGGGTGCGCGCGCACGGCCGCCGTGAGCGCCGCCGGAGCCGCGTCGGGCATGCCGAGCTCGATGAGCCCCTCGGCGACGACGCCCGCCACCTCGGGGATCGAGGGGTCGAGGCGGTACGCCTCGCGGGCGACGCAGAAGGTGACGGTGCGCAGGAGCTCTGCGTCCTGGGGCGCGTCCTCCGCGTCGCGCGGGGGCGCGCGCAGGGCGCGAAGGAGCCCGAGCCACGCGGCGGGCTCGGCGTGTTCCGCGACGCGCTCGAGCGAGCCGAGGACGTCCGGGCGCGCGATGTTTCGCGCCTCCGCCTTGTCGATCGCGTTGAGCGCGCCGACCGCGTCGCCGTCGCGCAGGTGGATGGCCGCGAGCACGGTGGGCCCCGTGCCGAGCGCGCGGAGCGCCTCGATCGCGTCCTCGCGCTCCGGCTGCACGCGGCGCTCGCGGAACACGCGCCGCACCTCGTACGACTGGGCGATCCACGCCGTCGCGTAGGCCGTCGCCTCGGTGCGCGCCTGGACGGTGGGCTCCAGCATGCGGCGGGCGACCGCCGCGCTCTCGAGCGCGCCCGCGGCCTGCATCGGGCCCCCCGAGGCGGTGCCCTGGAGCCAGGCCTTCAGCGCGTCGAGGTGGCCGCGGGTGTCCCCGCGCTGCGCCTCCGGCAGCACCTGGTAGAGCAGCTCATACACCGCGCGCGCGCGGCCCTCATCGCCGCGGCGCGAGTACTCGACCGCTGCGCCCGCGAGGGCCTTGGCCGCGTCCGGTCCGAGCGCCTCGGCGGTGAGCTCGCCGGTCTGGGTGAGGGTGAGGCCCCCGCGCACCGCGGTCGTGCCCGCCTCCGAGCGGCGCTGGTCGAAGCGCGAGGCCGCGCGCGTCAGCTGCCGGCTCAGCACGCCGCCGAGGCGCGCCTTCCGCTCGGGCGTGTTCGGGGGCGAGAGGAGCAGGTCGTTCACCGCCGCGGCGAAGCCCGCCTCCGACACGGGCTGGGAGGCGAGCGCCAGGCGATCGACCGGCGTGGGCACCTTCGTGGGCGGCGTGCCGCACGCGGCGACCGCGAGGGCGAAGGCCGCGGCGAGCGCCACGGAGACGCCGGGAAGACGGGAGACGCGCATGGCGGAGAAGACTACACCCCGCGCCGCGGAAGCCACGAGCAAACCCGCGTCCCGACGAGCATTCCTCGCGCGTCGCGCCGCTCTACCGTGGCGCGCGGGACAGCTCTTCGGCGTCGGCGTCGACCACCACGGCCTCGCCCGCGCGGAGCACGTGGTCCTGCCGCGCGCGCTCGTAGCCGCCCTCGCGACCGAGCCGCACGACGCGCAGGTCGGCGTCGGCCTCGAGCGCGGCCACCGTGCGCCCCGCCCACGCCCGCGGCACCTCCAGTTCGCACACGACGCGCGCCCCCTCGCCCAGCCGGTAGGCGCTCTTCACGCCCGCGAGCCGCGCGGAGAGCGCGATCACGAGGGCCGAGAGCGCGCTCGTCGAGAAGCTCTGGTCGAGCTCCAGCGCCCCGCCCACCTTCGCGGCGAGCCGCTGATCGAACATCCGCATGATGACCCGAATGGCGGGGTTCATGCGCTTCGCGTCGAGCGCGATCTCGAGGTTCGCGAGGTCGTCGTTCGTTGCGCAGACCACAGCCTTCGCCCGCGCGATGCCGGTGTGGAGCAGGAGGTCGTCTCGCCGCGCGTCGCCCACGTGCACGGGCACGCCCGCGTCGCGGAGGATGGCGACGAACTCCGAGCCCTCGCGCTCGATGCCGACCACGTCCTCTCCCAGCGCCCGCAGCTCCTCGACCACGCGGTACCCGACGTGGCCCAGCCCGCACACGACCACGTGGTCCTTGAATGTCTCGGTCATGATCCTCACCCACAGCGCGTGCCTGCGGTCCTCCTCGAGGACCTCGCTCCCCACCTTCACGATGCCCTCCGCGACGAGGAGGGCCCCGAGCACCGGGGTCACCCAGAAGACGATCCGCGCCAACGTCGTCGACGGCAGCGGGTCCGTCGGCTCGAAGAACAGTTGTGTGTAGATCGCATACATCGTCGCGCCCCAGTCGGGCAGGGCGGCGCCGTGGCGCGCGCCGTCCCAGCGGACGAGGGCGCCGGCGAGCGCCGTGTACCCGGCCATGGCGGCGAGCGCGGGGCCGAGGCGGCGCCCGAGGTAGAGCGCCACCCGAAGCCGCACGAGCCCCGCGCGGCGCAGGCGTGCGCGCAGGCGCCCCGCCTGGCGAGGCGCGCCGCCGAAGGGCGCCGGAGGGCCCGACTCAGCCGTCATGACCGACCATGAGCGCCGTCGCCGCGCGCGCGAGGAGACCGGCGTCCCACCCTAGACCGGCGGGACCATGTGCTTCTTCGGCAGCCGGATCTCGTCCTTCGCCTCCGCGCGCTCGAACCGCCGCGCGATCTCCCCGCGCAAGCGATCGCCCGGGACGATCGCGTCGACGATGAGGTCGCTCGCGAGCTTCATCAGGTCGATGTCGGCCCGGTACTCGGCCTGCTTCTCGGCCACGAACGCGTCGCGCTCCGCCCCCTCGGGCAGCTGCTGGATCTTGTTGTAGTATACAGCGTTCACCGCCGGGGCGGGGCCCATCACGGCGATCGACGCGCCCGGCAGCGCGATGGTCGCCTCGGGGTCGAAGGCGGGCCCGCACATCGCGTAGAGGCCCGCGCCGTACGCCTTGCGCACCACGACGCAGAGCTTCGGGACGGTGGCCTCGCTCACGGCCGCGATCATCTTCGCGCCCGCGCGGATGATGCCTTGGCGCTCCACCTTCGTGCCGATCATGAAGCCCGGCACGTCGGCCAGGTAGAGCAGCGGGATGTTGAACGCGTCGCACAGCCAGATGAAGCGCGCGGCCTTGTCGGCCGAGTCCACGAGGAGCATCCCCCCGAGCCACTTCGGCTGGTTCGCCACGATGCCGACCACCCGCCCCTCGATGCGCGCGAACCCCGTGAGCACCTCGCGCGCGAAGAGCTTCTTCAGCTCGAGGAACGAGCCCTCGTCGACGAGCGCCTCGATCACGTGGCGCATGTCGAACGATTTTCCCTCGTCGGCGGGCACGATCTCGTGGATCGGCTTGCCGGCCTTGGCGGGCTTCGGGGCGGCCTCTTCGGGCTCGCTGTCGCAGTTCTGCGGAAGGTAGCCCAGGTACTGCTGGCAGAAGGCGATCGCCTCCTCCTCGGTCTTGCAGAGCACGTCGCCGCAGCCCGACACCGAGCAGTGCATCTTCGCGCCGCCGAGCTCCTCGAGCGTCACCTTCTCGCCGATGACCATCTCGGCCATGCGCGGGCTTCCGAGGTACATGCTCGCGTTGCCCTCGACCATCACGACGAGGTCGCAGAACGCCGGGATGTACGCGCCGCCCGCGGCGCTCGGGCCGAAGAGCAGGCACACCTGCGGCACCGCGCCGCTCAGGTTCACCTGGTTGAAGAAGATGCGGCCCGCGCCGCGGCGGCCAGGGAACATCTCGAGCTGGTCGGTGATGCGCGCGCCGGCCGAGTCGACGAGGTAGAGCATCGGCACGCGCAGCTTCGCGGCCACCTCCTGGATGCGGAGGATCTTCTCGACCGTGCGCTTGCCCCACGAGCCCGCCTTCACCGTCGAGTCGTTCGCCATGAGCGCCACGGGCCGCCCGTCGACCGTGGCCGTGCCCGTGATCACGCCGTCCGCGGGGAGCTCGTGGTCGGAGACGTTCGCGAGGGCGCCGTCCTCCTGGAACGAGTCGGGATCGCAGAGCCGGGCGATGCGGTCGCGCGCGAAGAGCTTGCCCGCCTCCGTGTTCTTCGCGTGGTACTTGTGGGCGCCGCCCTTTTGGATGCGCGCGAGGGCCTCGTCGAGCTTTCGGGACATGCGCCCGCTTCTAACGCCGAACGCCGGCTCCATCCACCGCGTTTCGCGCGGCCAGGCGCCGCCTAGCGCCTCGCAGCCGCAGAAAACAAAAAGAAAAACCCCGCACGGAGGAGGGGAGGTTCCGTGCGGGGCGGCCCTCGCTTTCGCGAGAGAGTAGGCGGCAAACGCCGAACAGTTGGGGGGGGGATTGACCGCCCAGCGCGTGCCTGACTATCCCTTAAGCAACCCCCGTGCCAATGCGTCTCCATGAGACCTCGCGGAGTTACGTGCACCCTCGCGCCCCGAGACTTGCGAAATCGCAATTGACCGTGCGGAGATGAACGACGCCCACTGCGCGGATGTCACGTAGAGCCGCGCCGCCACGCGAGCGAGCGTCGCGCGGGGTGACGCGATTCGCCCACGCGCCCGGGACGCCGGGCTTTCCTTTTGCCGGCGCACCGACTACTGACAGCGAGGGTTCACGAGGCGCACCCCGCGCGGCGTGTCCCCACCAAGAAAAGCACCCCGCGAACGTTTCTGGCTTGCCAAGCTCGGCGTTCTGCGTAAAGTGCGCGCTCCCGTCCCCCGGAAGGGTGACTGGGGCGTCTCTCCTCTAAAGCTATGGGCAGCCGTAACGGCTCGCGCGATCGATACCCACCGGTTCGAGCGCGGGAACGACGGGGCCAGAAGGTTCCGAAATGGTCAGCAAGGCGATTGCCCGCTTCGCGCGGATCAGCCCGCGAAAGGCCCGGGTCGTGGTGGATCTCGTTCGCGGTCGTCAGGCCGGAGAAGCCCTTCAGCTCCTCGAGTTCACCGCAAAGTCGGGCGCTCCGGTGCTCAAGAAGGTCATCGAGAGCGCGGTCGCCAACGCCCGCACTCAGAGCCCGGACGTCGATCTCGACGCCCTCTTCGTCCAGACCGCCTTCGTCGACAAGGCGCCGAACAAGCACATGCGCCGGTGGCGTCCGCGGGCCATGGGCCGCGAGACCCGCGTCCAGAAGGGCATGAGCCACATCACCGTGGAGCTCGGCGTCCGCGACTGAGCCGCAAGGCAGCCCCGGCAAGAGCTTAGAAGCAAGCGAGCAAGCGAGAAACACCATGGGTCAAAAAGTTCATCCGTACGGATTTCGCCTCGGCGTCATCAAGACCTGGAACTCGAAGTGGTTCGAGGACAAGGCCTACGCCAAGTGGCTGCACGAGGACATCCGCATCCGGAGGGCCGTGAAGGACTACCTCATGAACGCGAACATCGCGTCCATCGAGGTCGAGCGCGCCGCCAACAAGGCGAAGGTCATCGTCTACACGGCGCGGCCCGGCATGGTCATCGGCAAGGGCGGCAAGGGCATCGAGATCCTCAAGTCCGGCAACGTCGGCACCGCGGCGAAGGGCGAGACCGTCTTCCCGGGCGTGCAGTCGTTCACCGACAACGAGGTGTTCATCGACGTCCAGGAGATCCGCAAGGCGGAGACCTCCGCGCAGCTCGTGGCCGAGAACATCGCCACCCAGCTCGAGCGCCGCGTCGCCTTCCGCCGCGCCATGAAGAAGGCCCTCTCCACGGCCATGAAGTTCGGCGCCAAGGGTATCCGCGTGCGCTGCTCCGGCCGCCTCGGTGGCAGCGAGATGAGCCGCGTCGAGACCTACCGCGAGGGGCGCGTCCCGCTCCACACGCTCCGCGCCGACATCGAGTTCGGCACCGCCGAGGCGAAGACCAAGTACGGCATCATCGGTGTCAAGTGCTGGATCTTCAAGGGCGAAGTCCTCCCCCGCCGCGTCCGCCGGCCCATCACGGGCGCCTGAGCGCGCGCCCCCCAGAAAGAGTCTAGGAGAAACCCATGCTCTCCCCCAAGCGCACCAAGTTCCGCAAGATGCAGAAGGGCTCGAACCGCGGCCTCGCCCAGCGAGGCAGCGACGTCTCCTTCGGCGACTACGGCATGCAGGCCATCGACCCGGGTCGCATCACCGCTCGCCAGATCGAGGCGGCTCGTATGGCGATCACTCGCCACGTCAAGCGCACCGGCAAGCTCTGGATTCGCGTCTTCCCGCACCGCCCCGTCACCGCGAAGCCTCTCGAGGTCCGCATGGGTGGAGGCAAGGGCGGCGTCGAGGAGTGGGCGGCCGACATCCTCCCGGGTCGCGTCATGTACGAGATCTCGGGCATCGACGAGAAGACGGCGCGTGAAGCGTTCCGCCTCGCCGGCCACAAGCTCCCCATCGGCTACAAGTTCCTCGTTCGCGGAGTGATTCAATGAAGGCGAAGGATTTGCTCGAGCGCACCCCGGAGGAGCTCGTGGAGCTCGAGAAGAGCCTCACCCGCGAGCGCTTCGAGAACCGCTTCAAGAACTTCACGAACCGGCTCGACAACACGGCAGCGCTCAAGAAGGCCCGCCGCGACATCGCCCGCGTGAAGACGGTGCTCACCCAGCAGGCAATGAAGAACAGCGAGGCGAAGTAGTCATGTCCTCAGAAGCTCAGTCGCAAGCGCAGTCGCCCGCCGCCGGGACCGAAGCCCACGGCTTCCGCCGCAAGATCGTCGGCAAGGTCGTCAAAGACAAGATGAACAAGACCGTGGTCGTCGAGTGCATCTCGGCGCGCCGCGACCCGCTCTACGGAAAGTACGTCCGCACGCGCGAGCGCTACAAGGCGCACGACGAGCAGAACACGTACAAGGTCGGCGACCACGTCGAAATCCAGGAGCACCGTCCCATCTCCAAGGACAAGCGCTTCATCGTCGTCCGCCTCGTCAAGAAGTTCGTCGAGGAATGAGGGCCTCGGCCTCTCATCTCCTGTCTGAAAGGACCCTGTCATGATCCAGATGCGCACCAACCTCGACGTCGCGGACAACTCCGGCGCGAAGCGCGTTCAATGCATCAAGGTGCTCGGCGGCTCCCGCCGGCGCTACGCGAGCGTGGGCGACGTCATCGTCGTCGCCGTCCAAGAGGCCTCTGCCAACGCCAAGGTGAAGAAGGGCGACACGGCCAAGGCCGTCATCGTCCGCACCCGCCGCGAGCAGTCCCGCCCCGACGGCAGCTACATCAAGTTCGACGCCAACAGCGCCGTCCTCATCAACGCGCAGCTCGAGCCCATCGGGACGCGCATCTTCGGGCCGGTCGCGCGCGAGCTCCGCGGCAAGAAGTTCATGAAGATCATTTCGCTCGCGCCCGAGGTGCTGTGATGGCTGCGCGTCTTCGTACCGGCGACCAGGTCGTCGTCATCAGCGGAAAAGACAAGGGCAAGCAGGGCAAGGTCGTGAAGCTCATCGCCGACACCGACAAGGTCGTCGTCGAGGGCGTCAACATGATCAAGCGCCACACCCGCCCGAACCCCAAGAACCAGCAGGGCGGGATCATCGAGCGCGAGGCGCCGATCTTCGCGTGCAAGGTGCAGCCGCTCGACCCCACCTCGGGGAAGGCGACCCGCGTCCGCTTCAAGACGGACGAAAAAGGCAACAAGGTGCGCGTCTCCGCTCGCAGCGGCGAGACGATCCCCAACGCGCAACCCGCAGCGAAGGCGGAGTAAGTCATGGCCGACGAGAAGAAGCAGAAGAAGGGCAAGCCCGGCGCCGGCGACGGCGACAAGGGCACCACGGCGAAGGTCGTCTCCACGGCCACCGCGGTCGAGCCGCGCTTCGTCAAGAAGTACTCCGACGAGGTCATCCCCGCCCTCAAGAAGGAGTTCGGCTACACGAACCCGAACCAGGTCCCCAAGCTCGAGAAGATCGTGCTGAACATGGGCCTCGGCGCGGCGGTCACGAACCCCAAGATCATCGACACCGCCGTCGAGGAGCTCCGCGCCATCACCGGCCAGAAGCCCGTCGTCACGCGGTCGCGCAAGGCCATCGCGAGCTTCAAGCTCCGCGCGAACCTGCCCATCGGCGCGATGGTCACGCTCCGCAAGGCGCGCATGTGGGAGTTCCTCGACCGCCTCATCACCCTGGCGCTCCCGCGCACGCGTGACTTCCGGGGCGTCTCGCGGCGCGCCTTCGACGGCAAGGGCAACTACACCCTCGGCCTCAAGGAGCAGATCATCTTCCCGGAGATCAACTACGACCGGATCGACGTCATCAAGGGGCTCAACATCAGCTTCGTGACCTCGGCCAAGACGGACGACGAGGGGCGAGCGCTGCTCAAGAACCTCGGAATGCCCTTCCGCGCGACCTGAGCGACGGGCAGCGAGCGGCGAGCGGCGTGAGGCGCCGCGAACAACCAAGATTCATCGATTCGAGTAGCGAGACAGAGGAACCCGATGGCGCGTGCATCTCAGTTTGCGAAGCTTAACCGCCCCCCGAAGTTCGAGGTGCGGCACCGAAACCGCTGCAAGGTCTGCGGCCGGGCACGCAGCTACTACCGCAAGTTCGAACTCTGCAGAATCTGTCTGCGCTTGTTCTCCCTCCGCGGTGAAATCCCCGGCGTAATCAAGGCGAGCTGGTGAAGCCATGATGACCGATCCCATTTCCGACATGCTCACGCGCATCCGCAACGCCGGTCTGGCCCGCCACGACCGCACGGAGATGCCCCACTCGAACCTCAAGGAGCACGTGGCCCACGTGCTGAAGCGCGAGGGCTTCATCGACGACGTCCGCGTCGCCGAGTCCGAGGGGCCGAAGAAGCTCGTCCTGGTCCTCCGCTACGGCAAGGCCCGCGAGAGCGCCATCGACGGCATTCGTCGCGTCTCGACCCCCGGTCGCCGCGTGTACGTTCGCTATGACCGCATTCCGCGCGTTCGCTCGGGGATGGGCATCTCCATCCTCTCCACGAGCCGCGGCGTGATGACCGACAAAGATGCACGGACTCAGCGCGTTGGCGGTGAGCTCCTTTGCGAGGTTTGGTGAGATCATGACCGCTCCCGCTGCAACGCAGGAACCGCAACGCCTCTCTCGCGTGGGCAAGCGCCCCGTCGTCCTCCCGAAGGGCGTCACGCTGACCCTCACCCCCGACACGATCTCCGTGAAGGGCCCGAAGGGCGAGCTCTCGCGCGCCACGACGCCGAACGTCAACCTGAAGCTCGAGAACGACAGCCTCACCGTGACCCCCACGGTGCCGGGCCGCGACGGCGCGCGCTTCCAGGGCCTCGCCCGGGCGCTCATCCAGAGCATGGTCACCGGCGCGGCCGAGGGCTACACCACCACCCTCGAGCTTCACGGCACCGGCTACCGCGCCGAGCTCAAGGGCGCGGTGCTCAACCTCAGCCTCGGGCTCTCGCACCCGGTGAACTTCCCCGTCCCCAAGGGCCTCACGATCGTCATCCCCGGCGACTCCAAGGGCACGGTCGTCATCCTGAGCGGCGCCGACAAGGCGGCGATCGGGCAGGCGGCGGCGACGATCCGCGGCTACAGGCCCCCCAGCCCCTACGGCGGCAAGGGCGTCCGCTACCGCGGCGAAAAGATCCGCGAGAAGGCGGGCAAAGCCGGTGGCAAGGGCGGCAAGTAAGGGTTAAAGGGTTTCGACCCTCGAACGCGAGTCCTCGGGAGAGCGCTGGGCGCGCCCGTGAAACGCTGAAGAAGAAGAAGGATCTGTCATGGCGATGCAGCTGGTTGGTCGGGAGCGCCGCAAGCTCCGTATCCGTAGGAAGCTCAGCGGAACCGCGGCCCGTCCGCGGGTCACGGTGTTCCGCAGCCTCAAGCACATCTACGCGCAGGCGATCGACGACGTCGGCGGGGTCACCCTCGCGCACACGTCGACGGTGGCCGCCGACGTCCGCTCCGACCTCGCCGAGGCCGACAAGACCGCCGCCGCGAAGAAGGTGGGCGCCGCGCTCGCCAAGGCGCTCCTCGCGAAGGGCGTCACCGAGGTCGTGTTCGACCGCAACGGCTACCTCTACCACGGTCGCGTCGCCGCTCTCGCGGACGGCGCGCGCGAGGGTGGCCTCAAGTTCTGAGTTTGACTTTCGGGCGCCGCACGCACGCGGGCCCATCTACGTAAGAAGCGAGATTTGGACATGGCATTCGAGCAGGTCGACGACGAGAAGCTCAAGGAGCGCATCATCCACATCAACCGCGTCGCCAAGGTGGTGAAGGGCGGTCGTCGGTTCTCGTTCGCGGCGCTGATCGTCGTCGGCGACGAGTCCGGCCACGTGGGTGTCGGCCTCGGCAAGGCCAACGAGGTGCCGGAGGCCATCCGCAAGGGCAACGACCAGGCGCGCAAGAACCTGTTCAAGGTTCCGCTCGCTGGCGCCACCGTCCCGCACGAGGCCCTCGGGCACTTCGGCGCTGGGCGCGTGTTCCTCCGCCCCGCCTCGCCCGGTACGGGCGTCATCGCCGGCGGCGCGGTCCGCGCCGTCGTCGAGTGCTGCGGTATCCACGACATCCTCACGAAGTGCATCGGCAGCGCGAACCCGCACAACGTGGTGCGCGCCACGGTCGACGCCCTCCGCCAGATGCGGAGCCTCGAGATGATCGCGCAGAAGCGCGGCAAGCAGGTCGAAGACGTCGCCCCGAGCGACGGCAGGAAGAGGGCCTCGAAGAAGGCCGCGGAGGCGACGCCGTGAAGAAGCTGATTGTTGTCCAGGAGAAGAGCGTCATCGGACGCCAGCACGCGCAGCGCGAGGTCGTGAAGGGCCTCGGGCTCCGCGGCCCCGGCACCAAGGTGGAGGTCGACAACACGCCCTCGTTCCGCGGCGCCATCAAGAAGGTTTTGCACCTCGTTTCGGTCGAGGAGGTGGATCGTGGCTGATACCCTTTCGAATCTCGTCAAGCCGATCGGCGCCACCCGCACCAAGCTCCGCAAGGGCCGCGGTCCGGGCTCCGGCCTCGGCAAGACCGCGGGTCGCGGCCAGAAGGGCCAGTACGCGCGCACGGGCGGCTTCAAGCCGTACTTCGAGGGCGGCCAGACCCCCCTCCAGCGCCGACTCCCGAAGCGCGGCTTCAACAACGCCTTCGCGGCGAAGATCATCGCGCTGAACGTGGGCGACCTCGAGGTCTTCGAGGCGGGCGCCAACGTCGACGAGAAGGCGCTCCGCGAGCGCCGCATCGTCAAGGGCGCGTTCGACGGCATCAAGATCCTCGGCGACGGCGAGCTCACCAAGGCCATCGTCGTCACGGCGACCTCGTTCTCGAAGAGCGCTCAGGAGAAGATCCAGAAGGCGGGCGGCAAGACGCTCCTCGCGGGCGCGGCCAAGGCCGGCGAGTAATGTCTCTCCTCCCGGGTCTCGCGAACGTCGGCAAGGTACCGGAGCTCCGGAAGCGTGTACTCTACACGCTCATGATGCTTGCCGTGTACCGCGTCGGCGTCTTCGTGACCATCCCCGGGGTGGACCGAAACGCCATGCGGGCTCTCGTGAGCAAGCAGGGCGGCCTCCTCGGCTTCGTGAACATGTTCAGCGGCGGGGCGCTCGGCAACCTGAGCGTCTTCGCGCTGGGCATCATGCCGTACGTCAGCGCGAGCATCGTCTTTCAGCTGCTGACGATGGTGTACAAGCCCCTCGACGAGCTCCGCAAAGAGGGCGAGCAGGGCACCCGGAAGATCAACCAGTACACGCGGTACGCCACCCTCGGGCTCGCGCTGGTCCAGTCGTTCAGCATCGCGATGACCCTCGAGGGCGCGAGCAACAACGACCTCGACAGCTCCGGGGGCGTCGTCGCGCACGCGGGCTGGGGCTTCCGCCTCATGACCATGCTCACGCTGACCACCGGCACCCTCTTCATCATGTGGGTGGGCGAGCAGATCACCGAGCGCGGCATCGGCAACGGCACGTCGCTCATCATCTTCGCGGGCATCGTCACCGACATCCCGAGCGGGGTGCTCGGCTATTTCGAGACCCACAAGGGCTCGATCCAGCCGCTGAACCTCGCGGCGGTGCTCACCATCGTGCTCGCCACCGTGGCGACCATCGTGTTCTTCGAGCGCGGGCAGCGGCGCATCCCCATCTACTACGCGCGCCGCAGCGTCGGCCGCCGCGTGTACGGCGGGCAGACCGCGCACCTGCCGCTCCGCGTGAACACCGCGGGCACCATCCCGCCGATCTTCGCGTCGTCGCTGCTCATGTTCCCCGCCACCCTGGCGAACTTCAAGATCCCCGGCATGGCGGCCCTCCAGGGCTCGCTCGACCGCGGCGACTGGGTCTTCAACTTCGTCTACGTCGCGCTCATCATCTTCTTCACGTTCTTCTACACGGCGGTCACCTTCCAGGCGGTCGACGTGGCCGACAACCTGAAGAAGCAGCAGGCGTTCATCCCCAGCATTCGCCAGGGCCGCCAGACCGCCGAGTACATCGACAAGGTGCTCACCCGCATCACGCTCGGTGGCGCGCTCTACATGGCCGTCGTGTGCGTCGTGCCCACGCTCATCAGCGAGGCCTTCAAGGTGCCGTTCCGGTGGGGAGGCACGTCGATGATGATCGTCGTCGGCGTCGCGCTGGACACGGTCGCGCAGATCGAGGCCCACCTGATCACGCGAAACTACGAGGGGCTCTCGGGCGGTGGCGGTCGCGCCACGCGCATCCGTGGCCGGAGGGACGTCTGATGCGGCTCGTCTTTGTCGGCCCGCCTGGCGCGGGCAAGGGCACCCAGGCCAAGGTCATCTGCGATCGCTGGAAGATCCCCCAGATCTCGACCGGCGACATGCTCCGCGCGGCGAAGGCCGAGGGGCGGCTCCCGGCGGACCTCATCGCCAGGATGGGCGCCGGCGGGCTCGTCCCCGACGAGGTCGTCATCGAGCTCATCGCGGCGCGCACCCTCGCGGACGACGCGAAGGACGGCTTCCTCCTCGACGGCTTCCCCCGCACCGTGCCGCAGGCCGAGGCGCTCGAGACGCTCCTCGCGAGCCGCGGCCAGGCGCTCGACCACGTGGTGGCCCTCACGGTGCCGCAGGAGCTGCTGCTCGAGCGGGCGGTCCTCCGCCGCACCGACAAACGCACTGGACAGATTTATCATTTGAAGTATAAGCCACCCCCCCCCGATGCGGAGCTCGAGCACCGCGCGGACGACCACGAAGAAGTGGTCAAGAATCGCCTCGTCACCTACGAGGCGATGACCAGCGAGCTCCTCCCGCACTACGCCGCGAAGGGCCTCTTGCGGACGGTCGAAGGGGTCGGAGAGGTCACAGAAGTCACCGCGAGGGTCCTCGGAGTCCTCGGTACGAAGTGAGGAGAGAACGAGGAACATGGCGGTGAGCGAACGTCGAGAGCGGAAAGAGCCCAAGGGTGACAAACTTGAGTTCGACGGGGTCGTCCAAGAGGCGCTCCCCAACGCCATGTTTCGGGTCAAGTGCGACAACGGCCTCGTCGTGCTCGCGACCATCAGCGGCCGCATGCGGCAGTACTACATCCGCATCCTCCCGGGCGACCGGGTCACGGTCGAGGTGAGCCCCTACGACCCCAGCCGGGGCCGCATCACCTACCGCCACAAGTAGGCGAAACAAGCAAGCTGCGGTTCGGCGCCTGGTCGCCGATCACCACGTCATCATCGGGAGCGAGTCATGAAGGTCCGTCCGTCCGTCAAGAAGATCTGCGACAAGTGCAAGGTCGTCCGCCGCCGCGGCGTCGTCCGCATCATCTGCGACAACCAGCGCCACAAGCAGCGCCAAGGCTGAGCGCCGCGCGCGCCCTCCTACGGGGGTGCGCCTGGGCTCGCCGTCTCCGAGTGAAGTTGCGGGGTTCTCTCCGCGACGATTGATTCCCTGAACCAACCGAGTAGAGAGCATCTGTCATGGCTCGTATCGCAGGCGTCGACCTCCCCCGTCACAAGCAAATCGCGTACTCCCTCCCGTACCTGTACGGCATCGGGCGCACGCTCGCGCGGCAGATCTGCCAGCGCGCGGGCATCCCCGAGACCAAGAAGACCGAGGAGCTCACGGACAGCGACGTCCGCAAGATCCGCGAGCTGCTCGAGGCCGACTACACGGTCGAGGGTGACCTCCGCCGTGAGGTGCAGATGAACATCAAGCGCCTCATGGACCTCGGGTGCTACCGTGGCCTCCGCCACCGCCGCGGCCTGCCCGTGAACGGCCAGCGCACGCACACGAACTCGCGCACCCGCAAGGGCCCGCGCAAGGGCATCGTCTCGCGCCAGGGCTCCGGCAAGAAGTGAGCTGACCCACGCGAGGCGGCCCCCGCCTCGCCCAGTTTGCGCCACGCGGCAGCGTCGTGGCGGATGACCTCCTACCAGTATGCGTGTTTTGGAGTAGACCATGGCCACGGCGAAGACAGCGGCGAAGGCGAAGCAGCAGACCAAGAAGAAGGCGAAGAAGAATATCGCGACCGGGATCGCGCACATTCAGTCGACCTTCAACAACACCGTCGTGACCATCACCGACATCAACGGCAACGCCGTGTCGTGGTCGAGCGCGGGGTCGCGCGGCTTCAAGGGCTCGCGCAAGAGCACGCCGTTCGCGGCCCAGCTCGCGGCGGAAGAGGCGGCGCGCAAGGCCATGGATCACGGCATGCGCTCCATCGCCGTGTTCGTGAAGGGCCCGGGCGCCGGCCGCGAGAGCGCGCTCCGCGCCCTGCAGACCGCGGGCTTCAAGGTGACGCTCATCCGCGACGTGACGCCGGTCCCGCACAACGGGTGCCGGCCGCCGAAGCGCCGCCGCGTCTAAGGCGACACGGAGCCCTGCTCCTCTCGCGCGTCGGGCTCTGGCTCGGCGCGCGTTCCCATTTTGTGGCCGCGTGAGGCCGCGCGCACCCCGAGGAGCGCGCTCAGCGCGAGGGGAACTTGATCGGAAAGGTCAGACTTTTCCCGACGCAGCGCTTTCCCTCGGGGAAGGGGGTCGTCTCGATGACCTTGGTCATGCAGTCGGCGACGGCCTTGGGGAGGGTGATGTCTTCCGTCTTCACCGTGCGCTTTCCGCGGGCGTCGAACGTGAGCAGGATCTTCACCGCGCCCTCGAGGTTCGGGTCGTCCTTCTTGCCCTCGCGGTAGCAGGCCCGGATCTTGGGGTGCGTCTCGTGCTCGAAGGCCGTCGCGACGGGCGTGCACCCGCTCGGGTCGTCCATCACGATGGCGCCGGTGGTCGCGCTTGGGGGGGCGCTCGGCGTCGGCGCGGGCTCAGGGCTCGGTGCGCTCGCGCTGGCGAGAGGCGCCGATGCGGCTCCCGAGGTCGCGGGCCGTGGGGCCTCGGCCGACCCGTTCGCAGCGGCCGCGGCCGTGGTCGCGGCCTGGGGGCTCCCGCACGCCGCCCCGAAGGAAGCGAGCGAGCAGGCGAGCAGGCAGGCGAGGGGACGAGGGCGCGGGCGCGACGGCATGGGCCGACCATCGCACACGGAGCGCGCGGCGAAAACCCCGCAGCTTCAGAGCGCCGGGGTCTCGGGGGCGACCGTGGTGGAGCCCGCCCCGAAGAACACGGCCTCCGGGGCGCCACCCTCTTTCGGCGGGCCGCCGTCGATCCGCTTCACGAGCGTGGTCGCCGCGTTGGTGGGGCTCACCTTCAAGATCTCGCCCGGCGTGGTGAAGGCGAAGATGCTCCCGCCCCAGTAGCCGAGCCCGTACAGGTTCCGGTAGCCGCCGGTGGTGCCGACGATCGCGAGGCGTCGGCCGGTCTTGGGGTCGAAGCGAATGAACGTGTCGCCCGCGTCCGCGGCGCCCGCGTCGAACTCGGGGGTCGCGGTGAGGAACATGCCGTTCTTGCCGGCGAAGATGAGGTCGCCGATGGCGGCGTACCGGTTGCCCGCGTCGGGCGGGTTCAGCTCGCCGACGCTGGTGACCCCGCCCGTGCGCAGGTCGATGCGGAGGTAGAGCTCACCATCGAAGCCCACGAGCGCGTCGTTCGCCGCGTCGAGCGAGCCGCGGGGCACGAACGCGATGAGCAGCGGGTAGTCGAGGCCGGCGCCCTGGCGGATGACCGTGCACGCGCCCGACAGCGGGTCGACCTTCAGGAAGCGGTCCTCGGCGGTGACGGCGTACACGTTGTTGTCGCGGTCGACCGCGATGTCGAAGACGAAGTCGCTGTCCGGCAGACAGGCGTATTTCCCAATGTTCTTGAGCGCCTTGGAGTACGGGTCGTACACCTGCAGCGAGACGCCCGTCTGCACGTAGATGGTGCCCGTGGGGCCGCCGCTGTCCGGCGGGGGTGGCAGCGCGGTGTCGGGCGGGTCGATCGGCTTGACGTCGCGCTTGGCGACGTCCTCGTCGGTGAGCACGAGAGGCGGCGGGCCGCTCGGCTTCGGATCGCCCGAGCAAGCCGAGAACGCCGACAGCGCGGCGAGGGGCGCGGCGAACGCGGTGGTCGCGACGCCGAGCACCCGCAGACGAGACGTGGCTCTAACGAACATGTCGCTCCCCTTCACCGGACCGGCGCGACGGTCGTCGAGCCGGCCCCGTAGAAAACTCCCTGGTTCGACCGGGCGCCGCCCGCGTCGACCGGCACGACGGTGGTCACGCCCGTGGCAGGGTCGATGGCCAGGGCCTCGCCCGCCGCCGTGAACCCGTAGGCCGTGCCTGCCCAGTAGCCCATGCCGTAGATTGCGCTCTTGCGCGTGCTCGACGAGGCGACCGCCAGGCGAGCCCCGGTCTTTGGGTCGAACCGCACGAGCACGTCGCCGCCGTCTTGGACGACGCCGTTGCGCAGGGTCTTGGCGCTGAGGTAGGTGCGGTCCTGGGCGACCGAGACGATGTCGCCGGACGACTCGTACACGGTCGACGCGTCCGGCGGGTTCAGCTTGCCGATGACCGTGATCTTGCCGGTGGACACGTCGATCCGCACGTATTCGTCGTCGAAGTAGCCGACCAGCGCGTCGTTCGCGGGGTCGAGGGTGCCTCGCGGCACGAACGAGAGCGAGTTCGGGTACCCGGAGACCGCGGTCGACGTGGCGATCTCGGTGCAGGCCGCGGTCTGCGGGTCGATCTTGATGAAGCGGTCGTCGAGCGTGGTCCCGTAGATCTCGCCGTCGCGGTTCACCGCGATGTCGCCGACCTCGTCGTAGAACGCGTCGGTCGTCAAGCAGCTGAAATTGCCGATCTTCTTGAAGGACTTTCCCAGCGGATCGAAGAGAAAGAGGGTGCGGCCCGTGTGCACGTAGATGGTGCCTCGCGCGGGCCCGGCGTCGGTGATGAGGGGCGGCGCGGCGTCGAGCTCCACGGGCGGCGGCGCGCTGTCGCGGCGCGCGGCGTCCTCGTCGGAGAGCACGAGCGGGGGAGGCTTCGGCACAGTGTCGGCCGTGGAGCACGCGATGAACGCCCCCGGCGCGGCGGCGGCGACCAGCGAGGAGCATAAGAATGCGAAGCGAAATCGCATGGCTTCACGTTACCGCACGCCGTCGGGCCGCGCACGCGCGCCGTCACCCGAGCTCGGGGACGCGCCGCCGTGGGGGCGTCACTGAGGCACGAGCGTGAGCTGCACGTCGGCGGTCGTGGTGGCGTCCACGTGCCCGATGTTGCGGTTCGCGAGGGCGCCCTGAAAGCACCCCGGGAGCCCAGTGAGCACCCGCGTGGCGGCGCCCACGGACGCGGCGTAGAGGATGTTGCCTCGCTCGTCGATCGACAGCGCGACCGTGAGCGGACCGCCCGCGGGCTTGTTCGCCGCGCGGAGCGCGTTCCGGTAGCACCCCGAGAGGCTCGGGAGGGCGCGCGTCATGAACGACGCGACCAGCGGCTGCACGGTCGCACCCGCGGACACCGCGCCGAGCCGCACGAACGCGCGCTCGGTGTTGATCGGGGCCTCGGGCGCCTCGGGCGGCGGCGTCGAGGCGCTCGCCGGGGGCGCGCTCGTGGAGGGCGTGGGCTTCGCCGAGGCGGCGGCGGCCACGTGAGACGGCGTCGGCTTCGTCGCGTTGGTCGGCGCGGACGTGGGCCCGGGCGGGGAGGCGGACGCGGTCGGCGGGGGCGCGCTGGTGGGCGCGCTCGTGGGCGGCGCGGCGCTGGGGGGCTCGGCGATTGAGGAGGCCAGCACCGACGCCGTGGCAGACGCCGAGGTGGACGCCGAGGCCGACGCCACGGGCGCCGTCGGGCCTTCCCCGAGCACGCGGGGCACCAGAAAGAGCCCGCCGCCGACGAGCAACCCGCCGAGCAGCACGAGCAAGAGCACGAGCGCGCGGCTCCGCGGCTTTCGCTTCGGCGGACCCTCCACGACCACGGGGCTCGTGTGGGGGACCGTCGCGCGCGTGCCGAGGTCGCCGTCGGGGGAGGAGGCGGGGGACGAGGCGGCGGACGAGGCGGCGGACGAAGCGTGGAGGGTCCCCGACGAGACGCCACGCGACGACTCCGTGGCGGCGCGCGTAAGCGGCAGCGACTGCGAGGGATCCACGACGCCGAGCAGGGCGGCCCGCATCTCGCCGGCCGACTGGAAGCGGTCCTCGGGCCGCTTCTCGAGGGCGCGCAGGCAGATCTCCTCGAGGCGCGGGTCGACCTCGGGACGGATCGACGAGGGCCGCGGCGGCGGATCGGTGACCTGCTTGACCACGACCCCGAGCGGCGTGTCGCCCGTGAAAGGGACGCGCCCGGTGAGCATCTGGAAGAGCACGATGCCCATCGAGTAGAGGTCACTGCGCGCGTCGAGCGGCTCGCCCCGCGACTGCTCGGGCGACATGTACTCGGGCGTGCCCATGAGGGTGCCCATGCCGGTGAGCGCGCGCCCGGGCTCGGTCTGCATGCCCTCGCGCTCGGTGATTTTGGCGATCCCGAAGTCGCAGACCTTCACGACCTCGCGCAGCTCGCCGCCGTCGTCGTCGTGGGTCTCCACGACCATGATGTTCTCGGGCTTGATGTCTCGGTGGATGATCCCGAGCCGATGCGCGGCCTTCATGGCCGACAGCGCCTGCCCGAGGAGCGAGACGATCCGCCCGTCGGGCAGGGGATGCTCGGCCTTGATGAGCTGATAGAGGTCCATCCCGTCGAGGAACTCCATCGCGATGTACGCGAGCCCCGACGCCTCCGTCCCGAAGTCGAGCACCCTCACCGTGTTCGGGTGATCGAGCAAGCTCGCGGCCTTGGCTTCACGCTGAAACCGCATGGCGAACGTCGCGTCGGAGAGGTCGCTCCGCATGACCTTGAGCGCGATCGTTCGCCCCAGATCCACGTGGGTCGCGCGGTAGACCTCTCCCATCGCGCCGCCGCCGACGTACGCGTCGACCAGAAATTTTCCGCCGATCGTCTGCCCCACGAGGGAGCCGGAGTCGACCGCGGCGCTCATCGCCGGCCTCTGGGGTCGGTGCGGGCGCGAGGTGGCGAAGCGGGGCTCATGACGGCGTTCCAAGGGCGCGGCCGACGCGCCCGCTCATGGTCCCAGGCGGCGCGCCGCGTGTCCACTCGTCGCCGAAAAAACTGAAGTTGCCAGGCGGGATCACGATTCGTCGGCTCGACCGCGCGACCTCAAAAGGGGAACGAGTTCGCGTTCGACGTGACGATGAACGCGTCGTACTTGTCGCCGAAGTCGCGGCGCCCGCTGTCTTTGCAGCGCGGCAGCTTGTCGAGGTCGACCTTGCCGTCTTTGGTCTTGGCGAACGCGGGCGCGTCGCGGAGGCAGCGCCCGTAGTCGCGCGCCCGCCGGACGTACTCCTCGCAGGCCCGCACGAAGTTGTCGTACGCGGCGGTGGCGCCGATCTTCGCCTTCTTCGAGTTCATGAGGTCCGAGCGGCGCAGGACCCCGTAGTCCTTCAGGCCCGTGAGCGCCTTGTCGAGGTCTTGGAACGTGGCGTCGTAGATCGCGAACGACACCTCGTCGTCCTCGCCGCTGGGGTCGCCGATCTCCACGAGATCGCGCGCAATGTTGAGGACGTTGCGCCGGTGGAACCGGAACTTCTTGCCCTCCTCGCGCTCGATGCGCGCGAGCTGCCGCTGGGAGAGCGGCTTCGTGACGGCGCCCACCGCCTGGTGGATGTCGTGGTCGGCCTTCACGAACTCCTCGAAGGCCGCCATGAGCTGGGCGTGGAGCACCTTGCCCTTGGCGAACTTGTCGTCGCGGTAGTTCTTCTGGTCGTAGTACGTGTACGCGTCCTTGACGATGGGCTCGAGGATCAAGACGGCCTTCGCGTACCGCTGGCCGGCCGCCTCGATGCCGGGCTCGGACGGAAGCATGCCCTTCGCCTTCGTGGCCGCCGCGTCGCACTTCGAGGCGCCGGTGATCTGGTAGAGCCCGTAGATGCGCGTCTCCCGGCCCGTGGGGCCGTTCTTGGGCACCCACGACAGGTAGCGGCGCCGCGACTGGTAGACCCGCGACGACATCGCGTTCATGCAGTTGCGGATGTACTCGCCCACCTTGTTGCCGAGGGCCTCGTCTTCCTTGTCCTGCGGGTCGACCGTGGTCGTGGTGTCGTCCACGATCGCGACCCCGGCGTCGATCGGCGTCTTCTTCTTGAAGAGCTTCTTGCAGCCGGTCACGCCCGGGAGCAGCAGAAGGAGAGTGAGGAGCAGGCCCTGGCGGAGGAAGCGGTTCATTCGGATGCGAAGAGGCTAACCGCCCGCGCCGATTCGAGGCAACCCCACGCCCAAAAGAAAGGGGCCCAGAGGCCCCTCTCTCCCGTCTCCGCGCTGGCTCACGAGCCCGCGAGCCCTGCGCGGGCGCCGCGCTCAGCGGACGCCGAGCAGCTCGACCTCGAACACGAGCGTGGCGTTCGCCGGGATCACCGGCGGGAAGCCCCGCTCGCCGTACGCCATGCTGGACGGGATGGTGAGCTTGCGGAGCTCGCCCACCTTCATGCCCGCGACGCCCTGGTCCCACCCCTTGATGACCTGGCCCGCGCCGAGCTTGAAGACGAAGCCCTCGTTGCGATCGCGCGAGCTGTCGAACTTCTTGCCGTCGGTGAGCGTGCCCACGTAGTGCACCGTCACGGTGTGCCCGGCCTTCGCCTCCGCGCCCGCGCCCGGCTTCAAAATCTCTGACTGGAATTCGGTCATGGTCCTTGCTTCGCTTCCACGCGGACGGCGCCGTGGGGCGCCGTCCATGATCATGATACTATTGGGTTTATTTGGTCCGCAAGCGCGCCGTCCGGCTCAGTTGCAGAGCTGCCGCAGCACGAACTGGAGGATGCCGCCGTGCTGGTAGTACTGGATCTCGCCTTCGGTATCGATGCGCACGGTGGCCTTGAAGCTCCGCGACGCGCCGTCCGGGGCGGTGGCCTCCACGTCGATGTCGCGGCCCGCCGCGAAGTTCGACGTGAGCAGCGCGGCGAGGCCCTTCACCGCGAAGACCTCCTCGCCCGTGAGGCCGAGCGACGCGGCGCTCTCGCCCGCGCGGAACTGGAGCGGGAGGATGCCCATGCCGATGAGGTTCGAGCGGTGGATGCGCTCGTAGCTCTCGGCCACCACGAAGCGAATCCCCAGCAACTTCGGGCCCTTGGCCGCCCAGTCGCGCGACGAGCCCGAGCCGTACTCCTTGCCGGCGAGGACGCACAGCGCCACGCCCTCGGCCGCGTAGCGCACCGACGCGTCGAAGATGCTCATGGCGTCGCCGCTCGGGAGGTGGCGCGTGACGCCGCCCTCGGTGCCGGGCGCGAGCTGGTTTCGCAGGCGCACGTTGGCGAACGTGCCGCGCACCATC
Source organism: Polyangiaceae bacterium (assembly GCA_035439005.1). Lineage (GTDB taxonomy): Bacteria > Myxococcota_A > Polyangia > Polyangiales > Polyangiaceae > JAAFHV01. The sequence continues at coordinate 6,648 of DAORJJ010000008.1, read as the reverse complement.
ACCTCGTGGTTGCCGCGGCGCGACCCGAGCGAGTTGAAGTCCTTCGGATCGACGCCGTGCTCGATGAGGTACTTGCCCGCGGGGCTGTCCTTCTTGATCGAGCCCGCCGGCGAGATGTGGTCGGTCGTGATGCTGTCGCCGAGCACCGCGAGCGCGCGGGCGCCGGTGATGTCGGCCACGGGCGCCGGCGTGCGGGTCATCCCCTCGAAGTACGGCGGGTGCTTCACGTAGGTGGAGCCGGGCTCCCACGCGTAGAGATCGCCCTCGGGCACCTCGAGCGAGCGCCAGGCCTCGTCGCCCTTGAAGACGTCGGCGTACACCGCGGTGAACATCTTCGCGTCGAGCGAGCGGGCGAGCGTGTCGGCGACCTCGCGCTGGGTGGGCCAGATGTCCTTCAGGAACACGTCGGCGCCGTCCGCGCCCTTCCCGAGCGGCTCGGTCGTGAGGTCGAGCTCGAGCGAGCCCGCGAGCGCGTAGGCCACGACCAGCGGCGGGGAGGCGAGGTAGTTCGCGCGCACCTCGGCGTGCACGCGCCCCTCGAAGTTGCGGTTGCCGCTGATGACGGCGCCCACCATGAGGTCGCCCTCGTCGATCGCCCGCGAGACCGCGCCCGGGAGCGGCCCGGAGTTGCCGATGCAGGTCGTGCACCCGTAGCCCGTGACGTGGAAGCGGAGCTTCTCGAGGGGCTCGAGCAGGCCCGCGGCCTTCAGGTACTCGGTGACCACGAGCGAGCCCGGCGCGAGGCTGGTCTTGACCCACGGCTTCGTGGTGAGCCCGCGCTCGGCGGCCTTCTTCGCCACGAGGCCCGCGGCGATGAGCACCGACGGGTTCGAGGTGTTCGTGCAGCTCGTGATGGCCGCGATGACGACGCTCCCGTGCGCGACGTCTTTGTCGGCCGGCTCGGTCGCCGCGGGCGCGACGAGGCTCTTCTTCTTCGCCGTCGCGGCGCGGTCTTTGTAGGCGGCCAGCGCGGTCTCGAACGACGCCTTGACGCCCCCGAGCACGACGCGGTCTTGCGGGCGCGACGGGCCGGCGAGGCTCGGCTCGACCGAGGCGAGGTCGAACGGCAGCACGTCGGTGTAGCGCGCCTCGGGCGTGTCCTTCGTGTGGAACAGGCCGAGCTCCTTCGCGTACGCCTCGACGAGCGCGACCTGCTCGTCGCTGCGCCCGGTGAACCGCAGGAACCGGAGCGTCTCGTCGTCGATCGGGAAGATGCCGCAGGTCGCGCCGTACTCCGGCGCCATGTTCGCGATGGTGGCGCGGTCGGCGAGCGGCAGCTCGGCGAGGCCCGGCCCGAAGAACTCCACGAACTTCCCGACGACGCCGTACTTGCGGAGCATCTGGGTGACGGTGAGCACGAGGTCGGTGGCGGTGGCGCCCTCGGTGAGCTTGCCCGTGAGTCGGACGCCGATCACGTGGGGGATGAGCATGCTCACCGGCTGGCCGAGCATGGCCGCCTCGGCCTCGATGCCGCCCACACCCCAGCCGAGCACGCCGAGGCCGTTGATCATGGTGGTGTGCGAGTCGGTGCCGACCACGGTGTCGGGGTAGGCGACGCCGGCCTCGTTCACCATGACGGCGCGCGCGAGGTACTCGAGGTTCACCTGGTGCACGATGCCCGTGTCGGGCGGGACCGCCTTGAAGTTGCGGAAGCCGATCTGGCCCCACTTGAGGAAGCGGTAGCGCTCTTGGTTGCGCTCGAACTCGACCGCCGCGTTCTTCTCGGCCGCGTCCTTCGTGCCGAAGTGGTCGACCTGCACCGAGTGGTCGATGACGAGCTCGACCGGCTGCAGCGGGTTGATCTTCTTCGGATCGCCGCCGAGCGCCTTCATCGCGTCGCGCATCGCGGCGAGGTCGACGACCGCGGGCACGCCCGTGAAGTCCTGCAGGAGCACGCGGCCGGGGGTGAAGGCGATCTCCTTCGTGGGGGCCGCCTTCGGGTCCCACGCGGCCAGCGCCTCGACGTCGGCCTTCTTCACGTTCACGCCGTCCTCGGTGCGGAGGAGGTTCTCGAGGAGGATCTTGAGCGCGTAGGGCAGGGTCTTCGCGGCGGGGAACGAGCCCTCCACCGCCGCGAGGCGGTAGACGGTGAACGACTTGTCGCCGACGGAGAGAGCGCCCTCTGCGCCGAAAGAATTCTTGGCCATGACTAGTCCTCGGTGGGGTCTCGAAGAGATGTGCGGGGTCTCGCGGAGGTTTGCCACGAGCGCGTGGCTTCTCTAGCAGGCCGCGCGGGTCTCGCAGCCCGGTTTCCCACGGGACTAGCCCAATTTTCGCGGATCGAGGGCGCCGTTGTGCGACGGCTCCAAAAACCCCGCCGCGCGGGCCGCGATTGTGGATGCATGGCTCCAGTTTTTCGCGCCGCGGCGGCACGTGCGCTTGGACGCGCCCGCGACATGCGAGGTAAGGTGCGCGAGCGCTCGTCGACCCGCGCCCACGCGCCCCGCCGCCGACGTGCCGCTTGAAAAGGACCCGACAGGACCCCACGCTCCGGAGCACCCATGAAGACGAATCTCCTTATCGCGACCGCGCTCCTCACCGCCGGCGCCTCGCTGGCCGCCGTCGGCTGCAGCAAGACCGACGCCCCCACCGACAAGGGCTCCGCCGCCGTCACCGCGCCCGGTCCGGGCGACGAGGAGGCCAAGAAGATGTTCGAGACCACCTGCTCGCCGTGCCACGGCACCACCGGCAAGGGCGACGGCCCCGCCGCGGCTGCCCTGAACCCGAAGCCCCGCGCCTACGGCGACAAGGCCTGGCAGGCCTCGGTCACGGACGAGCAGCTCAAGAAGACCATCAAAGAGGGCGGCGCGGCCGTCGGCAAGAGCGCGGCGATGCCGCCGGTTCCGCCCGACACGAAGCCCGAGGTGATCGACGGCCTCGTGAAGATCATCCGCGGCTTCAAGTGAGCCGTCGCCGCGCGTGACCGGAGAGGCGCGGGGCTCACGGGCTCCGCGCCGCTCTATCTCGCGCGCATGCTCGTTATTTTGGTAAGGGTCTCGCGATGTTGCGCGGGGTGGTGCCGCGCGCGTGGGCGCTCCGCGCGAGCAGATCGCACAGAGTGGGGAGGGCGAGCCCGAGCACGCCCGCGGCCTCCGGGTAGAGGCTCGTGGGCGTGAAGCCGGGGAGCGTGTTCACCTCGAGGAGGGTGACGGCGTCCGGGTCGTGGAGGTCGCCCACCACGAAGTCGACGCGGGAGAGATCCCGCACTCCGAGGGCGCGGTGCGCGCCGACGGCCACGCGCTGCACCCGCTCGGCGACCGACGCGGGGAGCGGCGCGGGGCACGCGTGCTGGCTGCGCCCCGGCGCGTACCGGGCCTCGTAGGTGTAGAAGGCGTCGGCGGGCGCGAGGATCTCCGTGGGCGGCAGCGCCACGGCGGCGCCAGCGTGCTCGGCGAGCGCCGCGACGCCGCTCGCGCGCGCCACCTCGGCGTGGAGGTCGACCACGCCGCACGTGACCTCTCGACCTCGCGCGAAGTGCTCCACGAGCACGGCCGCGTCGACCTCGAACGCGGCCTCGATGGCGGCGGCGACCTCCGCGACGCTGGAGCCCTCTTCGAGCCGCGCGACGCCGATCGCCGAGCCGTTCGCGGCGGGCTTGACCACGAGGCGCGCGCCGATCTCGGCGAGGGCGCGCTCGGCGAGGGCGCGGGGCGTGGCCTCGCCGCGCGTGAAGGTCAGGCCTCGCGCCAGCGGCAGCCCCGCGGCCGCGAAGGCGAGCTTGGCCATCGGCTTGCTCATCGCGAGGGCGCTCGCGAGCACGTTGGCGCCGACGTAGGGCAGGGGCAAGAGCTCGAGGAGCCCCTGCAGGCAGCCGTCCTCGCCGAAGGCGCCGTGGGTGACCGGGAAGGCGACGTCGAACCGGCCGGCGCGGAGGGCCGCCGGGGCGTCTTCGTCGAGCTCGACGCGCGCCACGCGGTGCCCGGCGCGCTCGAGCGCGGCCGCGACCCCCTCCGCCGAGGCGCGGCTCACGCACGCCTCGCTCGAGGGCCCGCCTTGGATCACCGCGATCGACAGCGCGCTCACGGCCCGACCCCCTCGGCCGCCGTCGGCGTGGTGTCCGGGCTCGGCGAGAGATCCACGAGATCGATGCCAAGTTCGCGAGAGAACTCGAAGATTTTAGGGTCGCGGTAGAACTCGCCGAACACGATCCGCGTGATCCCGGCGTTCGCGACCAGACGAAAGCAGGCCCAGCAGGGCGAGGCCGTCACGTAGAGCGTGGCGCCGTCGATGCGCGAGCCGTTGCGCGCGGCCTGGGCCACCGCGTTGGCCTCCGCGTGCACGGTGCGGACGCAGTGGCCGTCTTCCATGAGGTGGCCCTCCTCGTCGCAGTGCGCGAGGCCGCGGATCGAGCCGTTGTAGCCGGTCGCGAGGATGCTGCGATCGCGCACGACCACGGCGCCCACGTGCTTGCGGTCGCAGGTCGCGCGGGTGGAGACCTCCCGCGCGATGTTCATGAAGTACTCGTCCCACGTGGCGCGCGTTCTCTCGGACACCCGAAGCCCATACGGCGCCGCCGCGCCGCTGGCAACCACGGAGGAGGCCCGGAGCGCGCGCGCCTCGGGCCCCCCACGTCAGGACGGGTCAGGTCGTCACTTTTTCGGGGCGGGCTTCTTCGGCGCCGGCTTGGCGGGGCCCTTCGCGAGCGCGGGTGCCGCGCCGGGCTTCCCGCCGCCGAGGGCCTTGCACGCCTTCGCGTACTCCTCGTCCTTGCACAGCTTCTCGAGGATCGCCTTGGCCTTCGCCGCGTCTTTCTTCACGCCGTCGCCGCTCTGGATGGCCAGCGCCGCCTTCATCATCGAGGCGTCGTCGTTCGACGTGAGGAGCGCCTCGTAGGCCTTCGCCTTGTCGACCGGGCCGCCCTTGCCCTCGAGGTACGACCGCGCGAGGAAGATGCACGTGTCGCTCTTCGCGGTGGGGCACTTCTCGGCGAGGAGCGCGCGCCCCTTGGGGTCGTTGTCCTCGACCATCACGCGGCCGAGCGTCGCGCAGTTGCTCTCCGCGCGGGACCCGCCGGAGCGGCAGACCTTGTCGAGGAGCCCGCGCCCGCGCGCCTTGGCGTTCGGGATCTCGGCGATGGGCGCCTCGGCCTTGTCCTCGTTGTCGAACAACCCGAGGAGGTGGTGCCCGAGGTCGTCGCACGCGCGGAGGTCGCCCTGGCTGCAGAACGCGCTGAGGAGCTTGTCCGCGAGCGCCGGGTTCTTCGGCACGCCGTACTTGCCCGCGAAGAAGTACTCGCCCATCTCGCGGCAGCCGAGGCTGTCGCCCAGCTTGCACGAGCGCGAGAGCAGGGCGAGCCCGGCGACGGGGTCTTTGGTCTCGCCTTCTCGCCCGCGGAGCGTGTTGTCGCCGAGCGTGTAGCACGCGTCCGAGTTGCCGCCGTCGCAGGCCTTCACGTAGGCGGCGTGCGCCGCCGCGAGGTCCCTCGCCTGGCTGCCGGTCCGCGAGGTGCGGTTGTCCGCGTAGCTGTTGCAGGCCGCGAACACGCCGCCATCGCAGGCCTTCTTCCAGAGCTCGAGGGCGCGGTCCTCGTCCTTCACGTTCTGCGCGTCGGGCACGTCCTTGCCGTAGTTGCGGTAGGCGAGGTTGGCGAGGTTGTGGCAGCTGCCGAGGTTCCCGGCGGCGCACTGCGCCTCGCAGTCGGCCGTGTCCTTCGGGGCGCAGAGGTGGGAGGTCTGCGCGGCGGGCGCGCTGCTCACCGCGGCGTTCGAGCACTTGCCGGCCACGAGCTTGAAGCCCTCGGGGCACGGATCGTCAACCGCCTTTCCTTCTTCCTTGCCGGGGGGCGCGGCGGGCTTCGCGGGCGCCTTCGGATCGGCCTTCGCCTCCGCCTTGGGCGCCGGGGGCTTGTCGGACACCGGCACGAGCTCGAAGCGGATGGCCGAGCGGCACTCCCCGGGCGGGGCGTCGGAGCCGGGCTTGGACTCCTCGCAGGCCTTCGGGTTGCCGTCCTTCTTCGCGCTCTGCTTGCCGCTCTGGCTCGAGCCGCTCGTGCTCGTGCCGAAGACCTCGGCGGCCGCGGCGACGCGGCCCTTCGTGGCGGTCTGGACGGCGAACGCGCCGACGGTGGCGGCGCGGATGTAGTGCGTGGCCTCGCCGCACTGGCTGCCCTCGAGGTACTGGCGGCTCACCATCGCCGGCGTCGAGCGCTTGCCGACGAGGACGTAGGCGATGTCGAGCGCCGAGGCGCGCTCCATCTCCGCGCTGCCCTTCGCGACGGGGGCGAGCGGGAGGTTCGCCTTGATCTCGTCGCGGTTGTCGAGGTGGATGACCTCCTCCTTGCGGCTCACGCCGGCGAACCGGTACTCGCCGGCGATGCGGCAGTCCTTCAGGAGGCGGACGGACTTGCAGTCGTAGTGGACGACGGCGACGCCGCTGTCCATCGCGGCCTCGAAGTCGGCGCGCGCGTTCGCCGAGAGATCGACCGCGAGCGGCTCGGCGTAGGAGCCCGGGCGGCAGGTGATGATCGCGTCGGAGGTCTCCGCTTGGATGGCGGTCGCGGCGGAAGGCGCCTGGGGCCGAACGGCTTCGCCGGCGCCGCCAGGCGCGCACGCGGCGGCGGGCACGCCGAGCGCGGCGGCGAGGAGGGGGAGGACGATGAACCGGGGAGCGGGACGAAGGAGGGGCATAGGATGGTCGCAGGCTATCGGG
>DAORJJ010000007.1:0-36370 GCA_035439005.1 Polyangiaceae bacterium | reverse complement strand
GGGCGCGGCCGGCCGCGACCCCGGCGCCACCTCGACGCCGGGGCCCTCGTGGACGGCGAAGCCCGCCATCCCGAGCAGGTGCGCGGGCCGGCGCTTCGCGAGCAGCGGCGCGCCGTCGCCCTCGACTCGCGGCGCGTCGAGCGGGATCGCGAGCCGCTTGGCGGCGACCTCCAGGAGCGGCGAGGTGCGGTGGCCCCCGAGCTCTCGCGCGAGCGCGTCGCTGTCCCACAGCCCGAGCACCTCGGCGACGACGCGATCGACGAGCACCGGGTTCGTGCCGGCCACCGCGAGGGACTCGGGGCCGGGGTACTGGCGACCGAAGCCGTCGCCCCCCATGAAAGGCGCGCCCTCGACGAGCACCGCGTGCGGCGCCTCGACCTCGAGCACGTCCGCGATGCGCTCCGCGAACGTCTCGAGGGCCGCCACGTACGCCGCCCGCGCCTCCGCCGGGGGCACGTCGGCGCGCTTGCCGAGCGCGAGCGCGGGGCCAAGCTCCCGGTGCATGCGCCACTTCTGGTTGAACGCGGGCGCGCGGTCGGAGAGCATCACCGTGCCCTGCATCCCCTTGATTCCTGAGGAGAAAACGCCGAAGCGGTGGGCCTTCAGCTTCGGCGCCGAGATGAAGAGCCCCGCGTCGAGGTGCTCGGCGAGCACCTTGGGGATGAGCAGCGTGGGCACGTGCGTGCGCTCCATGCCGCGGAGGAGCAGCGGCTTGCCGGGGGTGTCGCCCTCGACGTCGAACGTGCCGTCGTCGTCCATCGCGACGAGCGGCACGCCCTCTTCGCGCGCCATGGCGGCGTAGCCCGAGACACGCACGAGGCGCTCCCAGTCGGCGTGCTTGGCCCCCCAGCCCTCGGCGATCGTGATCGCCGTGTGCCCGCGCGCGCGCAGGCACCGCACGATGCCGCGCACGAACTCGGGATCGGTGATGCGGCCGCGGAGGCCGTCGTCGCCGCCCGATTTGGCGGGATCCTTGAACCACTCGAAGCCGCCCAGGTTGGGCTTGATGAGCACCTTCGTGGCCGGAGGGCGCCGCGGGACGGCCGCCTCGCAGGCGCGCTGGCCGAGCTCGCGCGGCGTGCCTCCCTGCAGCAGGTGGACGGGCCCGCGATCGGCGGCGAGGCGCGCGCGGGTCCGCTCGCGGAGGGCCGCGGCGTCGACGACGCTGCCGGAGGTCACCACCGACGGACCAGGCGCCCACGCCGTGGACGCCTGGCTCGTCACGTCGACCGGCCCGGCCTCGATCGACGCGGAGGTCGGCGCCGCGATCGCCGACGTGGTCGCCGAGGTGACCACCCCCGCATCGCCCGAGTGCGCGTTTTCGCACGTGTTTCGGTTGCATCCCAGCGCCGCGAGGGCGACGATCCACGTGCACCGTCGCGTCCTCGACCACCTCGCCATGACCACCTCGCCCTCGCACCTTACGCCGCGCCCGCGGCCCCCGACCACGTGGAACGCGCGCAAGCCGCTCGCGATTCTCCTGTCGTCGGCGATCGTCGCGGCCTCCTTCCCCGGAACGGCCTGGGCCGACGTGGCCCTGCCGCCCCCAAAGGCCTCGGCCGGCGCGAGCCCCTCGCTGCCGCCTCCTCCCCCGCCGAAGAAGAAGGCGCCCGCGAAGGCCGAGGCGAAGGAGCCCTCGCGAGAGGCGCCCGCGTCGTCGAAGAGCGGCGGCGGCGGCGGCGGTGGCGGGGCGTCCTCCCGCTCGTCCGACCGGACGACCGCGATCGTGCTGCTCGCCGTGGGCGGCGTGGTCGTCGTGGGCGGCACCACGATGCTCCTCGTCGGCGCGGGCGTGCGACCCGACGGCAAGGCGAAGGGCGGCCAGACCGGCCTGCTCGTCGCGGGCGCGGTGACGACCACGATCGGGCTCGGCGTGGCGGCGATCGGCCTGGTCCTGCTCTTGCGCTCGAACAACGGGCGCATGCCCCCGCTGAGGTCCCTCACCTCCGACGCGCACCCCGCGATGCGCGCTCCCGCGTGGCTCGCCGAGGCGCCCGCGCCGCTCACGCTCCCCATGACAGCCCCGCCGCTCACGCTCCCGCTCGCGTCGGGCACCTTCTGACGGCGCCGCGCCGCGGAGACCGCGAGCGCTTGGGTTCTCGGGCGGAGGGGCGCTATGTTTCCCATGTGGCCCGGCCGTCGTCGCTGAAGAACCGTCTGCTCTCGGCGCTGGGCCTCGCGGCGCTGGCGCTCTCCGCCGCGTCGACCGTCGCGCCGGCCGCCCTCGCCCAAGACTTCACCCCCGGCCACCGCAAGCCTGGAAAGCCAGGAAAACCTGCGGCTCCGGGCCCCGCCAAGCCAGGCCCCGCCAAGCCAGGCCCCGCCAAGCCAGGCCCCGCCAAGCCAGGCGCGCCCACCCCCGCCAAGCCGGTGGGCGAGCCCGCGCGCCCCGGGGCGCCGTCGGCCGTCCTCATCGAGCGCTACACCCGCATCGTCCTCGGGCAGCCTGGCTCGCCGTTCCCGCTCCAGCGCCTCGCCCAGCTCTACCGCGACAAGGACGGCAACATCGCCAACCTGGTGAAGGACTTCGAGGCGCGCGCGGCGCAGGCCGGGGCCGACCAGTACGCCGCCACGGCGACGCTCGCGGGCATCTACAAGCTCGACGGGCGCGGCGACGAGGCGGTGAAGACCTTCGAGCGCGCGATCGCGCTGCGGGCCACGGATCCCTCCGCCATCCTGGCGCTCGCGCGGCTGCTCCAAGACCGCGGCGACACGGCCGCGGCCCGCGCGCGGTACGAGCAGGGGCTCGCGCTGCAGACGGCGGCGCCCGAGCGCGAGCAGACCATCCGCACGCTGATGACCCTCGCGCTCGACGCGAAGGATCTGGCGGCCGCGAAGGCCGCGCACCTGCAGCTCGTGCAGATGCAGCCTACGAGCCTCTTCGTGCGCGGCGAGCTCGGGCGCGAGCTGTTCACGCGGGGCGAGTTCGAGAAGGCCGAGGTCGAGCTGAAGGAGCTCGTGGCGGCCGCCGCCGGCGACAACCGCGCCCTCGCGCCCGCGCTGAAGGACCTCGGGCGTGCGCAGGCCAAGGCGCACAAGAACAAAGAGGCCCTGGCGACCCTGAAGCGCGCGCTCTCCGCGGCCGGCGCCGAGGCGGCGGTGCGAGGCGAAATTTACGAAACAATTACGGAGCTTTACAGGGCCGACCAGCAGCTCCCGGTGCTCGTGAAGCAGCTCGAAGACGAGCACCCGAACGACTTCGCGCGCCTCGCCCTGCTCGGCTCCCTCTACGAGGAGACCGGCGACGCGCAGCGGGCGCTCGAGACGTACAAGCGGGCGCTCGCGGTGAACCCGCGGCACATCGATCTGCGCCTGAAGGTCATCCGCGTGCTGCAGTCGCAGGGCGAGCTCGACAAGGCGATCGCGGAGTACGAGGGCCTCATCCGCGCGGCCCCGAACAACCCGACCTTCGTGTTCGAGCAGTGCGAGGCGCTCATGCAGCGCGGCGATCGCCCGCGGTCGCTGCGCCTGCTGACCGAGCTCGAGGCGCGCGCCGGCACCGACGAGGACGTGCTGAACCGCCTGGCCGACTTCTACGGCCGCATCGGCGAGGGCGAGCGCTCGATGAAGGTGCTCCAGCGCCTCGCGCAGGTGTCGACCGGCGATCCCGGGCACCTCGTCGACCTCGGCGACCGCTATTTTCAAGACGGCAACCAGGCCCTCGCCATCCAGACCTGGAAGCGCATCCTCGCGGTGATCCAGCCGCGCGCGAAGGCCCTGTCGGCCCTCGGCGACGTGTACCTCGAGCACGACATGACCGCCGACGCGCTCGCGGCGTTCAAGGAGGCCACGCAGCTCGACGCCGCGAACGTCACCTACAAGAAGCAGCTCGCCTCCGCGCACGAGCGGAGCAAGCAGTACCGCGAGGCGCACGCGATCTGGCAGGAGATCGCGGCGAAGGCCGCCGCCACGAACGACAAGCTCCTCGCCCGCGAGGCGCGCACGCGGCTCGTGTCGCTGTGGGGGTTCGAGCGCCAGCTCGAGCCCAGCGCCTCGTGCTGCGCGAGCGCTTCTCGCGCCCGTCGCCCGATCCCGAGGTGGGGCGCACGCTGGCCGAGGTCGAGCTCCACCTCCGCAAGCTCGCCGACGCCGAGGCGACGCTCCGCCGCGTGCTCGAGCTCGCGCCCGGCGACGCGGACACCTACCTCGCCCTCGAGCGGGTGCTGGTGCAGGAGAACAAGATCCCCGAGGCCATCGCCGCGCTCGAGAAGCTCGTGGCCGTGGAGCCCCGGCGCGCCCGCGAGCTCTACCAGCGCATGGCCCAATACGCGCTGCAGATCTACCGCGACGACGACGCCATCAAATACGCCGCGCGCGCGGTCGAGCTGAACCCGGACGACGCGGAGGGGCACCGGCGCCTCGGGGACATGTACCGCTCGCGCCAGGACACCGATCGGGCCGTGGTCGAATACCGCGCGGCCATCCAGAAGAACGATCGCCTGTTCATCGTGTACTTCTCGCTCGCCGATCTGCTCCTGTCGAAGGGCCAGTCGGAGGAGGCCGATCGGCTCTTCCGGCGCGTGGTGCGGGGCGCCCCGGACGAGGAGCTCGTGGCCCGCGCGGCCCGCTTGTCGATGCAGATCAACCTCGGGCGGGGCACGCTCGAGTCGCTCGAGCAAGACCTCCTGCCCATCGCGATCGGCAACCCGCAGCGCACGATCTTCCGCAAGCTGCTCGTGGAGATCTACGGCAACCTCACGTTCGGCCTGGTGCAGCGCGTGCGCCACGGCACCGGGAAGGACGCGGCCGAGGCGCGCGCGGCCCTGGCGCGCATCGGCGCCCGCGCGGTCAAGCCGCTGCTCGACGCGCTCGTGGACCCCGACGCCGGACAGCAGCGCGTGGCGATCGACGTGCTCGCGTACGTCGAGAACCGGAACGCGGGCCTGCCGCTGCTGTCGTTCGCGCAAGGCAACGCCGAGCTCTCGCTCCGTGCGCGCGCGATGGTCGCGTCGGGCGCGCTCCGCGATCCCGCGCTCTTGCCCAAATACGAGGCGCTGGTGTTCCCCAAGGGGGAGGGCGGCGAGGTGGGCATCGCGTCGGATCCCATCGCCGTGGCGGCGGCCTGGTCGATCGCGAAATCGCAAGATAAACGAGCACTTGCACCGCTTCGTCGCCTGCTCAAGCTGGGCACCCCCGAGATGCGGGCGTTCGCCGCGCTGGGCCTCGCCGCGCTGAAGGACAAGGGGAGCGTCCCCTCCCTCGCCGAGGCGACGCGCTCGCTCGACGGGGGCATGGTGGCGCGCGCAGCCGCCGCGTACGCGCTGGGCGAGCTCGGCGCGACCGAGGAGATGAGCACGCTGCTGGCGCTCACCGACGCCGTCGACGCGCTCCCGCGCGAGGCCGCGCTCGTCTCGCTCGCGAGGCTCGGGGTGCTGAAGGCCGACTCTCCCCGCGCCAAGGCGGCCACGGGCGCCATGGCCGACGCGGTCTTCGCCGGCCGGCCGGGCGCCGTCACCCTGCCGCAGGCGGCGGCCTACAGCCTCGTGCTGCTCGCCACCAAGGGCGCCGCGGACGCGAAGCTCGAGCCGCTGCCCGTCCCCGACGAGACGCTCGACGGCGAGCGCGCGCTCCGGCAGCTCCTCGACGTGCCCACGTCCGAGAAGGACCGCGCCCTCGCGCTCGTCACGTTCCAAGAGCCGCTCACCCGCGCCGCCCTCACGGCGCTGCAGACCTCCGACGCCCGCGCGAACACGGTGCTCGAGGCGCTCGGCCGCGGCGAGGGGACCTTCGAGCCGTTCGTTGGGCCCCGCGAGAGCGCCGACACGAAGCTCGCGCGCGAGAGGGGGCGTGAGGTGCTCGTCGCGCTCGAGCCGAGCATCGCCGCGCTCGCGCGCCACCCCGACGCCGCGCTCCGTGTGAAGGCGATCGCGCTCCTCGCGCGCTCGAAGAGCGAGGCCGCCCAGGCCGCCATGGTCGGCGCCCTCACCGACCCCGACGTCAACGTGCAGCGCGTGGCCCTCAACGCCGTCGGCGCGGCGGCGAACCAGCGGGCGACCGACGAGGTGGTGCGCGTGCTGCGGGAGCACCGACAGTGGTCGATGCGCACGCTGGCCTGCGCGGCCCTCGGCCGCATCGGCAAGGCGGGCGGCGCCGGTGCCCCTGCGGCCGCGCTCCATGCCGCAGCGCGCGCCGAGCCGTTCGCGCTCGTCCGCGAGGCGGCCCTGCTCGCGCTCGTCGAGGCGGACGCGGCCAAGGCCCGCGTGCTCGCGGCGGAGATGGCGAAGAGCGATCCCGAGCCCCGCGTGCGCGAGACCGCGGCCAAGGTCGCGCGCGGCGAGGCCACCCGCTAGCGGCGCGTCGCGCTCGCGGAGACAGAGGCTGCACAACCCCCGGCGCGCGCGGTAAGGGTACGTATGGTCGAAAAGCCGAAACGCCGCCTGTTCGGCCTGCTCCGGGCACGCAAGGTCGACACCAGCGCCGCCGCCCCGAGCCCGGCCGACGCGGCGGCCCTCTGGAAGGCCCATGATCGCGCCGCGTCGAGCGTCCGCGAGGTCGGCGAGGTCGCCCAGCGAGTCGCCTCGAGCCTCGCCAAGCAGCGGGCGGCCATCGAGGGCGTCGGCGATCGCGCGCGCGGCGCCTCCACCCGCGCCACCGACCTCGCCACGAGCTTCGCCCGCGTAAGCGCGGTGTTCGAGCGCCTCTCCCTGGTCGCGCTGAACGCGTCGCTCGAGGCGGCGCGCCTCGGCGAGGAGAGCGGGCAGCCGCTGCGGCTCGTCGCCGAGGAGGTGCGCCTCTCCGCGGCGCGAGGCGCCGAGAGCGCGCGGGAGCTCTCCGCGACGCTCGACGAGGTGGGCGCCGAGGTGGGCCAGCTCACGAGCGCGCTCGACCGCGCGCGCGAGGCCGCGGCCGACCTCACCCAGGAGACCGCGCGCATCACCGGCGCGGCGGTCGACGTGGGCGTGGCGCTCGGCGAGCTCGGAGAGCGCATCAAGCGCACGACCGACACCGACCCCGAGACGGCGCGCGCGCTGTTGGACGCGGTCGAGCACGGCCGCGCGTTCGTGAACGCGCTCGGCGCGCTGGGCGAGAAGGTGCCTCGAGGCATCCTCGTAGGCGTGCTGCGCCCCGTCATCGAGCCACTCGGGAAGTGGTTCGGCGAGGACGACGGCGAGGAGGAGCCGTGAGCGCGGCCGACGGGCGGCGGGCGAGGCGGCCGCGTTGAGCCCCCGGGACGCCGAGCTCGCGCGGCTGCTCCTCGCGGAGCTCGAGCGCCACACACACACGCTGGGCGGCGGCGGCGCCGAGGACGTGACCCGGGCGCTCCACTCGCTGAAGGGCTCGGTCGGGCTGGCCGGTGAGAGCGAGCTCGCGAGCGCCTTGATCCGGCTGGAGCGCCGGCACTCGCGCGGGGACGAGAGCGCGCGCACGGACGCGCTCGACCTCCTGCGACGCGCGACCGCGCGCGTCCGAGAGGGCCTGCCTGCCCTCGAGTCGCAGTGGCCAGAGCCGCCCCGCGACCTCGAGTCGGGCACCCCCGCCCCGGCACTCCGTGCAGAATACATCGAGAGCGTCACCGACCGCCTCTCGGCGCTCGACCTCGCGCTCGGCGAGGAGGACACGAGCGCGATCTACCGCCAGCTCCACACGCTGAAGGGGGCCGCCAGCGCCGTGGGGGACGACGCGATGGCGTGGTTCTGCCACGGCCTCGAGGAGGTGCTCCGGCGGGCGACCCACGGCGAGGGCTCCCTCGACGACGCGCTCGCGGAGATCGCCCGACACCGCCCGACGCTCTCCGCGCTCCTCGACGACCCGGCGCACGCGCTGGAGCTGCTCCGAGCGCGCCTCCCCGGGCGGACCGAGGCGCCCATCACGGTCCACCCGGCGCTCTCGACACACACGGTCCGCATCGAGCTGTCCTCGATCGACGCCCTCCTCGACGGGTTCGCAGTCTCGCGCGCGGTGCGCGACGGCATCGGCGCGCGCGCGAGCGCCGACGTCAAGTCCGCCGCGGAGCTCCGCGGGCTGCGCGCGGAGCTCGGCGACGCCCTCCGCCGCATCGGTCCCCCGCGCCCCTGGGGCGCGCCGGCCGCGGCGCTCGGTCAGGTGGCGCACGTGGCGCGCCGGGTGGCGAGCCTCGCCGACGAGCTCGATCGACGCGCGCAGGAGGCCCACGCCGCCGACGCGGCCCTGCTCGACGTCAACGACCGCGCCCGACAGCGCCTCTCGGCCATGCGTCAGACGCCCGCGCGCGAGCTCTTCTCCCAGATCGCCGCGGCGGTGATGACCGAGGCGAAGCGCGCTGGGCGCGCCGTCCAGGTGGTCGTGCGCGGCGGCGACGAGACCCTCGACCGGCGCCTGATGGAGCGCTTGCTCGACCCGTGCCTCGCCCTCGCGCGGAACGCCGTCGCCCACGGCATCGAGCCGGAGCACACGCGCGCGGCGATCGGCAAGCCGCCGACCGCGACCGTCACCCTGACCGCGCGACGCACCACGAACCGCCTCGTGCTGGGCGTGCGCGACGACGGGGCGGGCGTCGACATGGCGGCGCTCCGCGCGCGCGCGGTCGCCGCTGGCGCCATCAGCCCGTCGCTGGCCGACCTGGCCGACGACGACACGCTCCTCTCCTTGCTGTTCTTGCCGGGCTTCTCCACGTCGGCGAGCGCTGACTTGCTCGCGGGCCGCGGCATCGGCCTCGCCCTCGCGCTGTCCGCGGTCGAGCGCCTGGGCGGCACGCTGCGCTTCGCGACGCTGCCCGGACGGGGCGTCGAGGCGCTCATCGATCTCCCGGTCGAGGTGGGGCTGGCGAGCGTGCTCTGGGTGCAGGTGCGGGGGGTGCGGCACGCGCTGCTCGCCTCGCACGTCCTCGCGGTGCGCGAGCCGCCGGCCTCGGGCACCGACGATCGCACCCCCCACCTCGGCGACTGCCTCGAGCCCCAGGCGCCCTCAAGCTACCGTTTCGTCCTCGAGCTCAGCGAGCGCGCGGACGCGCCCTCGTTCACGGTCGGCGTGGACGCGATCGATGGCCCGGACACGGCGCTCGTCCGCCCGGTGGGGCGGCTCGTCCTCGGGCTCGGGCCCTACGCGGGCGCGATCGTACAGGGCGACGGCGGCGTGACCCTGGTGCTCGACTCGGTGCTGCTCGCGCCGAGGGCGCGCGCGCTGACGCTCGTCGCCGACAACGTGCGCCTCAGCGAGCCCCCGCGAGGCCCCGCGTGAGCCACGTGATCGCGCCCGCGGAGGCCAGCCATCTGCTTGACATTGCTTACCTTTTCGCCACAACAAGGTCGCCCCCCGGCGACCCCGCCCTGGTCGCCCGCGAGCTGCACGACGAGCGGACGCGCCCTCAGACTCGGCTCTGGATCGCCCTCGCCGACGCCGAGGGGGCCGGCGCCGCGATCGCGGGGGCGCTGCTCGCGTGGCAGGTGGCCGACGAGCTCACGATCCTCGACGTGGCCGTGCCCCTCGAGCACCGGCGCCGCGGCTTCGGGCGCGCGCTCGTCGTCGAGGCGCTGCGCGCCGCGAGGGCCGAGGGCGGGCAGCTCGCGCTCCTGGAGGTGCGCGCGGGCAACGCCCCGGCGCGGGAGCTCTATCGGAGCGTCGGGTTCGAGGACGTCCGCGTCCGCCGCGGCTACTACGCGGACGGCGAGGACGGCGTCGAGATGCACGCGCCCCTCGGGTGATCGTCGCCGCGAAACGCGCCGCCCTCGTCGCGCCCGCACGCGCCCCTCGGCGCGAAACAAAATCGGCTACGCTCAGGCCCCATGCGATCTCTCGCCAAAGCGGCGCTCCTCGTCTCGCTCGCCCTCGCCGCGACCCCCGGACGCGCCGCGGCCGACCCCGCCGCGAGCCCCCTCCGTCGCGGGCTCGCCGAGCTCGAGGCCTCGAAGTACGACGACGCCGAGCGGTCGCTGCGCGACGTGAAGGGCGCAGACGAGCCCCTCGCCAAGGCCGCGCTCGCCGAGCTGCTCGTGACACGCGGCAAATACGAGGACGCCGACCGCCTCGCGGCGACCGTCGGCGGATCCGCGGCCGCCAAGGCGACGGGCGCCCTCGTGCGCGCGCGCGCGCTGTCCGCGGTCGGCAAGCGGGCGGACGCCGCGCGCCTGCTCGAGGGGCAGAAGGGCGCCCCCGGGGTGGAGGGGCGGCGGGTCCGGCTGCTGCTCGGTGAGCTCCTGCTCCAGCTCGGCAAGCGCGCCGAGGCCGAGCCCGTGCTGATGACCCTCATCGCCGACTTCAACAGCGACGCCATCGTCGCGACCGACGCGGAGGGGCTCGCGCTCGCGGGCCGCGCCGCCCACCTCCTCCGCGTCCCCCGCGACGCCAACACGCTCTTCAACCAGAGCGAGCGGGCCGACAAGAAGCGCGTCGCCACGCTGCTCGCCCGCGGCGAGCTCTTCCTCGAGAAGTACAACCCGGGCCTCGCCGAGGAGGTCCTCCGCGACGCCATCGCCCTCGCGCCGAAGCACCCCGACGTGCTGGTCGCCCTCGCCCGCGTGAAGCTCGAGCAGACCCTCGACTTCGACGCGGCGAACAAGCTCCTCGCCGAGGCGCTCGCCACGAACCCGCGGCACACCGGCGCGCTGGCCGTGCGCGCGGGCATCGCGCTCCACGACATGGAGATCGCCGAGGCCGAGGCGGCCATCCGCGCCGGGCTCGCCGTCGACCCCGGCAGCATCGAGCTCATCGCGCTCGCGGCGACCGCCCGCTTCCTCGACGACGACCAGGCGGGCTTCCAGGCGCGAAAGCGCGAGGCGCTCGCCAAGAACCCCGAGAGCGCCGAGTTCTTCCGCGTCGTGGCGGAGTTCGCGGAGTGGGAGCACCGCTACGACGACATCGTGGCCATGATGGAGGAGGCGGTCCGCGTCGATCCCGAGGACGTGCGCGCCTGGGCGAACCTCGGCCTCACGGCGCTGCGCAACGGCGACGAGGCGCGCGGGCTCGAGGCCACCCGCAAGGCGTGGCGCAAGGACTCGTACAACGTGCGGGTGAAGAACACGCTCGACCTCTACGAGAAGCAGATCGCCGTCGGCTACGAGACCACGGACAGCGGCGCCTTCAAGATCCGGTATCCGAAGGCCGAGAAGGCGGTGCTCGAGCGCTACGTGCCGCGCCTCGCGGGCGAGGCCTGGGCGAGCATGAAGGCGCGGTACGGCTTCGTCCCGAAAAAGCCAGTGTCTCTCGAGTTTTACGCCGGTCGCGAGCCCTTCAGCGTGCGCACGAGCGGCCTGCCCAACACGGGCATCCAGGGCGTGTGCTTCGGCCACGTGGTCGCCGCCATCAGCCCGGGGAGCGAGCCGTTCAACTGGGGCAACGTCGTGTGGCACGAGCTCGGCCACGTGTTCGCCATCCAGCAGTCGAAGAACCACGTGCCTCGGTGGTTCACCGAGGGGCTCTCCGAATACGAGACCATCGCGCGGCGGCCGGAGTGGCAGCGCGAGCTCGACCCCGAGCTCTACCTCGCCCTGAAGAAAGGGCGGCTGCCCGGCGCGGTGAGCATGAACCGCGCGTTCACGCACGCCACGAACGGGGCGGACGTGTCGGTGGCGTACTACGCGTCGAGCCAGATGCTCGTCTTCACCGTGGAGACGTTCGGCATGGCCCGCGTGGTCAAGGCGCTCGAGCTCTGGGGCGCGGGCAAGCGCACGCCGCAGGTCCTCCAGGAGGCCTTCGGCGTCCCCGCGGAGCAGTACGACGCGCGCTTCCGCGCGTGGGCCCTCGCGCGGCTCGCGCGCTACGACCGGCAGTACGTCTTCGACGATCGCCCCGCGACGGTGGAGGAGGCGACCGCGAAGGTGAAGGCCGCGCCGAACGACGCCTCGGCCCACGCGGCCCTGGCGTTCGCGATGACCGTGGCCCACGACAAGGGCGCGAAGGCCGAGCTCGACGCCGCGCTCAAGCTCGACCCGAAGAACCCCGACGCGAACTACCTCGCCGCCAAGGTCGCCGCCAAGGACCCGGCCGAGGTCGAGCGGCGCGCGCGCGTGCTCACCGACAACGGCCACGACGGCTACGACGCGCGGATGCTGCTCGCCGACGCCGCGCAGGCGAAGAAGGACAAGGCCGCGACCCGCCACGCGCTCGAGAGCGCGCACCGCTTCGACGCGAGCCGCCCCGATCCGCTGAAGGGCCTGCTCGAGCTCGCCCTCGAGGAAAACCGCAAGGGCGATCTCTTGCCCCTCGTGCGCGACCTCGCGAAGCTCGAGCAGCACGACGCCACGCTCTGGCGCGTGTACACGGCGCAGCTCGTCGAGGCGAAGGCCTGGCCCGAGCTCGTGGCCGTCGGAGAGTCGGCCGTGTTCGTCGACGTGGGCCGCGCCGACGTCCACCTCGACTTCGCGCGCGGCCTCCTCGAGACCGGGCGCGTCGCGCAGGCCGACTTCGAGGTGGAGAGCGCGCGCCTCACCCAGCCGCCGCCGAAGGGCATGGCGAAGGTCGAGCTGATGACCGCGCGCGTGCGGCTCGCCCAAGGCAAGAAGGACCTCGCGAAGTCCGCGCTCGCCGAGGCCGCGAAGCTCGACCCCGAGAGCGCCGAGATCAAGGCGCTCGAGATCCGCTAGTCACGCACGCAGGTCGGGCCCGCCCAAGCCCGCGCCCCTCCATTCATGAGAATCGACGGGCTCGCTGATTCGAATTCGCCGCATTCGCCGAGAGGTCACGATGGCTGGATACCCCATGTACCCCCAACAGCAGCACTTGCCGCAGCCGCCCCCCGCGGGCAAGCGCCCCGACCCCGAGGGCGGCCGCAAGATGGCCGGCATCGTCCTCTACATCCTCGGGATGCTGTTCGGTGGCTTCCTCTTGTTCGCGCTCTTCCTCGTGCCGCCCGCGTTCTCGAACGACCCCGGCACCGCGTACACGTCCATGGCGATCGGCGCCGTCTTCGCGCTGCCGCCGCTCCTCATCTACCTGTGGGTCCCCTGGGTGGTCGACCGCTACGACCCCGAGCCCCTGTGGGCGCTGATGATGTGCCTCGCGTGGGGCGGCATCGCGGCGTGCGGCATGTCCGCCGTGGTCAACACCTTCTTCGGCGCGGTCGCCGCGGGGATCGGCGGCGCGCAGTTCGGCGACGCCGTGGGCGCGTGCATCAGCGCGCCGGTGGTCGAGGAGTTCTTCAAGGCCATCGCGATCTTTGGCATGTTCTATTTCGCGAAGCGCGAGTTCGACGGCATCGTCGACGCGATCGTGTATGCCACGTTCGCCGCGCTCGGCTTCGCCGCCATCGAGAACATCATCTATTATGGGCGGGCCGCGCAGGCCGAGTTCGCGGGGCGCGAGAACATCCTCGCGGGCACGTTCCTCATCCGCGGCGTGCTCGCCCCGTGGGGTCACCCGCTCTACACCTCGATGACCGGCATCGGCTTCGGGCTCGCGCGCGAGACCGAGAAGACCTGGGTGCGCTGGACGGCGCCGGTGATGGGCTATTTCGGCGCCGTGTTCCTGCACTTCGTGTGGAACACCTCGGCCACGATCTCGAACAACCTGCCCATCCTCATGCTGCCGCTCTGGCTGCTGTTCGTGCTCGCGTTCTTCGGCCTGCTCCTCTGGCTCGTGGTGCGCAAGGGGCGCATCATCCGCAAGAACCTCGAGGACGAGCTCCTGCTGGGCAACATGACGCTCCAGGAGCTCGAGCTCGTCACCTCCCCCGTCGCCCACATGCGCGCCACCTTCAGCTGGGGCGGCGCCCCGGGCCGCGCCTTCGTCGACGCCGCGTCCCGCCTGGCGCTCAGCAAGTGGCACGCGGGCCGCGCCACCCGCGCGCGCAAGGCGACCGTGAGCGCCGACTTCGTCGCCCCGCTCCGCCAAGACCTCCACAAGCACCGCGCCGCCATGTCGAAGAGCCTCGGCCGCCAGCTGCCGCAGCCGGTCCCGTGGACGCCCGGCCAGGGCCCCCTCCGGCGCTGATCGGTGTCCTGATCCTCTGACCAAGAGCGCTGGCGCCCGCGCCGGCGGCTCGCCGCGAAGTTGCCGCGCGGCGCGCGGGGGTGGGAAGCTGCGCTCGGCATGACCGAGCAGGCAGAGCGCGAGGGCGAGGCCCTCACCGACAAGCCGGGCGCGTGGGTCGACCTCGCGCTCACGCTCCCCATCTTCGTGCTCTACCATCTGTCGGTCGTCTTCCTTCGCGTCAAAAACGCGACCGACATGCTCACCGGCGAGCTGCTCCACCTCGCCGACGGGAGCACCACCGCGTACCTCGGCATCACGCTCGCGATCGGCGTCGTGTTCGCCGGGACGTTCGCCTTCCTCGGCCGCGGCCACGCCTTTCGCCCGGGCAAATTCGTGCAGATCGCGGTCGAGGGGGTGCTCTACGCCGTGCTCATGCGGATGGCCGCGGGCGTCGTGATGGAGCGGCTCTTCGCAGGCCACATCGACGAGGGCTCGCGCTTCACGGGCTTCGTGATGTCGCTCGGCGCAGGCTTCTACGAGGAGCTCGCCTTCCGCGTGCTGCTCTACGGGGTGGGCGCCAAGGTGCTCTTGGCGTTCTTCGCCGAGCCGCAGACGAGCTTCGTCGCCTCCACGGGCGCCACGCTCACGCTGCGCTCGGTCGGCGTCCTCGTCGCGTGGGGCGTCGTGTCCTCGCTGCTGTTCAGCGGCTTTCACTACGTCGGCGCGCTCGGCGATCCGTGGAAGCTCACCTCGTTCGTCTTCCGGCTGCTGCTCGGGCTCGCCCTCACGCTCATCTACGCCACGCGCGGCTTCGCCGCCGCGGTGTGGACCCACGCGGTGTACGACGTGTGGGTCCTCGTGTTCCGGTGAGCCTCGGCGCGTGAACCGCGCGCGGGCCGCCAACCTTCGCTAGTACATCAGGTTGCCGATCTTCGGCTCGCGCGGCGGCAGCTCGGTCTCGCCGAGCAGCTCGCGCAGATCGATCTCGATCCCGCGCGAGAGCGCGTTCATGGGCACGTCGTTCATGCTGCGCTCGAACGGGTCCTCGCTCGCGTCGCCGATGCCCTCCATGGCCATGAAGACCCACGTGACGAGCGAGGAGGCGCCGATCATCGGCAAGACGGGCAGCCACTGCGCGAGGACCCCCGACGCGACGGTCGCCTCGGTGATGCGCGCGGCGAAGACGTCGAGCAACCCGAAGGGCACGAGGAAGGCGAACACCCGCACGAAGGTGCGGCTGAACTCCGCGTACTGCCGGGGCAGCGGCGTGTTCTTGATGCGCTCGCACCTGCCTTGCAGGTCGTAGAGCTCGCGGATGAGGCTCATCATCTCGATCTGGTGGAAGAGGTCGAGGTGACGATCTGCGCGAAGCGCGGCGAGCGCCTCCGTCTGCTTCGACAAGAGGTGCGTCGCCGGGTTGGCGCGCGCGCTCACGTAGGCGAGCTCCTCGGCGCTCAAGAAGGGCGTGAGCTCCTTGTCCCAGTCGTTGCGCATGTGGTCCGCGTGCGCGGCCATGCGCTCGCGCGTCCACTTCGTGGGGTTGTCGAAGAACCGGGAGGTCTTGCGGAGCTGCAGGCGCAGCGCGTTCACCCACGCGAGGTGCCGGTAGACGAGCTCGCGCCGGAGCTCGTCGACGTGTTCACGCGACCCCTCGCCACACGCTCGGGCTCGCCGTAGACCTTCGCTCGCCCCTCCGGCGCTCGCTCCCGGTTCCTGCGGCACGTCGGAGGGTGCGCTGTGCACGTACGCGAGCACCATCGTCGCCCACGTGCGGCTGGCGTTGACCACGCCGCCCCAGATCTTCCGGCCCTCCCAAAACCTGTCGTAGGCCGCGTTGTTCTTGAAGCCGACATAAAACGCGACCGCCGTGCCCACGGTCGCGATTGGCAAGAACGGCACGCGGAGCACCGAAAGCCCGAGCTTTGCATACAGGACATACACGACGACGCACCACGCCGCCGAGAGGGCCACGCTGCGGCTCGCCCACCGGAGCATGGTGGAGACGGGAAACCTGCGCTCAATGATCATCGAACCTCCCAGGCGCGCTGGCGGGGACACGGGGACACGGGACGCGTGGGGTGGTACCGGAGGCCGCCCCCCGCTGGCAAGATGCGCGAAGGGGAAGTGGCGCGCGGGGAGAGGGGCCCCTGGCGGCCCGACGGGGCGCGGCGGCCGAGAGAGCGCGACCGTACGGAGACGGGGCGCGAGCACGCAGGGGTTGACGGGGCGAGCCTTTGGACCTCCTATTCCGCCCCTTCCGGCAAACCTCGATGCGCTTCACCAACGTCTCCATCCTCGGCCTCGCGCACGTCGACGCGCCCCATCGGGTAACCTCCGAGGCGCTCTGCGAGCGCCTCGAGCCCACGCTCTCACGCATGGGAATGGGCTCCGATCTCTTGGAGAGCGCCTCGGGCATCGTCGCGCGCCGCTTCTGGGACGTGGGCTTCCAGCCGAGCCAGGCCGCCACGCTCGCCGCCGAGAAGTGCCTCGCGGAGTCGGGCGTCGATCGGCGCGACGTGGGCGTGCTCATCAGCACCTCGGTGTGCCGCGACTACGTCGAGCCGTCGGTCGCGTGCCTCGTTCACGGCGCCCTCGGGCTCGACCCCTCGTGCCTCAACTTCGACGTGGGCAACGCCTGCCTCGCGTTCCTCACTGGCATGCAGATCGCCGGGAACATGATCGAGCGCGGCCAGATCGCGCACGCCCTCATCGTGGACGGCGAGGGCGCCCGCGACGCCGTCGAGGCCACGCTCACGCGGCTCCGGCGCCCCGAGACGACCCCGCGAGACCTCCGGGATCAGTTCGCCACGCTCACGCTCGGGTCCGGCGGGGTCGCCATGCTGCTCGGCCGGCGCGATCTCGCGCCCGAGGCGCCCCGCTTCGTGGGGGCCGTGGAGCGCGCGGCGACGCAGCACCGCGGGCTCTGCCACGGACAGGTCGACGGCATGTACACCGACGGCAAGGCGCTGCTCACGAACGGCATCCTCCTCGCGCAGGACACGTGGGCCCTCGCGCGCGCGTCGCTCCAGTGGGACGCGGGCGCCCTCGACGACCTCGCGCTCCATCAGGTCAGCGCGAGCCACACGACCCTGCTCTTGGAGGCGCTCGGGCTCAATCCCGACAAGGCGCTCTCGATCTACCCCGAGTTCGGCAACATCGGCCCGGCGTCCGTGCCGATGGTGCTCTCGAAATCGCGCGAGGCCGGCCGGCTCCGCAAGGGGATGCGCGTGGGCCTCCTCGGGATCGGCTCGGGGTTGAACTGCAGCATGGCCGAGATCGTATGGTGACCGAATGAGGGACTTCGACCGCACGCTCTATCCGTTCGAGTCCCACTTCTTCGACCGCGGCGGGGGGCAGCGAATGCACTTCCTCGACGAGGGGGCCGGCGCCCCGGTGGTCATGGTGCACGGCAACCCGTCGTGGTCATTCTACTACCGCAAGCTCGTGACCGAGCTCCGCGGGACGCACCGGTGCCTCGTCCCCGACCACATCGGCATGGGGCTCTCCGACAAGCCCCAAGACGACTACAGCTACACGCTCGCGCAGCGCGTCGCCGACTTCACCGCGTGGCTCGACCACCTGGCGCTCACCGAGCCCGTGACCCTGGTCGCCCACGACTGGGGCGGGATGATCGGGATGACGTGGGCGGCCGCGCACCCCGAGCGCGTCGCGCGCCTCGTGCTCCTGAACACGGCGGCCTTCCCGCTGCCCGCGTCGAAGCGCTTCCCGTGGCCGCTCGCGCTCACGCGCACGCCCCTCGGCGCCGGCCTCGTGCGCGGCTTCAACGCCTTCGCGTGGACCGCCGCGCGCGTCGGCTGCACGCGCAAGGCCATGCCGGCGGCGGTGCGCGACGCCTACACCGCGCCTTACGACTCGTGGCAGAACCGCGTCGCCACCCTGCGGTTCGTCCAGGACATCCCGCTGCGGGCCGGCGATCCGGGCTTCGAGCTCATCGTTGCGACGGCGAAGGCGCTCGAGCGCTTCCAAGAGACCCCCACGCTCCTCGCCTGGGGCCTCCGCGACTTCGTCTTCGATCGCCACTTCCTCGACGAGTGGCGGCGTCGGATGCCGCACGCCGTCGTGCACGCCCTCGCCGACGCGGGCCACTACGTGCTCGAGGACGCGGACGAAGAGCTCGTCCCCCGGATAGGCAAGTTCGTGCGCGAGGGCACCTGACCCATGCCGGCCGCCGTCTGCAACATCGCGGGCTACCTCCCGACGATGGCCGCGAGGCAGCCCAACGCGCCGGCGATCGTGTTCCCGCGCGGTCGGGATCGCGCCGGCGCGCGCGTGTTCGAGCAGTGCACGTACGCGGAGCTCGACGCGCGCAGCGATCAGATCGCGGCGGGCCTGGTCAACTACGGCATCACGCGCGGCACCCGCACGGTGCTGATGGTCAAGCCGAGCCTCGAGTTCTTCGCGCTCACGTTCGCGCTCTTCAAGGCCGGCATCGTGCCCGTGATGATCGATCCTGGCCTCGGCCTCGCGCAGCTCAAGCGGTGCCTCGCCAAGGTCGAGCCCGAGGCGTTCATCGGCATTCCGGCGGCGCACGCGGCGCGGCTGGTGCTCGGCTGGGCGCGGCCCACGCTGCGGCGGTTCGTGACCGTGGGCCGGCGGTGGCTCTGGGGCGGCGCGACGCTCGCCGCGATCGCCCCCGAGAGCGCGCGGATCTCGCCGCAGCTCGCGGACACCCAGCCCGACGAGACCGCGGCGATCTTGTTCACGAGCGGTAGCACGGGCGTCGCGAAGGGGGTCGTCTACAGTCACGGGAACTTCACTGCCCAGGTCGAGCTCATCCGAGATACGTACGGTATCCAGCCCGGCGAGATCGACCTCCCCACGTTTCCACTCTTCGCGCTGTTCGATCCCGCGCTCGGAATGACCACGATCATCCCCGAGATGGACGCCACGCGGCCGGCCAGCGTGGATCCTGTGAAGATCCACGAGGCCATCGCGGACTTCGGCGTCACGAACGTCTTCGGCTCCCCCGCGCTGCTCGGCACGGTGAGCCGGCACGGCGTGGCGAACGGCGTGACGTGGCCGACGGTGCGCCGCATCATCTCCGCGGGCGCGCCCGTGCCGGCCGCGACCCTCGAGCGCGTGCACCGCATGCTCGGCCCCGACGCGGAGATCTTCACGCCCTACGGGGCGACCGAGGTGTTGCCCGTCGCCAGCATCGGCAGCCGCGCCGTGCTCGGGGAGACCCGCGCCGCCACCGAGCGGGGCGCGGGCGTGTGCGTGGGGCGCCCAGTGCCGCCGAACGACGTGCGCGTCATCGCGATCACCGACGCGCCGCTCGCGACCTGGGGCGAGGCGCGCGAGCTGCCCGCCGGCGAGATGGGCGAGATCACCGTGGCCGGCCCCACCGTGACCCGCGCGTATTACGCCTCGCCGGAGGCCACCGCGCTCGCCAAGATCGATCGCGACGGCGTGCTCGTCCACCGCATGGGCGACGTGGGGTATCTCGACGACGAGGGGCGACTGTGGTTCGGGGGCCGCAAGTCGCACCGCGTGGAGCTCGGCCCGACCACGCTCCACTCCACGCCCGTCGAGGAGATCTTCAACACGCACCCCGAGGTCTTTCGCACCGCCCTCGTGGGGGTGACGCTCGGCGGCGGGCGCGTCCCGGTCGTGTGCGTGGAGCGGGAGCCCGACGCGAAGTCGACCGACGCGCGCCTCGTCGAGGAACTCCGCGCGCTCGCCGACCAGCACGCGCACACCGCGCCGATACGGCACTTCCTGGTGCACCCCCGCTTCCCCGTGGACATCCGGCACAACGCCAAGATCGGGCGCGAGAAGCTCGCGGTGTGGGCCGAGGAGAGGCTTCGATGATCGCGGTGACGGGCGGCGGAGGGTTCCTCGGGGGCGCGGTCGTGCGGCGGCTCCTCGCCCGCGGCGACGCGGTCCGCTCGGTGCAGCGCAGCGACGCGCCCGCGCTCCGCGAGCTCGGCGCGTCGGTGGTGCGCGCGGATCTCGCCGAACGCGACGCGGTGCTGCGCGCGCTCGAGGGCTGCGACGCCGTGGTGCACGTGGCCGCCAAGGCCGGCGCGTGGGGCAGCTACGAGAGCTTCCATCGGGCCAACGTGGTGGGGACGGAGAACGTGCTCGCGGCCTGCCGCGCGCACGGCATCGCGCGGCTCGTCTACACGAGCACGCCGTCGGTCGTGCACTCCGGCGGGGACGTCGAGGGCGTCGACGAGCGCGCGCCCTACGCGACGCACTTCGACGCGCACTACCCCGCCACGAAGGCCGCGGCGGAGCGCCTCGTGCTCGAGGCGAACGGACCGCACTTGGCGACGGTGGCGTTGCGACCGCACCTCATCTGGGGCCCGGGAGACACGCAGCTCACGGCGCGGGTCCTCGCGCGCGCGCGCGCGGGCAAGCTGCGGCTCGTGGGCGGCGGCGGGAAGGCGATCGACTCGGTGTACATCGACAACGCGGCGCTGGCGCACCTGCTCGCGCTCGACCGCGTGTCGCCCGGGGCCCCGTGCGCGGGGAGGGCCTATTTCATCACGCAAGGTGAGCCGATGCCCCAGCGAGAGCTGGTGAACGGCATCCTCGCCGCGGCGGGGCTCCCGCCGTGCACGCGGTCGATCTCGCCGCGCCTGGCCTACGTCGCCGGGGCGCTGATGGAGGCGGCGTGGACCGTGCTTCGCCGCGACGACGAGCCGTTGATGACGCGCTTCATCGCGAGCCAGCTCGCCACCGCGCACTGGTACGACATCTCCGCAGCGCGCCGCGATCTTGGGTATTCGCCCGAGGTCACCGTGGCCGAGGGGCTCGCGCGCCTCGCGGAGTCACGACCGTAGGAGTCGGTCGCCGCATGGCCTACCGTGCCCGCGGCGTGGCGAGGTCACTTGGGTGCAAAGCCCGGTTCGCAAGCCCGGGCTGAAGCCCGGGGCAGGGCAGCTCCCGGTGGCGGTGCGCGAAGCCCGCCGAAGCGGCGGGCTCTTCGGCTCTCGTGGCGACCTTGACGGGTTGATCCTGAGTTTCACTGGACCGGGCTCCAGCCCGCGGGGCCCGTACCGCGACGCTGAACTCGCCCGTGATTCTGAGTGTGTCGTGCCTTGACTGCCTGCACTCCGGGACTTGCACCCAGGTCACTTGCACTGGGCGGCGGCTGCTTCCGACTCCGCCTCGAGGACGCAATCCGCGTACGCCGCGTGGTCGGCGTTCGGAGCCGTGAGGATGTGCTTCTGCGTCATCCCGTGGCAGCGCTGCTGCCGATCGTTGGGCGTCCCCTTGTCGGCGTTTACGCGGCGGATCTTCGCTTGCGTACAGATGACCGCGTGATCCGCACCGTCTTTTTTGCACGCGACGCCAGCCAGCGAGAAGCAGGCAAGGATCGAGAGGAACCCGAGGGTCGAGCGCATTCGTACACGCTACGAGCGACTGCCATGCAGGTCAATACCGACTACGCGAGAGCCCCGCTGCGCTTGGCGGCCGTCTTCGCGCGCGTCCAGCCGTACGGCACGGGGAGGCGCACGTCGGACCCGCACGGTGCTGATGGTCGAGCGGAGCCTGAGGTTCGTCTCGCCGCGCTTCGAGGGCACGACGGCGACGACCGCGCGCCGCCCTGCCTTGACCCCGCTACCGCGGCTCGCGGCCTTGTCCGGCCCGATCGACCACGCTACATTCGTCCGAATGCCTTCCATCCAGTCACGCCGAGGTCGCGGGGGCGGTCCCATCCACAAGCTCCTCGCCGTGGGGCTCGTCGCGCTTGGGGCGAGCGCGTGCAGCGGCCAGCCCGCGCCCACGAACGCGACGCCTGTGGAGGCCCCGAGCACCGCGCCGACGCCCGCCCCGAGCCCCACCCCGGGTCCCTCGAGCAGCAGCCCGCCGCCCGTCACGCCACCGCCGACGGACGCGGGCCCTCCGGCCGACGCGGGGCCTCCCACCGACGCGAGTCCTCCGACCGACGCGGGGCCTCCGGCCGACGCGGGGCCGCCGGCCGACGCGGGTCCGCCAGGGCCGACCACGGTGGTGATCAACGGCGTGGTGCACCCGGGCATGATGACCACGCTGCCGCACATGGCGGATCTCAAGCGCCGCTACCTCGCCGGCGAGGCCTACACCGTGGCCCGCGTCGCGCAGATGGTGGCGCTCATCAGCCGCGGCGACATCACGCTGCACAACCCCGCCGTAGACAACACCGTCGCTGGCGGCGGAGCCGAGCTCATCTATTGCGGCGGGAACAACCTGGGGACAAACGGCCTCAAGGTCCTCGCCTGCGACTGGCCCGTGGGAGACGGGATCGACGCCTACACGTTCGCCTTGCTGGGCTATTTGCTCGACAACACCGTCTACTCCGATCGGGCCATCGCCTACATCGAGTCCTGGACGAACCCCGCGAATTTCATGGGATTCGACCCTGCGGGGCTGAACGCGCCCCTCCAGCACGGCTGGACCATCCCGTGGTACGCCAACGCCGCCGAGGTCCTGCGCTTCACCTATTCGGGCTGGCAGGCCCGGCACACCGCGGCGATGGACGCCTTCATCACGCGGATGTTGCCGCTGACCTTGAACGACAAGGTCGGAGCGCCGAACAACTGGCTGCACTCGCGCATCGAGGCGCACGTGGCGGCGGGTATCTGGTTGAGCGACAAGCCCATGCTCGACGCCGCGCTGGCCCGGTGGACCACGCACACGCCCTCGTACATCTACATCGCGAGCGACATGGGCGTGCCGGTCATGCCCTCGAGCTCGCAGATCGCCACGCGCGGGGCCGCGTATTGGGGCACCCCCACGTTCGTGCCTGGCCTGACGATGGAGACCTGCCGCGACCTGGGTCACCAGAACCTGGGCGTGCGCTCGATCTTCAACAGCTTGAAGATGGCGCACTCGCAGGGCATCGACGTCCTGACAGGCAACGACATCGGAGAGAGGCTCATGACCTTCCTCGAGGTGATGCCGGTGTGGACGCAGTCGGGCGTCACGAACCCCGACGGCATCTGCAACCAGCCCGTGGTGGTGGTGCCCGGCGGCAACACGCTCGCCGCGGGACCGGTGCACTACCCGTACCCGATGGCCTACGAGCTCCTGAGGTCGCCCACGAACCCCCTGCTGAACGCGAAGACGGAGGTCGAGACGACACACCTCATCTCCGCAAACCGCTGGGTGACGAAGTGGGAGTCGTTCATGTACCCGCGCTGAGGGCGTGGCGCCGACGCCGTCGCTCTTCCTGCGCGCGGGCGCGGACGACCGATCCCGAGAGTTCACGTGCGATCGCGCAGGCGGTAGCCAACGCCGGGCTCCGTGACGAGGAGCTTGGGGCGAGAGGGGTTCGCCTCCACCTTCTTCCGCAGCTCGGCCATGTGCACGCGAACGTAGTGTGTGTGCGCGGCGTACGCCGGGCCCCAGACCTCCTTCAGGATCTGGCGATGCGTGAGCACCTTGCCGGCGTGCCGAGCGAAGAGCACGAGGAGCTTGTACTCGATGGGGGTGAGCCGAAGCGGCTGACCTCCGCGGAGCACCTCGCGGCGCACGAGGTCGATCTCGACGTCGCCGAACTGGTAGGCCATCACCTCGGCGCCACCGCGCGACGCCTCGGCGTGGCGGAGCGCGACGCGCATGCGCGCGAGGAGCTCGTTCACGCCGAACGGCTTCGTGAGGTAGTCGTCCGCTCCCGCGTCGAGCGCGGCCACTTTGTCGTCCTCCCGACCGCGCGCAGAGAGCACGATCACCGGCACGCGGCTCCACTCCCGGAGCTGCCGAGTGAGGTCGATCCCATCCGCGTCCGGGAGGCCGAGATCCAGGAGCACGAGGTCGGGGTTGTGACCGGTCAAGAGCTGCACACCCTCGGACGCGCGCGCGGCCTCGAGCAGCCTGTAGCCACGCGACGTCAGCGTCGCGCGGATGAACTTGCGCATCTCGGGCTCGTCCTCGACGACCAGGACCAGCGGACCGACGGCCGTCATGAGGCCTCCCCCTCGGGTGGAGCGGAGGGCACCCCTTCGGTCTTCGGCAGCACGACACGGAAGACCGCGCCCCCGGAGGCGCGGGTCTCGGCGGAGATCGTCCCGCCGTGCGCGTCGGCGATCGCCTTGCAGATCGGGAGCCCGAGCCCGGCCCCCGACACGCCCACGTGCGGCCCGCGGTAGAACTTGTCGAAGATCTTCGTCTCGGCTCCCGGGGGGACGCCAGGACCGTGGTCGATGACCTCGATCGTGACGAGCTGTCCCTCCGCGCGGGCCCGCACCGCGATGGGTGTATCCGGCGGCGTGTACTTGTCGGCATTCTCGAGGAGGTTCACGAAGAGCTGCTCGAAGAGGACGGGGTCGACGAACACCAGAGGGACGTCCTCACCGATGTCGACGGTCACGGCTCTTCGCTCGAGCCGGTCCTCCAAGCGTGTCAGCGCGGAGCTCACGATCTCGTCGAGTGGCACCCAGTCCCTCTTTCGCAGAACGCCGCCAGACTCGAGGCGTGTCATGTCGAGCAGGTTGCCGACGAGCCGCTCGAGCCGCGACGCCTCGCCGACGATCGACTCGACGAGCTCGGCGCGCGTCGCCGGCGGGAGGTCTTCGTCGCGCACCGCCGTCGCAGCGCCGGTGATCGTCGCGAGCGGCGTCCGCAGGTCGTGCGAGACGGCAGAGAGGAGCGACGCGCGCATCTCCTCGGTCTGCGCCCGCAGCGTGGCGCCCTTCGCCTCCTCGGAGAGCCGCACTCGCTCGAGCGCCGCGGCCGTCTGCTTGCAGAACAGCTCCAGGAAGGCGCGCTGGTCGGCTCCGAACGGGAAGTCGCCCGCGGGGACGAGGGCCAACACGCCGAGCCGGGACTGCCCAATACGGAGCGGCGCGCAGAGCACGCGCGCCCCGTGCAGGGTCTCGGTGCCGAGCCCCGCGAGCTGGTCGTGCTCGTGGCTCCACGTCGCTACCCCTAGGTCCTTGGGGTCGAGGCTCCAGGCGGGCGGCGCGGAGCTCAGCGTGCGCACGCCTCCACCGCCCTCGAAGCCCAGCACCGCGGCGCTCGCCGCGAAGATCTCGCCTGCGTGGCGGGCCGCGACCTGCGCGACCTCCTCGAGCGTGTCGGCCGTGGCCAGATCACGGGTGAGGGCGTAGAGGACCGCGGTGCGCTCTTCGCGCCCGAGCGCGTCTTGCTCCTGCCGCCGTAGTCGGCCCACCAGCTCGCTGATCGCGATGCCCACCCCGAACATCATGGCGAACGTGAGGAAGTAGTTGCGGTCTTCGACGGTGAAGGTGTGGAGCGGTGGGACGAAGAAGAAGTCGTACGCCGCTACGCTGAGGGCGGCGGCGAGCAGGGCCGGCCTCGCCCGAACCACGCGGCGACCACCATCACGGCGAGCAGGAACAACATCACCAGATCGGGCAGCTGGAGCGTCGCCCGCAGCGCGCCGGCGCTGCCCAACGCGATCAACACGGTCACGACGCCGCCGAGGTACTGGCGCGCGGGCGAGCGGAGCGAGGCCGCCGCCGTAGGGCGCGCGGCGGCGTCACCCGCCTCGTCGCCGCGGATGACGTGAACGTCGATGTCGCCGCTGCCGCGCACGACGTCGTCGAGGAGTGAGCCTCGGAGCCGGTCACGAAAGCGCGAGTGCGTCGGCTTGCCGATCACGATCCGCGTGACGTTGTGCTTGCGCGCGTAGCGCAGGATCGCCTGCGACACCGTCGCTGCGCTGAGCCGAGTGACCGCACCGCCGAGGCTCTCGGCCACGCGGAGATGAACCTCCAGGCGCGCGCGGTCCGCCTCGCTCATCGAGCCCACGCCCAAGGTCTCGACGTAGGCCGCCACCCAAGGGCAACGGAGCCCCGCCGCCATCCGCGCGGTGGCACGGATGAGCCTCCCGGAGCTCGGCGCCGGCCCCACACACACGAGGATGCGTTCGCCAGCCGGCCAGGTGGCGGCCACACCCTCTCGCTCGCGAAACGCGCGGACGTCCTCGTCGACGTGTTGGGCCGTGCGCCGCAGCGCGAGCTCGCGGAGCGCGAGCAGGTTCCCGCGCTGGAAGAAGTGGTTCGCGGCGCGCCGCGCCTGCTCCTCGAGATACACCTTGCCCTCCTTCAGGCGGTGAAGGAGCTCCTCGGGCGCGATGTCCACCAGCTCGATGGCGTCCGCGCGGTCGACGACGGAGTCTGGGACGGTCTCCCGCACCTGGACGCGGGTGATCTGCGCGATGACGTCGTTCAGGCTCTCGAGGTGCTGCACGTTCATGGTCGTGAACACGTCGATGCCCGCCGCGAGCAGCTCCTCGATGTCTTGCCAGCGCTTCGGGTGACGACAGCCCGGTGCGTTCGTATGGGCGAGCTCGTCGACTATCACCAGCGCGGGCCGGCGCGCGAGCGCGGCGTCGAGGTCGAACTCCTCGAGGACGCGGCCCCGATGCTCGACCTTGCGCCGAGGCAAGAGCTCGAGCCCGAGGACGAGCGACGCGGTCTCGCGCCGCCGATGGGTCTCGACGAGGCCGACGACCACGTCCTGCTTCTGGTCTGCGACGAGATCGCGGGCCACCTGCAGCATGCGGTAGGTCTTGCCGACGCCCGGCGCGAAGCCGAAGAAGATCTTGAGCTTCCCCCGGCGCTTCCGCGCCTCCTCCTCCTTCACGCGCAGGAGCAGCGCGTCGGGGTCGGGTCTGTCGGGTGGCTCGCTCATCGGTTCCAGTCCCGTTCGTGGCTACAGTTAGGCGCCGCCGCTGGCCAGTCCGTCAAGCGCGAGGTTCAGGCGGAGGACGTTCACCCTCGGCTCGCCGAGGAGCCCCAGGCTGCGCCCCTCCACGTGCGCCTCGACCAGCGCGCGCACCCGCTCCTCCGGGAGGCCCCGCGCCCGGGCGACGCGCCCAACCTGGAAGCGCGCCGCGGCGGGGGAGATGTGCGGGTCGAGGCCGCTGCCGGACGCCGTCACCAGGTCGACGGGCACGGGATGGGCGGCGTGCTCCGGATGCGCCGCCCTGAGCGCGACGACCCGCGCTCGCACCGCCGCGATCAGCGCGGGGTTCGACGGTCCGAGGTTCGAGCCGGTGGACGCGCGCGCGTCGTAGGGCGAGCGACCCGTGGCCGACGGGCGCCCCCAGAAATAGCGAGGATCGTCGAAGCTCTGGCCGATCAGAGCGGACCCCACGACTCGTCCGCCGCGCTCGAGCAAGCTGCCGTTCGCGCGCTCCGGAGAGACGACCTGCGCCACCCCAGTGACGGCGAGCGGATAGGCGACGCCCGTGACCAGCGTGAAGAGGCCGAGAAGGACCGCCGCCGGACGAAGAGTGCGGATCATGTTCATGCCCTCTCAGCTCACGCCCATCGCGGTCAGTACGACGTCGATGAGCTTGATACAGGGAAACGGGAGCAGGACGCCGCCGAGGCCATAGACGAGGAGGTTCCTCCGGAGGAGCGCGGGCGCCGGTGCCGGTCGGTACTGGATGCCCCGGAGCGAAAGCGGGATGAGCGCGACGATGATCAGCGCGTTGAAGATGACCGCGCTGAGCACCGCTGTCGTCGGTGAGCGCAGCCCCATGACGTTGAGCGCGCCGAGCGCCGGATAGGTCGCGACGAACGCCGCCGGGATGATGGCGAAGTACTTCGCGAGATCGTTGGCGATGCTGAAGGTCGTCAGCGCTCCGCGGGTCATGAGCATCTGCTTGCCGATCTCGACGATGGACAAGAGCTTGGTCGGGTTCGAGTCGAGGTCGACCATGTTCCCGGCCTCCTTCGCGGCCTGCGTCCCGGTGTTCATGGCCACGGCCACGTCCGCCTGAGCGAGCGCGGGCGCGTCGTTCGTGCCGTCACCCGTCATCGCGACGAGATGCCCCTTCTGCTGGTAGTCGCGAATCATCGCGAGCTTCGCCTCGGGGGTGGCCTCGGCGAGGAAGTCGTCGACGCCCGCCTCGGCCGCGATCGCGGCGGCGGTGAGCGGGTTGTCCCCCGTGATCATCACCGTCTTGATGCCGATGCGGCGCAGCTCCGCGAAGCGCGCTCGAATCCCGCCCTTTACGATGTCCTTGAGCTGTACGACCCCGAGCACCCGCGCGCCGTCGGCGACCACGAGCGGCGTCGCGCCCTGCTTGGCCACCTCCTCAACGATCGCCCGAACCCGGGCGGGGAACGTCCCCCGGTTCTCCTCGACGAAGCGCACGATCGCGTCGGTCGCTCCTTTGCGGACCTGCCTCCCGTCCAGGTCGACGCCGCTCATCCGGGTCTGCGCTGTGAACGGCACGGAGGTCGCGCCCAGCGCCGCGACTCCTCGCAGGCCGTGCCTCTCCTTCGCCAGGACGACGATCGAGCGCCCCTCGGGCGTCTCATCGGCGAGCGACGCGAGCTGCGCGGCGTCGGCCAGCTCGCGCTCCGTCACGCCAGGAGCGGGGAGGAAGTCGGTCGCTTGGCGGTTGCCGAGGGTGATGGTGCCCGTCTTGTCGAGGAGCAGGACATCGACGTCGCCCGCCGCCTCGACGGCCCGCCCGGAGGTGGCGATGACGTTCGCTTGGATCATGCGGTCCATGCCCGCGATGCCGATCGCCGAGAGCAGGCCGCCGATGGTCGTCGGGATGAGGCAGACGAGCAGCGCCACGAGGATGGTGAGCGGAGCCGCGCTGCCTTGGCCCGAGCTCGTGACCGCGTACTTGGAGAACGGGAGCAGGGTGACCGTCGCGAGCAGGAAGATCATCGTCAGCGCCGCGAGCAGGATGTCGAGCGCGATCTCGTTCGGCGTCTTCTTGCGCTTGGCGCCCTCCACCATCGCGATCATCCGGTCGAGGAACGTCTCGCCGGGGTTCGTGGTCA
Organism: Polyangiaceae bacterium; assembly: GCA_035439005.1. GTDB lineage: Bacteria > Myxococcota_A > Polyangia > Polyangiales > Polyangiaceae > JAAFHV01. Next base: position 7,820 of record DAORJJ010000007.1, on the reverse strand, counting down.
CGCGAACGATGAGCCCGTCGGAGAGGACGCGGGTGCCTCCGGTGACCGCGCTTCGGTCTCCGCCGCTCTCGCGGATGACCGGAGCGCTCTCGCCGGTGATCGCGCTCTCGTCGACGGAGGCGACACCTTCGATGATCTCCCCGTCCGCCGGGATGAGCTCCCCGGCAGCGACGAACACCACGTCGTCGATGCGGAGAGACGATGAGGCCACCTCGTCGAACGCGCCCGCCAGTCGCGAAGGGTCCCCCAGCGCGGCGGCGCGCTCGACGCCGGGCTTCAGTCGCTTCGCGAGGACGTCCTGGCGTGCCTTGCGGAGCGTGTCGGCCTGGGCCTTGCCACGCCCCTCGGCCATGGCCTCGGCGAAGTTGGCGAAGAGGACCGTGAACCAGAGCCAGAGGGCCACGGCGAGGATGAAGCCCGGGTGGGCGTCACCTCGGCCGGTGACGGCGGCGTGGACGAAGAGCAGCGTCGTGAAGCCACTGCCGACCTCCACGACGAACATGACGGGGTTCTTCACCATGCGCCGAGGGTCGAGCTTCACGAACGCGTCGACGATCGCCGGGCGCACGATGGACATCTCGAACAGCGGTCTCGGCTGGTGTGCGATGTGTGACATGAGCTTGTCCTTTCAGCGGCTCGAGAGCTGGAGGTGCTCGACGATGGGACCGAGCGCGAGCGCGGGGATGAACGTCAGCGCGCCGACGAGGGCGATCGTCCCGACCAGGAGCCCCACGAAGAGCGGCGTGTGCGTCGGCAGGGTCCCTGCGCTCGCAGGGACGAGCTTCTTCTTCGCGAGGGAGCCAGCGATCGCGAGCACCGGGACGATGACCCAGTAGCGCCCGATCAGCATGCAGAGGCCGATCGCCGTCGCGTAGAACCTCCCGCTGGCGGTGAGGCCGCCGAGGGCCGAGCCGTTGTTGTTGGCGCCCGATGAGAACGCGTACAAGATCTCGCTGAAGCCGTGCGCCCCTGGGTTCCCGAGCGCCTCCTTCGTCTCCGGCGCCAGGCAGGCTACGGCGCTCCCCACGAGCACGGCGGCGGCGGGCAGGAGGATGACGAGCGACGCCATCTTCATCTCGTAGGCCTCGATCTTCTTACCGAGGTACTCAGGAGTTCGCCCGACCATGAGGCCGGCGATGAACACGGCGATGATCGCGTACACGAGCATGCCGTAGAGCCCGGAGCCGACGCCGCCGAAGACGATCTCGCCGAGCTGCATCAGCCACATCGGCGCGAGCCCGCCGAGCGGCGTGAAGCTGTCGTGCATGGCGTTGACCGAGCCGTTCGACGCGGCGGTCGTCGCGGTCGCCCAGAGCGCGCTGTTCGCGATCCCGAAGCGGACCTCTTTGCCCTCCATGTTGCCGCCCGACGAGGCCGTCGACGCGAGCTGATCCACCCCCGCGGCGTCGAAGAGCCGGTTGCCGCCTTGCTCGAACGCGGTCGTGGCGATCAGCAACGGGAGGAAGATCGCCAGCATCGCGAGGATGACGGCCCAGCCCTGCCGACGGTCGTTCACCATCGCCCCGAACGAGAAGCAGAGCGCCGCCGGGATCAGCAGTATCGCGAGCGCCTCGAGGAAGCTCGAGAGCGGCGTCGGGTTCTCGAAGGGGTGGGCCGAGTTCGCGTTGAAGAACCCGCCGCCGTTGGTGCCGAGCTGCTTGATGGCGATCTGTGAGGCCACCGGACCGAGCGCGAGGACTTGCTCGCCGACGGTGCCGGCGTCGACGCTCACCGGGTCGAGCAGACGCGCCGTCGCGGAGCCAGCGAACGTCTGAACGACGCCCTGGGAGACCAGGAGCAGCGCCAACACGAACGAGAGCGGCAGGAGGATGTACAGCGTCGTGCGGGTCAGGTCGACCCAGAAGCTGCCGAGTCCCTCGCTCGTGCGTCGCGTGAACCCGCGAATGAAGGCGACCAACACAGCCATGCCCGTCGCCGCCGACACGAAGTTCTGCACGGCGAGCCCGACCATCTGGGTGAGCGCGCTCATCGTCGTCTCGCCGCTGTAGGCCTGCCAGTTCGTGTTCGTGGCGAAGCTCACCGCGGCGTTGAACGACACCTCCGGCGACACGTTCCCGAGACCGGTCGGGTTGAGCGGCAGCGCGCCCTGCGTGCGCTGAAGCACGTAGAGCACGAGCGCGCCGAGGAGATTGAACACGAGCACGCTGACGGCGTACTCCCTCCAGGACATCTCCTCGTCGGAGCGGACGCCGGCCAGTCGATAGAAGGCGCGCTCGATCGGCCGCAGCGCGAGCTGGGCGAGGCGCGCCTCGCCGCTGTACACGCGCGCCATGTACGAGCCGAGCGGCGCGGCGAGCGCGAGCAGCGCGACCAGGAATACGACGAGCTGGAGGGCCGCGTTCGCCGTCATGACAGCCTCTCCGGGAAGAGGAGCGCGAAGGTCAGGTAGGCGAGGAGGAGCGCGGCGAGGGCGCCGCCGACGACGAGCAGTGACGTCATGCCTAGACCCTCTCGCAGAGGCGCACGAAGCCCCAGGTGAGCAGGAAGAACCCGCAGAGGATGGAGAGGAAGACAGCGTCCATGGTCAGCTCCTCAGGGGGACCGCGGGGGCGTGAGCTGCGACGCGACGTCCTGGCACTCGCCGTCGCACTCTGGAAAATGTTTGATGAAGTTGGCCTGCTGCCGGCAATAGTCGGCCACCTCGGGCCCGCGCGGGTGGGCGCACGAGGTGCGGAGGGTCTCGCGGGTCCTCTCGTACAGGGCGCGCCGCTCCTGCTCGGGCAGCTTCGAGAGCTCTCGGTCCAGGCGGGTGTGGGTGAAGACCGCGAACCACGCAGCGGCGAGCAGCCCCAGCGCGGCGGCGAGCCACGCCAGGACTCGCCGCGTGTTTGAGGAGAGGGGCATCATCGTTCGCTCCGTTCTTGGAACCACGTGGTCGCTCCGATGGTGAGGGTGTCTTGCAGCGCGCGGTTCGCGACAAACGGGGTCGCGACGCCGTCTCCAGCGACGTCGCCTCCGAAGTACATGTCGGCACCGGCGTGGTCGTGGCGGTACTCGAGCTGGAACGACACGCGCTCGTGCGGCCGGTAGTCGACGGTCGCCGTGCCCGAGCTGACCCACGGTGCGGGCCAAAAGATCGGCTCGTTCGACGGGTTGTTGAAGTCTCGCGCGGCTTCGAGCCGACGAACGCGCGCGACGAGCTCGTCGAGCTGCGCTTGCGCGGTAGCGTCGGCGGGAGCGGAGCCGTCGGCGTCGGGCGCCCCGCCATCCAGCGCTCGAGCGTGGGCCAGACTGCCCAGGGTGGGGACGATGGCGGCCAGGACGGCTGGAAGGATGCTGGCGGACGGCCGGCGCATGGGTGACTCCTTGCACCCAGTTCGTACCGCCTCCCCGATCTCGCCGCGGTCAAGCCGGGGCGCTCGGGCATCAAGAAAAGATCAACTGCCCGTCGAGGCGTTCGTCAGGGGGTCGCGGTGGAGGAGGCGGGGACCGTGACGAGGGCGAGCCTGGTGCCGAACTCCAGCCGGGGAGCGTCCTTGCTCCGCCGAAGTCGCGCGATCCGGGGGCCACGCAGGAGAAGTGAGTCAGGTCGGCGCCTCGACCCTCATACCGAGAGACCGCGCCGCCATCGCCATGCGCTCGTCTACGTGACCACGTGGCGGAGCTATACGCCGAGCTGCGCAGCCGTGGCGAGATGAATCGCATCGAGTGATCGGACCTCGATGGGAAATAGGTTCCCGCGGCGGCGAGCACGCGGTCGTTGACTCGCAAGATATCCAGACGGCGAAGGACGTCGAGGCCGCGGCTCACGCCGCGGTCGCCGATGGGCAGCAACGCCCGGATGACCTCGGTACGAGCGAGCGCGCTCGTGACCAGGGGACCGCGCCGACGAAGGTGGGCTCGCAACGCAGACGACTCGGGCTCACGCACCGCGATGCTTCACGATGGCGGACGAGTCGAGGTACGTGGCCCTAACGATCATGCGCTCGCAGTCGAGCGAGGACCGACGACGGAGGCTCCTGCCCCGGGCCGAGGGTCAGCGGCTCAGGTAGGGCGTCGAGCGTCGCGGCGGCTGGTGCAAGGTCGCCGGACGAACGCAGCTTCTCGAGCGGGCCTTCGCCCACGGGCAGGGGCGCCAGGACAGCGACCGGCCGGCCTCGGTCGGTGATTTCGATGGTCTCGCCCCGCTCCACCTGGCGCAGCAGCTCACTCGCCCGCTGCCGAAGCTCCCGTACTCCCACACGGGTCATGGTGTTACTTGTAGCACACCGCGCGATGGGGCGCGAGGACGTCCGCTCGCGCGCTCGGTCTCGCGTGAGACGTCGTTCCCGACTCGAGCCCCGCCAGAGTCGCGTCGGCGACGTGCACCCAGGCCGCGCGACGTGCGCGCGCCCGCGTACTACGCCGTCTGGCAGTCGGTCCGCTCCCCGCCGAGGACCGCCCCCTCCATGCATGCGAGAAACTCCGCGGGACCCACCCGGCGCGGGTCTCGACTTCGATCAGCGATCGAGGACTACCCGATACCGAGCCTTGTTGCTGCGCAAGTGGTCGATCGCTTCGTTGATGCGGTCGAAGGCGAAGTGCTCGGTCGTCGGCTGAATCCCGTGTCGGCCGGCGAAGTCGAGCATCTTCGCGATGTCGGAGGGACTGCCGGCGGGCGAGCTCGACACGGAGCGCTGGCTCATCATCAACGAGGTCGCGGCCACGGAGATCGGCTCGAGCACGGCGCCGAGGACGTGCAGGCGCCCACGCTGGGCGAGGCTGCCGATGTACGCCCCCCAGTCGAGGGGGACGTTGACCGTGGACAACAGCAAGTCGAAGGATTTCGCCGCGCGCTCGATCGCCTCTTTGTCACGGGAGCTCAGCGCCACGTGGGCGCCCAATTCGAGGGCTTCCTGCTGCTTGGCCTCCGTCGAGGTGAAGGCGGTCACGTGACATCCCCACGCCCGGGCGAACTTGACCGCCATGTGGCCTAGCCCGCCGATGCCGATCACGCCGACGCGCGCCGTCGGAGAGATCCCGTATTGCACGAAGGGGCTGAACACCGTGATGCCGCCGCACATCAGCGGGCCGGCTGTCCGGGCATCGACGCCTTTGGGCAGCTTGAACACGGCGCTGGCCTGGGCGCGGACAATGTCTGCGTAGCCACCGTGCCGGCCGATGAACGTGCTCGCCGCGTCCGCGCACATGTGATGATCGCCGCTCATGCACTGACGACACACCATGCAGTAGCCGGCATGCCACCCCATGCCGACCACGTCGCCGACCGCCAGATGACGGACGTGCTCGCCGACCGCACGGACCTCGCCGACAATCTCGTGCCCGGGCACGAGCGGGTAAGGAGTGAAGCCCCAGGCGTTGTCCATCATGCTGACGTCGCTGAAGCAGATGCCGCAGCTCTTGACGTTCAGGTCGACGTCGTGCGGACCGAGCGGGCCGAGCTCGTATTCGAAGGGCAGGAGCTGGCCGCCCGGCTCGTGGACTGCGTAGGCGTGAACGGTGGTCGTCATGCGAGCAAACACTACGGCGGTCGACGTCCTCTGGCCGTGTCAGATCGTACGAATTGGCTGCCCAATCCTACGAGCCTCTGGAGGCTGCTGTGCCGGCCGAGACACGTGTTAGGCTACCTCGCGTGGGCATCTCTGATCTCGAGCGACAGGCCGTGCGCCACCTGCCAGCTCAGAACGGCTCAGAGATCGAGATGGCGAGGCCCATGCCTGGGTTACTCGTCCTGCGCCACCTCCGACCGACGACGCTCGATGCCACGATCTACGATCCCGTCATCTGCCTGATCTTGCGAGGCGAGAAACAGACGATGCTGGGCGAACGCAGCGTTCGCTTCGGCGCCGGCGAGTCCTTGATCGTGAGCCACACCCTCCCGGTCGTGTCACGGATCACCAAGGCCAGCAGCGCGGCCCCGTACCTCGCGCTGATCGCGTCGCTCGACCTGTCCCGCCTGCGCAGCCTGCAGCACGAGCTCGGGGACGTGACGCTCACTTCTGCCGGCGCGCGTTCACTGGAGGTCGGCAAGACCGACCTCGCGCTGCTCGACGCCTTCGCTCGCTACTTGGCGCTCGCCGACGAGCCGATCGCGGCGCGTGTGCTCGCGCCTCGAGTCCTCGACGAGATCCACCTTCGGCTGCTGTTGGCGCCGCACGGGGCCATGCTGCGCGAGTTGATCGCCCACGACAGCCAAGCACGCGGTGTCGGGCGTGCCATCGAGCACATCCGTCGCGAGTTCAAGCAGAGCCTGGCCATCTCCGACCTCGCCAAGCTCGCCGGGATGAGCACATCGAGCTTCCACAAGCACTTCAAGTCGATCGCCGCGACTTCGCCCCTGCAGTACCAGAAGGACCTGCGCCTCCTCGAGGCCCGACGCCTGCTGCGGACCGAGGGCCACACTGTGGCGAGCGCGGCCTACGAGGTCGGCTACGAGAGCCCGACGCAGTTCAGTCGCGAGTACGCGCGGAAGTTCGGTCAGCCGCCTCGGACCGAGATCACGAGCGGCTGAGCGCGCGCGCGGCCGCCGCACTTCGAAGTGCTGGATCGCGGGGATGCCCACGTGCGCGCCGGCGCGGCCAGGCTCGTGCCCGTGCTGCGGCGCCCGTGGCGGCTAGCGCACGGCAGCGTGGACCCACTGTGCGGGGCTACGCGCGCGCCGCGGAGCTGTGTGGCCACACGAGGCACCAGGCACGATTAGAATGAACCCATGACGAACGCGCGGCTACCCGTACGCCCGAAGCTCACGACCAGCCGCGAGCTGACGGTCAGGCTCCCCGCATGGAACGCGACCGTGCGTCTCTCCCTTGGCGGCGACGCGGTGCTCGACGAGGGAACGCAGCCGACCCCTGGCCAGGAGGCGGCGTACGCGCACGTCTTCGAGTGTGCTCCGCGGGTGCTCGACGCCATCGGTCGTGCCCTCGACGCGAACCTCGAGGTACGCGCCGAGCTCCAAGGTGTCCCCGCGAGGGACGCGCTCGGAGAGACGATCCGGCTCCGGTCGGTCCACATCATGAACCCCGATCGGGATGGCCAGGCCTATGTTGGGTACGGCTTCTCGTGCTCGTGGGACGACGAGCACGGCCTTGGCGTGATGACGCACCGCGAACGCGTCGTTCGCGTCGGTGGTGGCGACACCGCTTTTCTCACCTGGGTGGCCGCCGAGGACATCCCGAAGGCTCCGGCGAACAAGCCGAAGAAGGCGGTGTCGAAGAACAAGACGCTACGTACGCCGACGAAGAGGCCCGCGGCGAAGAGCAAGGGGCGACGTGCCCAGAGCGCGGAGCCCGCCGCCAAGGCAGCGAGAAGGTAAGGGGCGACCCGCAACCACGAGCGTGCCTCCCCGACGAAGCCCAGCGGGCTTGGCTCAACCCGACCGGACCCGCGAGGACCCGTTCGCGAAGGTGTGGGTCCGGGTCCTCGTCTCTTCTTTCGTCAGAGGTCCTCGCGAGGACGGCCGGCGCCTCCGGACAGGCGCCGCGGGTTCTCACGAGAGCCGCCGACGCCTCCGGACAGGCGCCGCGGGTTCTCGCGAGAACCCAGGCGCTTCCAGACACGTGCCGCGGGTTCTCGCGAGAACCACCGGCGCCTCTGCGCACGTGCCGCGGGTTCTCGCGAGAGCCGCCGGCACCTCTGGACACGTGCCGCGGGTTCTCGCGAGAACCGCCGGCGCCTCTGGACACGTGCCGCGGGTTCTCGCGAGAACCTCGCGCGACGGCCCGTAGAGACCTGCGCCCCGCAGCGCTCACGAGAGGCTCGGGCGGGCTTCACGGAGACCACCCGGCGCGTGGGAGGTCGGGGCCTGGGACTTGTTCTCGCCGGTCGCGGGCTTGGCGGGCGTGTAGGGCGCCCGCCCCCCG